>CAIMSP010000034.1 GCA_903844215.1 uncultured beta proteobacterium | reverse complement strand
GTTGGCGCAATCAACTCCCGTGCTTTGGGTGGAACCTGCACCGGCGGGTCCGGCTTGACGTGAACGACGGCCCAGCTTGAAGCAGTCTGTTGCGGGCGTTTGCGCTTGGCTTCGTACAGCCGGCGCACGTCGATCTGGTGCAGCGCCGCGTACGCGCTCAGTTTCAGGCCCGAGCTTTCAGCCGCCTTCAAATGCTCCAGCCACTTCGATTTCTTCTCACCCATCGCGCTCTCCTTTTGAAAGCCGTAGGTGTACCCCGCTCAGGCGCTCAGGGGAAGGACGGGGTTTATAGATCGCTTACCCTGGTGCGACAGACGAAAAAACCGGCGAGAAGCCGGTTTTTTTTAGGTCTGCTTCGCGTCCCGAAGCATGGGCCGTCGCTTATGGCGCGCGCTCAAAGGGCCGCCCACCCAACTTCACGCCGGACTTGATTCCCTTCTTGGCGAACCAGCCCTGGTTCATTTCCAACACATAGCGCACCGGCTTGGTCGAGCAGTGGGACTTCGTTGTAAGGGGCTTCATGTCCACCAGGTTCACGATGCTCCCATCGTCCGCAACAAAGGCGGCCGTCAGCGGGATGAGGGTGTTCTTCATCCAGAAACACTGGGTTGCGGGTTCGTCAAAGACAAACAACATGCCCTCATGCAAGGGCATTTCCCGGCGCTGCATCAGGCCGATCTGCTTTTGCGCCGCAGTCAGTGCCAGTTGCACCTCGATCTGGTACATCCCTGCTGTCAGCTTGATGCGTGGCAAGTCGAGTTGGGGGCCCTCTTGAGCCATGACGGGCCGGGTCAGTGCGCTCAGCATGAGCGCAGCGACAATCAGGGAACTCCGCCCACACCTTGGGAATAGATGCATAAATTCTCCAAAAACAAAAATGCCCGCCAAAGGCGGGCATTTTTACCGGGAAGTAAGATTTACTTCTTGGCAGCAGATGCGGCAGCAGCAGGAGCGGCAGCCTTGGCAGCAGCAGGAGCAGCAGCGGCAGCAGGAGCAGCAGCCTTTTCAGCAGCAGGAGCCTTCTTTGCAGCAGCCTTTTCAGCCTTGGCAGCCTTCTTTGCAGCAGCCTTTTCAGCCTTGGCAGCCTTGTCGGCAGCAGCCTTTTCAGCCTTTGCATCGGTCTTGGCAGCAGGTGCCGAAGCCTTAGCAGCAGGTGCAGCAGCAGCGGGAGCAGCCTTAGCAGCGGGAGCAGCAGCGGGAGCAGCTTGGGCAAATGCACCAGCAGCAAACAGACCAGCGATCAAGGCGGCAAGAATTTTGTTCATTTGAGAGTCCTAAGATAAAAACGATTTTTCGAAAAATGCCTTCCCAACTTGGGCAGGTCATCCCGTAACGGGCCCGGTTTACCCCCGGTTGACATAAATTGCAGTTTTTTTTGCAAAAAATGAATCTTTTTGGCTGCCGGTGTTGGCCAGCGGAAAAAATGTCAGGCCTGCTCAGCATAGACGGGCCTAAGACGGTCGCCGCAGCCACGCTGCCGTGGGGCTGCTGAGCCAGTTGCTTGGCCTGTTGCCGCCCCCGCTTGGCTGCCAGAACGAGCGCTGGAGGTATTGCGCCAAGCGTGCGAGCCCCAAGTCTACGCGCGTGAGATCCTGCCATTGGGCTGCCGATTTCTGCGCAACATCGGCCGGGCCGTGGTCGCGTGGCCAAGCATGGGCGCGAGCGCTAGGATTTCCGATGAAGACACGCCATGCCTTGAAACGGGGCAATGCACCTCCAAGTCACCCTACAAGCGCGCAGCAGCGACGGCACCGCTAGAATGAAACGCATGCCAAGCAAAACTCCGACTCGACCTTCAGTTCCCAAGCTCCCGTTGCCGCGGCGCGAGGGGGGTGCGGCCGTGGTGTTGGAGCGAAGGCCGCAGAAGGTGACGCCGCCGCAGATGTACCAGGTCGTGGTGCTCAACGACGACTACACACCGATGGAGTTTGTGGTCTTGGTGATTCAGGAGTATTTCAACAAGGATCGGGCCACTGCGACGCAGATCATGTTGAAGATCCATCTGGATGGCAAGGGCGTCTGCGGCGTGTTCACCAAGGACGTGGCGGCCACCAAAGTGGATCAGGTTCTGGGGGCGGCGCAACAGGCCGGGCACCCATTGCAGTGTGTCAGTGAACCCATCAGCGCCTAGGCTGCGGGTGTCAATTTTTTGGGGTGGATGCCTGCGGTCTGCGCAGGACATCCAAAAAGTCATTACAGTTTATTACCGCAAGCGACAAGGAAGAATCAATGATTGCCCAAGAACTGGAAGTTAGTTTGCACATGGCGTTTGTCGAAGCCCGGCAGCGCCGCCACGAGTTCATCACCGTGGAACATTTGTTGCTGGCGCTGCTGGACAACCCCAGCGCCGCCGAGGTGCTGCGCGCCTGTGCAGCGCAGATCGATGATCTGCGCAAGTCGCTGACCAACTTCATCAAGGACAACACGCCCCAGGTGGCGGGTACCGACGATGTGGACACGCAGCCCACGCTCGGGTTTCAGCGCGTGATCCAGCGCGCCATCATGCACGTACAGTCCACCGGCAGCGGCAAGAAGGAAGTCACCGGCGCGAATGTGCTGGTGGCCATCTTTGGCGAAAAGGACTCGCATGCCGTGTACTACTTGCACCAGCAGGGAATCACCCGGCTTGATGTGGTGAACTTCATCGCCCATGGGATTCGCAAGACGGACCCGCCTGAGCCCGCCAAATCGGGCGAGGCGCCGGCCGAGAGCGAAGAAGGCGCGGAAAAAGCGGAGAAGACGTCGCCGCTGGAGCAGTTCACCCAGAACCTGAATCAGTTGGCCAAGGACGGCAAGATTGATCCGCTGATCGGGCGTGAGTATGAAGTCGAACGCGTGATCCAGATCCTGTGCCGGCGCCGTAAGAACAACCCGCTGTTGGTGGGTGAGGCCGGTGTCGGCAAGACCGCCATCGCCGAGGGCCTGGCCTGGCGCATCACGCAAAAAGAGGTCCCCGAAATTCTGGCCGAAGCGATTGTCTACTCGCTGGACATGGGCGCCTTGCTGGCCGGGACCAAGTACCGCGGCGATTTCGAGCAGCGCCTCAAGGGCGTTCTCAAGTCGCTCAAGGACCGGCCGAATGCGATTCTGTTTATCGACGAAATTCATACGCTGATCGGCGCGGGTGCGGCTTCGGGCGGAACGCTGGACGCGTCCAATCTGCTCAAGCCCGCGTTGAGCTCGGGTCAGATCAAGTGCATCGGCGCCACCACCTTCAGCGAGTACCGTGGCATTTTCGAGAAGGACGCAGCCCTGTCGCGCCGCTTCCAGAAAGTCGATGTGGTCGAACCCACGATCGAAGAGACGGTGAGCATCTTGAAGGGATTGAAGTCGCGCTTTGAGGAGCACCACAGCGTCAAGTACGCCATGGCCGCCCTGCAGGCCGCGGCCGAGTTGTCGGCCAAATACATCAATGACCGGCATTTGCCCGACAAGGCCATCGATGTCATCGACGAAGCCGGTGCGGCGCAACGCATCTTGCCGCCGAGCAAGCGCAAAAAGACCATCACCAAGACCGAGGTGGAAGAGATCGTGGCCAAGATCGCCCGCATTCCTTCGGCCAACGTGACCAACGACGACCGCGGCAAACTCAAGACGCTGGAGCGCGACTTGAAGAGCGTGGTGTTCGGCCAGGACAAGGCTCTGGACGTGCTGGCATCGGCGGTGAAGATGGCGCGCTCCGGTCTGGGCCGTGGCGACAAGCCGATCGGCTCCTTCCTGTTCTCTGGCCCGACGGGCGTGGGCAAGACCGAAGCGGCCAAGCAATTGGCCTACATCATGGGCATCGAGCTGATTCGCTTCGACATGAGTGAGTACATGGAGCGCCACGCCGTCAGTCGCTTGATCGGCGCGCCTCCGGGTTATGTCGGATTCGACCAGGGTGGTTTGCTGACCGAGGCCGTGACCAAGAAGCCGCACTGCGTGCTGTTGCTCGACGAGATCGAAAAGGCGCACCCGGACATCTACAACGTGCTGCTGCAGGTGATGGACCACGGCACGCTCACGGACAACAACGGCCGCAAGGCGGATTTCCGCAACGTCATCATCATCATGACGACCAACGCCGGTGCCGAAGCCATGAACAAGGCGGTGATGGGCTTCACCAACCGGCGCGAGCAGGGCGACGAGATGGCCGACATCAAGCGCTTGTTCACACCCGAGTTTCGCAACCGGCTCGACGCCACCGTGAGCTTCAAGGCGCTCGATGAAAATGTCATCTTGCGGGTGGTGGACAAGTTCCTGCTGCAGTTGGAAACCCAGCTGACCGAGAAGAAAGTGGACGTCACCTTCACCGATGACTTGCGCAAGTACCTGGGCAAGAAGGGTTTCGACCCCCTCATGGGCGCGCGCCCGATGCAGCGCCTGATCCAGGACACGATCCGTCGTGCCCTGGCCGACGAACTGCTGTTTGGCCGTCTGACCGAGGGCGGACGCCTGACCGTGGACGTGAAACTCAGCACCGACGACAAGGGCGTTGAGAGCGGTGAAGTGGTGCTCGACATCCAGCCACTGCCGAAGAAAGAGGGCCGGGCCAAACCCGAGCCTGAAGAAGCGACTGCGGGTTAAGTCGCCGCGCTTACCAGTGGCTCGTGGCCTGCGGCAGCGGCGTGCTCACCCGAAGCACCATGCCCGCCGGCGCTCGACCCTGAGCTTCGCCAGACCCTGGGCGCGGGCTTTCGACGCCGATGCTTGCGCCAAGGGATTTCAGCCGCTCATGGTATTTCGCAGCGTCGGCTAGCGCGCCCTCATGGCGCTGCAGTAACTGGCGTGCGGTATCGAGCATGCGCGTGTTCTGGTGCTCGGCGGCCAGATCCAGAAAGCCGTGAATCGCGCCGCGCAGATCGCCAAGCAGCTGCAGTTTCATCGCCTGTTCAGACTGTTGCAGCAAATGCTGGTCGCAGCGCTGGATGATCTGGGCAAAGGGCTCGTAGGCTTTGGCCGCTGCGGCCAGCAAGGAACGGGTGGCGTCGCTGGTGCAAAAGCGCTGACCCAGCTGCTGAATTCGACCGTCGGCATGCTCAAGGTGTGCTCCGGCGTTGGCCAGCAGCGAATACAGGCTGAGCAGATTGCACGCCAGATCGAAATCGAAATCCGCCGCCCCCAGCGCCTGCGCCAAATCCTGCGCGATCGCCGTGGCGGCCCCCAGCGAGGGCTGCTGCAGCAGCGCCACGCCTTCGATCAACCGGTCAATGCGGCGTAGCCGCACGATGTCGGGCGCTTTGCGCAGCAGGGCTTGGGCAAAATCCCGGCAGCGCTGCACGCCACTCCAGTCCTCCTGGGCTGCGCGCAGCAGCGCCAGCAGTGCCAGGGTCTGAAAATCAAAGGCGCGTGATTCCTGCCCCAACAGCGTGGCTTGATCGAGCAGCAAAGCCGCTTCGGCGGCGTCACCCAGGTAGTACGCCAGCTTGCCCAGCCGTTGCAGGCGGGCGATGGACGAAGGCGTCAAGACGCTGGCCTGGCGGTAGCTGCTCATAGCCAGATCGAGCTGGCCCAGCTTGAGCTGGGCTCGCCCCAGCAGGTCGAAGGCATCGGCAAAATTCGGCGCGTCCTGGGTCAGTTCCAGCAATGTCTGCGTGCCCTGGAGAAACTCACCCCCCGACAACAGCGCCCGGGCCACGCCCGCGCGCGCCCAGGGTTCGCCCGTGGCGCTCACGACCGATTGATAAAGCGCCCCCGCCTGCTTGAACTGCGCCGTTCGCAGCAACAGTTCGCCGCCCAGGCGGGCACTGTAGAGCCAATAAACGCCCCTGGATTCATAGCGCTGCTGACATAGCAGGATCGCCTGTGGCAACTGGCGCTGCTCCAGCGCGTCGAAGATGTCGGCCAATTCCTGCTTGCGCCGGCGTGCCGCCAGCAGCCGCTGCACCAGGCCTGCGGCTGAATGCGGCTTGAGCAGATAGCCGTCCAGTGCCGACTCGGCCGCCTGCTCCACCTTGGTGAAGGAGGCGTCTCCCGTCACCATGATGAAGACCGTGGCGAAGGGCAGCAAGGCGTCGCGCTGCAAGCCATCCAACAGGTCCTGACCCGTGGGCGAATCGCCGCCGAAGTACTGGGCACACAGGATCAGGTCGAAACGGCGCGTTTCGATCAGCTCGCGCGCCGGCCGAATCCGGCTGTGCTGCACGATCTCGGCGAAGCCAAATTCCCGCAGTTGCCGAGCCAGCACCGAGCGGCTGTTGTTGTCGCCGTCGGCAATCAGGGCGCTGCAGCCGGCGAGCTCGCGTTCAAAATGAAGCGATTGTCTGCCTCGGCCGGGTTTGAGTGCGAACGATTCCATAAAAAATGCTTGTATCACAGACCGACTGCGCTGTGGGTTTGGATGTCATTTTTGCATCGAAAGCTTGGCCCATCGGCAGCGCCGTGGCGGGCGCGGCGACGCCTGCGCCTGGCGTCCTTGCTTCGGGTAAACCGCAGGTGCAAGCCCCTTAAAATCCGCTGGCAGCGGTGCATACTTGCACAGCCAAATTATTCTCACCCCCGCACATCATGTGCCATCAGGAGTCGTTTTCATGAGCCTTCAGACCAAGTATTTGCTGGAAGAAAACCAAATGCCAAAGTTTTGGTACAACATCCAGGCCGACCTGCCCAAGCCCGCGCCTGCGGTGCTCCATCCCGGCACCCTGCAGCCCGTGGGACCGGACGATCTGGCGCCGCTGTTCCCGATGGAGCTGATCATGCAGGAGGTCAGCACCCAGCGCGAAATCGAAATCCCCGAACCCGTGCGCGACGTCTATCGCGCCTGGCGCCCCGCGCCCCTGTACCGCGCGCATCGGCTGGAAAAGGCGCTGGGAACGCCGGCCAAGATCTTCTACAAATACGAGGGCGTGAGTCCGGCCGGCAGCCACAAACCCAACACCGCCGTGCCGCAGGCGTTCTACAACAGCGCAGCGGGCGTGAAGCGCCTGGTGACGGAAACCGGCGCCGGCCAGTGGGGCACATCGCTGGCCTTCGCCGGCTCGCTGTTCGGTCTGGAGATCGAAGTGTTCCAGGTGCGCGTGTCCTACGACCAGAAGCCCTATCGTCGCGCCGTGATGGAAACCTATGGCGCGCGCTGCGTGGCCTCGCCCTCGAATGAAACCGCGTTCGGCCGCTCCGTGCTGGCGAAGAATCCAAATCACCCCGGCAGCCTGGGCATTGCCATCTCGGAAGCAGTGGAACTCGCGGTGCAGCGCGAAGACACCAAGTACGCGCTGGGCTCGGTTCTGAACCATGTGCTGTTGCACCAGACCATCATCGGCCTGGAGGCGATGGAGCAGATGCAGATGGCCGACGCCTGGCCCGATGTGGTGGTGGGTTGCACGGGCGGCGGCTCCAACTTTGCCGGCATTGCCTTTCCCTTCATCGGGCACGCGCTGCGCGGCGGCAAGAAGTCGCGCATCGTGGCCGTGGAGCCGGCGGCCTGCCCGTCGCTGACGCGCGGAAAGTATGCCTACGACTTCGGCGACACCGGGCGCATGACGCCCCTGACCAAGATGCACACGCTGGGCAGCCAGTTCACGCCGCCGGGCTTTCATGCAGGTGGACTGCGCTACCACGGCATGGCGCCGCTGGTCTCGCATTGCAAGGAGCTGGGGCTGTTGGAAGCGGTGGCCTACAACCAGGTCGAGTGCTTTGAAGCCGGCGTGCTGTTCGCCCGCAACGAGGGCATCGTGCCCGCGCCCGAAGCGAATCATGCGGTCAAGGGTGCGATCGAGGAGGCGCTGCGCTGCAAGCGCGAAGGCAAGTCCGAAACGATTCTGTTCAACCTGTGCGGCCACGGTCACTTCGACATGACGGCGTATCAAAAGTACTTCGCTGGCGAGTTGACCGACGAGCACTACGACGAGAGCGAACTGGCGATGGCCCTGGCGGGCTTGCCCAGCGTGCCGGCCTGAACCAGCGGCCCGGCGCTGCGGCTCCCGGCTATCTGTAGGCGACGGAGGGTGTGGTGACTTCGAGCAGGCGGTTCAGACCGCCTGTGTCGATGCAGACATTGGCAAACTCGCGCACCCGGGGCTTGGCGCGGTAGGCCACGGACAGGCCGGCGAGCTGCATCATCTCCAGGTCGTTGGCGCCGTCGCCCACGGCGATCACCTGCTCGTGCGCGCAGCCGATTTCGCGGCAGACCTGGGCCACGGTGTCGCGCTTGGCCTGGGCGTCGATGACCGGTCCGAGCACCCGACCCGTGAGCCGCTCGTCGATGATTTCCAGCTCGTTCGAGCGCACGTAGTCCAGCCCCAGTCGGGGTTTGAGTCGGTCGGTGAAATAGGTGAAGCCGCCCGACACCAGCAGGATCTTCAGTCCGTCCCAGCGCGCGTAGGCCAGCAGTTGCAAGGCGCCCGGGTTCAGCCGCAGCCGGTGCTCGTACACGCGCTGCAGCACCGACACGGGCGTGCCTTGCAGCAGCGACAAGCGCCGCGCCAGACTCTCCTTGAAGCTGCTGATTTCGCCGCGCATCGCCGCTTCGGTGATGGCTGCGACGGCCGCTCCCTTGCCCACCACGTCAGCGATCTCGTCGATGCACTCGATGTCGATCAGCGTGGAGTCCATGTCGAAGGCGATCAGCTTGAAGTCGCGCAGGCGCAGGCGTGGCGCGATGCCTTGAATCACGAGTCCGGGCGAGAGGGCGGTGGAGTTCATTGGATGTCGGTTTCTGTCAGGGCCGATTATCGTGGCTGCAGCCAGGCCTGGCCGTCACTCGGCCAGTGCCCTGGGTTGACCCAGGCTGCGCAGCACGTCGCGCACCATTTGCGCTCGTTCGCGGGGTTCGGGCAGGGCGCGTTCGATGCGCAGCTTCTCGTTGCCCGCGAGCTTGATGTGTCGATTTTTCTGGATCAGCTCGATGATGCGCATGGAGTCGATCGGCGGATCGGGCTTGAAGGTGATGGTGATGAGGGTCGGCGCGGCATCGACCTTGAGCACGCCGTAGGTGCGGGCGATGACGCGCAACCGGTGCACGTCGATCAGCGTCTGCGCCTGTGCCGGAAGCTTGCCGAAGCGGTCCACGATTTCCTCCAGCAGCGCGTCGATCTGCTCCGTGCTCTTGGCCGTGGCCAGCTTCTTGTAAAAGCTCAGGCGCAAATGCACGTCGCCGCAGTAGTCGCTGGGCAAGAGCGCCGGGGCGTGCAGGTTGATGTCGGTGGTCACGCTCAGCGGTGCGAGCAGATCGGGCTCCTTGCCGTTCTTCAGGCAGCGCACGGCTTCGCAGAGCATCTCGTTGTAGAGCTGAAAGCCGATCTCCAGCATGTTGCCGCTCTGGTTCTCGCCCAGCACCTCGCCGGCACCGCGAATCTCCAGGTCGTGCATCGCCAGATAGAAGCCCGAGCCCAGTTCTTCCATCTGCTGGATCGCATCGAGTCGCTGGCTGGCCTGCTTGGTCAGGCCCTGGATGTCGGGCACCATCAGATAAGCGTAGGCTTGGTGGTGGCTGCGGCCCACGCGCCCGCGCAGCTGGTGCAGCTGGGCCAGGCCGAACTTGTCGGCGCGGCTCATGACGATGGTGTTGGCCGTGGGCACGTCGATGCCGGTCTCGATGATGGTCGAGCACAGCAGCAGGTTGTAGCGCTGCGCCACAAAGTCGCGCATCACGCGCTCGAGCTGGCGCTCGGGCATCTGGCCGTGGGCGATGGCGATGCGGGCCTCGGGCAGCAACTCTTCGAGCTTTTGGCGCCGGTTTTCGATCGTCTCGACCTCGTTGTGCAGGAAATAGACCTGGCCGCCGCGCTTGAGTTCGCGCAACACGGCTTCGCGGATGATGCCGTTGCTCTCGCTGCGCACAAAGGTCTTGATCGCCAGGCGGCGCTGCGGCGCCGTGGCGATCACGCTCAGATCGCGCAAGCCTTCCAGCGCCATGCCCAGCGTGCGCGGGATCGGCGTGGCCGTGAGCGTGAGCACATCGACCTCGGCGCGCAGCGCCTTCATCGCCTCCTTGTGGCGCACGCCAAAGCGGTGCTCCTCGTCGATGATGAGCAGGCCCAGGTCCTTGAAGTGCGTGTCCTTGGAGAGCAGCTTGTGCGTGCCCACGACGATGTCGATGCTGCCGTCGGCAATGCCCTTCATCGCCGCCGTGATCTCCTTGGCCGAGCGAAAGCGGCTCATCTCCGCGACCTTCACCGGCCACTTGGCGAAGCGGTCCACCAGCGTCTGGTAGTGCTGCTCGGCCAAGAGCGTGGTCGGCGCCAGAAAGGCCACCTGCTTGCCGCCGGTGATGGCGACGAAGGCGGCGCGCAGCGCGACCTCGGTCTTGCCAAAGCCCACGTCGCCGCAGATCAGCCGATCCATGGGGCGCGGTGAGATCATGTCCTGGATCACGCAGTGGATCGCCGCCTTCTGGTCCGCCGTTTCCTCGAAGCCGAAGTCGTTGGCGAAGACCTCGTAATCATTGGGCGAGTAGCGAAACGCATGGCCTTCTCGCGCCGCGCGGCGCGCGTAGATGTTGAGCAGTTCGGCGGCCGAGTCGCGCACCTGTTCGGCTGCCTTGCGCTTGGCCTTCTCCCACTGCCCGCTGCCCAGACGGTGCAGCGGCGCTTCATCCGCGCTCACGCCGGTGTAGCGGCTGATCATCTGCAACTGGCTCACTGGCACGTACAGCGTGGCCTTGTCCGCGTATTCCAGATGCAAGAACTCCTGCATCTCGGGCGTGCCGTCGGCCTGCAACTGGCCCAGATCGAGGTTGATGAGGCCACGGTAGCGGCCGATGCCGTGCGCCGAATGCACCACCGGGTCGCCCACATTGAGTTCGCTCAGGTCCTTGATGAGCGCCTCCACGTCGCTCACCTGCTCCTGCTTCTTGCGCCTGCGGGTGGTGGGGCCGGCGGCGAAGAGCTCGGTTTCGGTGACGAAATCGATGCCCTGTTCGACCCAGGAAAAACCGACGTTCAGCGAGCTTGTGGCGATGCCCACCTTTTCGTCGCTGGTCTGGAACTCCAGCAGCGAGTCGAACACCGGCGGATTCAGCCCCGAGGCGCGAAAGAAGTCGAGCAGGCTCTCGCGCCGACCATCGCTCTCGGCCAGCAGCAAGACGCGCTGTGCGCTGCGCTGCGTGTGCTGCTGCAGCTTGGCCAGCGGGTCTTCCGCGCCGCGCAGCACGGACAGGTCCTCCAGCTTCTGGAACCAGGCGCTGTCGGCGACATCGCAGACGCCGGCCTTGATGGCGAGTTGCGCGTAGTCGTTGGCGCGGGTGTAGAACTGCTCGGTTCCAAGGAACAGTGATTCAGGCGGCAGCGTGGGGTGCTCGCGGTCGCCCTGCAGGATTCGGTAGCGGTCGCGCGTGTCCTGCCAGAAGCGCTGAAAGGCGCTCTCCAGGTCACCGTGCAACACCACGGTGGCCTGCTCTCCCAGGTAGTCGAACACGGTGGCGGTCTGATCAAAGAACAGCGGCAGGTAGTACTCGATGCCGGCGGTGGCCACGCCATTGCCGATGTCCTTGTAGATGCGGCTCTTGGTCGGGTCGCCCTCGAGCAGTTCGCGCCAGCGGCTGCGAAAGCGCGCACGCGCCTCGTCGTCCATCGGAAATTCACGGCCTGGCAGCAGCCGTACTTCGGGCACCGGATACAGGCTGCGCTGGCTATCGGGGTCGAAGGTGCGGATGCTGTCGATCTCATCGTCGAACAAATCCACCCGAAACGGCACGGGTGAACCCATGGGGAAGAGGTCGATGAGGCCGCCGCGCACGGCGTATTCACCGGGGCTCACGACCTGCGTCACGTGGCTGTAGCCGGCCAGCGTGAGCTGCGACTTGAGGCGCGCCTCGTCCAGCCTTTGCTTGACTTTGAAGGCAAAGGTGTAGCCGGCCAGGAAGCTCGGCGGCGCCAGGCGGTACAGCGCCGTGGTCGCAGGCACCAGCACCAGGTCGACCTCGCGCTGCGAAATCCGCCACAGCGTGGCCAGACGTTCGCTGATCAGATCCTGATGCGGCGAGAAGCTGTCGTAGGGCAGGGTCTCCCAGTCCGGAAACAGTGCGACGCGCAGATCGGGCGCGAAGAAGGCGATCTCGTCGAGCAGGCGCTGCGCATCCGTCGCGTCCGAGGTGAAGATGGCGGTGATCTTGTGCGCGGCGGCTTCGCGTTGCGCCAGCTGAGCCAGCAGCAAGGCGTCGGCCGAGCCTGTGGGGCGTGGCAGGACAAAGCGCTTGGCGCTGCTGAGTTTGGGTAAATCCATGAATCTTGAAGTGCGCAAGAACAGCCAATGAAAACACCCCCCGTGCGGCGTGCCGGGGGGTGTCGGTTGTTGTTGACTGGGGAGATTTTAGAATGGAGCCCTGACCATGATCGATTCCCCCGCCAAAAACCCTTCCCCTGCGCGCCTTTGGGCCGTGATTCCCTGCGCCGGCAGCGGCAGCCGCGCCGCAACGGCCGGTCCCAAGCAGTACCAGCCCATCTGCGGGCGGCCGATGGTCGAGCACACCTTGCGTGCGTTCGCCGGCGTGCCGCGACTGCAGTCCACCTTGGTGGTGCTGGCACCGGGCGACAAGGCTTTTCCCTTGCCACAAACTGCGGCGCTGTGGACCGCCGACTGCGGTGGCGCGAGCCGCGCGCAAAGCGTGTTGAACGGCTTGCACTGGTTGCTGGCGAAAGGCGCGCACGCGAGCGACTGGGTGCTGGTGCACGACGCCGCGCGCTGTCTGATCACGACCGAGCTGATCAACCGCTTGATCGACGCCTGCGCCAACGATGCGGTGGGTGGCCTGCTGGCGCACCAATTGGCCGACACGCTCAAGCAGCAGCGCGCGCAATCCGCTCCGGCGCGCGTCGCCGCCACTGTGGACCGAAGCGACAAGTGGCTGGCGCAAACCCCGCAGATGTTTCGCCTTGGCGCCTTGATCCAGGCGCTGCAGCAAGTCGGCCCCGGCGTGACCGACGAGGCCAGTGCCATGGAGGCGGCGGGCGTCGAGCCGCTGCTGGTGGAAGCGGGCTCGCTGAATTTCAAGGTCACCTACCCGGAAGATTTTCTTCTGGCGCAAGCGGTGCTGGAACGCCGCGCCTCAACCCCGACTGACAAGGACCCCGCATGAAACTACCCCAACTGCGCATCGGTGAAGGCTGGGATGTCCATGCCCTGGTGCCTGGGCGAGCGCTCATCCTCGGCGGCGTGGCCATTGATCATCCCGTGGGGCTGCTGGGCCACTCGGACGCGGACGTGCTGGTGCATGCGCTGATCGACGCCCTGCTGGGCGCGGCCGCGCTGGGCGACATCGGAGCGCACTTTCCCGACACCGACGCCCGCTTCCACGGTGCGGACTCGCTGCTGTTGCTGGCCGAAGTGGCGCGCCGCCTGCGCGAGCGCGGCTGGGAAATCGGCAATATCGACAGCACGGTCGTGGCACAGGCACCCAAACTGGCGCCACACATCGGCGCCATGCGAGAGAACATCGCGCGCGTGCTCGGTCTGGAAATCGATCAGGTCAACGTCAAGGCCAAGAGCGCAGAAAAACTCGGGCCCGTGGGCCAGGGCTTGAGCATGGAGGCGCGCGCCGTCGTGCTGCTGCAAGGCACGCACTGAGCGCTGCGCTTGGGCACTTAGAGGTGCAGGGCCCGCTTCAGCGTGAGGTTGGCCGAGAGTCCGCCCGACTGGGTGTTGACCAGTTCCAGCGCGCCACCCATGCGCTGCAAATTGCGCTCCACGATGGACAGCCCCAGGCCGGCGCCCATGGCCGCCGTGCGCGCGGCGTCGCCGCGGAAAAACGGTTTCGTCAGATTGGCCAGGGCCTCGGGCGCCACCCCCATGCCGTGGTCGCGGATGCGCAGCAGCACCTGGTCGCCGCGCGCCTTGGCCGTGACGTCCACGTTGGCCAGGCCCGAGCTGGGTGACTTTCCATAGCGCCGGGCGTTTTCCAGCAGATTGGAGACGACGCGCGTGAGTTCGACGGCGTCGGCCATGACCAGCAGGTCCTCGGGCATGTCCACGTTGACGCGCAGGTCGCGGTAGGACTTGACCGCATACAGACAGGAGCCGACGATCTCGCTCAACAACTGCGGCTTGAGTTCGACGTGGTCGGGGCGGGCGTAGTCCAGGAACTTGCCGATGATGGCGTCGAGTTGCGCGATGTCGGCCGCCATGTGCTCGCGCGCGCCCGCATCGGCCACGCTCATTTCGGTTTCCAGGCGCAGCCTTGCCAAAGGCGTGCGCAAATCATGCGAAATTCCAGCCAGCATCAAGGCCCGATCCTGTTCCACCTTGGACAATCTCTGCGCCATGCGGTTAAAGCCGATGTTGACCTCGCGAATTTCGCTGGTCGAGACCTTCTCGTCCAACAGGCTGGCCTCGAAGTCGCCCTCGCGCACCCGGCTTGCGGCAAATGAGAGTTCCTTGAGCGGCCGGTTGATCAGGTGCGCGATCAGCGCCGCGCCGGCCAGCGAGATCAGCGCCGCAGTCACAAGCCAGACCATCCAGGTCCTGGAACTGTCCGGGCTCAGTTGCTGAATATCCAGCCGCATCCAGTAGTTGTCGCGCCCGAGCGAAAAGCCCACCCAAAGGCCGGGCTGGCCATTGACTTGACGCGCCACGACCGATCCGGCGCCCAGGCGCGTCTGGACTTCCTTGCTGACCGCGCGCCCCAGCGCGTCGCTTTCAAAGGGCTGGAACTCGTCCCCAGGTTCGCGCGCAAGGATGCGCACATCCTCCTGATCGGCCATGTTCTTGATGATCGACAGCCGGGCAGTCGCGTCCGAGTGCAGCAACGCGGTTCGGCTCAGATTCACCAGAGAGCTGATCTGCCGGGCGGTCTGCATCACCCGGGGTTCGAACTCGATCGCGCGCAGGGTCTGCAACCAGGCCACGATGCTGACGAACAGCAGCAGTGACAACAAGAAGAAGGTGCGCCAAAACAGGCTCAGGCGCGGGCGCGACCTGCGCGCCCGTCGGGTCCGTGACGGCCGGTCCGAATCCGGGAAGGACCGATTGCGCGCGCCGCCCATGCGCAGCAGCATTTGGGGAAGTGACGACATGGGGGCAATCTATGCCGCCCCATCCGGAACAAACACGTAGCCCACGCCCCAAACGGTCTGGATATAGCGTGGCGCGGCGGCGTCAACTTCGACCAGTTTGCGCAGGCGCGAGATCTGCACGTCCAGGCTGCGATCAAAGGCCTCGAATTCCCGCCCCCGTGCCAGTTGCGCGAGTTTTTCCCGCGACAGCGGTTGCCGGGCATGGCGCACCAGCGCCTTGAGCATGGAAAACTCGCCCGTGGTGAGCGGAACTTCCTCGCCATTCTTCTGCAGCGTGCGCGCCCCCAGATCGAACACAAAGGGTCCGAAGCTGACCACCTCCATGTCCCTGGACGGCGCGCCCGGCGCCTCCACCGGAGGGCGCCGCCGCAGCACCGCGTGAATGCGCGCCAGCAACTCGCGCGGGTTGAAGGGCTTGCCCAGGTAATCGTCCGCACCCACCTCGAGCCCGACGATGCGTTCCACGTCCTCGCTCTTGGCGGTGAGCATGATGATGGGGGTGCGGTCCTTGCTTGCGCGCAGGCGACGGCAGATGGAAAGCCCGTCTTCGCCCGGCATCATCAAATCGAGCACGATCAGGTCCACCGACTGGCGCAGCAGGGTGCGAGTCATGGCCTTGCCGTCCTCTGCGAGCAGCACTTCAAATCCCTCCTGAATCAGGTAACGCCGCAACAGATCACGGATGCGGGCGTCGTCATCGACGACAAGAATCTTGTCAGCTTGGTGGGCGTTGGTGGACATGGACTTGGCTCCGAATATGTAACACGCGCAATTCTGAGGGCGCGCGCGCCCCGAAAATACACTTTTCTCGACGACTTGACAGAATGTTACAAAACTTCCGGCGCCACGCGATCGGATTCAACTTGACAACCAGCAGCGCCGCGCCGCCCAGGGGCGCTTAATTGATCTTCTTCACCAGCACCTGGCTCTTGCGGTCCCAGTTGTATTTGCGTTTGCGCGCCTCGGGCAGCCAGTCCGGGTCGGCCGGGACAAAGCCGCGTTTGAGGAACCAGTGCATGGTGCGCGTCGTGAGCACGAAGATGCTTTCCAGGCCGGCGGCCTTGGCGCGGTGCTCGATGCGCTTGAGCACGCGTTCGCCGTCGCCCTGGCCCTGCACCTGCGGCGACACCGTGAGCGCCGCCATCTCGGCGGTTTTGGCCTCGGGGTAGGGGTAGAGCGCGGCGCAAGCGAAGATCACGCCGTCGTGCTCGATGATGCTGTACTGGCCGGCATCGCGTTCGATCTCGGTGCGACTGCGCTTGACCAGCGTGCCATCCTTCTCGAACGGCTCGATCAGGTGCAGGATGCCGGCCACGTCGTCGCTGGTGGCTTCGCGCAGGCTCTCCAGCTTCTCGTCCACCACCATGGTGCCGATGCCGTCGTGCACATAGATTTCCAGCAGCAGCGAGCCGTCCACCGCGAACGGCACGATGTGGCTGCGTTCCACTCCCGCCTTGCAGGCCTTGACGCAATGCTGGAGATAAAAGGCCGTGTCCGTGGGCTGCTGGCCGGGGGGCAACTGCGCCAGAATCTGCTCGGCCGTGGCCAGCGGCAACTCGGTATCGATGGGGTTGTCGTCGCTCTGGGCTTCGCTGGGGCGCACCCGGATGCCGGGAATCTCGGTGACGAAGATCAGCTTGTCGGCCTGCAAGGCGATCGCCACCGAGGTGGCCACTTCTTCCATCGACAGGTTGAAGGCCTCGCCGGTGGGCGAAAAACCGAACGGCGAGAGCAGCACCATGGCACCCATGTCCAGCGTGCGCTTGATGCCCGCCACGTCCACCTTGCGCACCAGACCCGAGTGCGCAAAGTCCACGCCGTCGACGATGCCCACCGGGCGCGCCGTGATGAAGTTGCCGGAGATGACGCGCACCGTGGCGCCCGCCATGGGCGTGTTCGGCAGGCCCTGGCTGAAGGCGGCCTCGATCTCGTAGCGCAGCTGGCCCGCGGCCTCCTGCGCGCAGTCCAGCGCCACCTCGTCGGTGATGCGCATGCCGTGCGAGTACTTCGCCGCGTGCCCCTTGGCCTTGAGCTGTTCGTTCACCTGCGGGCGAAAGCCGTGCACCAGCACGATCTTCACGCCCATGCTCTGGATCATCGACAGGTCTTGCGCCAGGTGTTGCAGCTTGCCCGCGGCGATGGCCTCGCCGCACACGCCGACGACGAAGGTCTGGTTGCGAAACTTGTGGATGTAGGGCGCCACAGAGCGGAACCAGGGAACAAACGTGAAGTTGAAGACGGCGGACATGGTGGTGGGCCAACGTGGGTCGGCAATGAGCACAGGGATAATGCGCGATTCTCTACGAAGTTCACCCCTTGACCGCATCGCCCTTGAAAATCGAGTTCCCGCAAAGTCTGCCCGTGTCGGGCCGACGCGACGAGATCATGGCCGCCCTGGCGCAGCACCAGGTGATCATCGTCTGCGGTGAAACCGGCTCCGGCAAGACCACGCAGTTGCCCAAGATCGCCCTGGCCATGGGGCGCGGCAAGCTCAACTACCCGCCAGGGCGGGGCTTGCTCATCGGCCACACGCAGCCGCGGCGCATCGCTGCGAGCAGCGTGGCCAAGCGCATCGCCGAAGAACTCAAGACCACCCTGGGCGACGTCGTGGGCTTCAAGGTGCGCTTTCAGGACCGGCTGAGCCGCGACACCTCGGTCAAGCTCATGACCGACGGCATTTTGCTGGCCGAGACCCAGACCGATCCGCTGCTGAAGGCCTACGACACGATCATCATCGACGAGGCGCACGAGCGTTCGCTCAACATCGACTTCCTGCTGGGCTATCTGCGCCAGATCCTGCCGCGCCGTCCCGACCTGAAAGTCATCGTGACCTCGGCCACGATCGACGCGCAGCGCTTTGCCGATCACTTTGCATCAAGGCAAGGTCCGGCGCCCATCATCATGGTGTCGGGCCGCATGTTCCCGGTGGAGCAGCGCTACCGACCGTTTGAGGAGTCGCGCGAATACGATCTGAATTCGGCCATTGCCGACGGCGTGGACGAACTTTGGCGTGACGTGCACAACGCCGGCGACATCCTGGTGTTCCTGCCGGGCGAGCGCGAAATCCGCGAGGCCGCAGAGCATCTGCGCCGCCACCTGAGCCACCAGCCGCTGTTTCGCAACGCCGAGGTGCTGCCGCTGTTTGCGCGTCTGAGCCAGGCCGAACAGGACCGCATCTTCGACGGCCACACCGGTCGGCGCATCGTGCTGGCGACCAACGTGGCCGAGACCTCGCTCACCGTGCCCGGCATCCGCTACGTCATCGA
The DNA here is from genome assembly GCA_903844215.1 of uncultured beta proteobacterium. Taxonomy (GTDB): domain Bacteria; phylum Pseudomonadota; class Gammaproteobacteria; order Burkholderiales; family Burkholderiaceae_C; genus CAIKVZ01. Next base: position 3,834 of record CAIMSP010000034.1, on the reverse strand, counting down.
CGCCGGCACGGCGCGCATGAAGCGCTACAGTTTTCGCAGCAAGGTGGAGCAGTTGCTGGTCGAGCCCATCAGCCAGTCATCGGCGAACCAGCGCGCCGGGCGCTGCGGCCGTGTGGCCAACGGCATCTGCATCCGGCTCTACGATCAAAAGGACTTTGACGCGCGCCCGCGCTTCACCGATCCGGAGATTCTGCGCAGCTCGCTGGCCGGCGTGATCCTGCGCATGAAGTCGCTGCACATGGGGCTGGTGGAGGACTTTCCCTTCATCGAACGTCCGTCGGGCCGGGCCATCGCCGATGGCTACCAGCTGCTGGCCGAGCTCGGCGCGGTGGACGAAGCGAACGAACTCACGGCCATGGGGCAGGAGCTGGCCCGGCTGCCGCTGGACCCACGCGTGGGCCGCATGATTCTGGAGGCGCGCGAACGCGGTGCGCTGGACGAAGTGCTGGTCATCGCCTCGGCGCTGTCGGTGCAGGACGTGCGCGACCGCCCGATGGAGATGCAGACGCAGGCCGATCAGGCGCACGTCAAATTCGACGACGAGAAGAGCGAATTCAGCGGCTATCTGAAGCTGTGGAAATGGCTGGAGGATGCCCGTGGCGGCTCGCCCTCAGTCCAAGCCTCTCCCAGAGCGCGCGGGGGAAATGCGGCTGCCGACCCGACGGAGCGGAAATTGCCCCCTCTCCCGCACGCGGGAGAGGGCAGGGGTGAGGCTGCCCCCAGCCACAAGCTTTCCAACCGCCAGTACGAGCAACTGTTGCGCCAGAACTTCGTCAACATCCGGCGCGTGCGCGAGTGGAGGGACATTCATTCGCAGTTGCACACCGTGGTGGCCGAGCACAAGTGGCGCCTGAACAGCCTGCCCGCAAGCTACGAGCAGTTGCACCTGTCGATGCTGTCGGGGCTGCTGGGCAACCTGGGCTACAAGGCCGAAGCCGAAGGTCCGCAGGGCGAGTATCTGGGCGCGCGCGGCATCAAGTTCTTCGCCCACCCCGGCGCGCACCTGGCGAAGAAGCCGGGGCGCTGGATCGTCGCGGCCGAACTGGTGGAGACCACGCGCTTGTTCGGGCGCGGCATTGCCGGCATCGAGCCGCAGTGGCTGGAGCAGGTGGCTGGCCACCTGCTGAAAAAACAGCTGCTCGATCCGCATTGGGAGAAGAAGGCCGCCGAAGTGATTGCGCTGGAGCGCGCCACCTTGTACGGCCTGGTGATCTACAGTGGCCGACGCATCAATTACGGGCGCGTGGACGAACGCGCGGCGCGCGAAATCTTCATCCGCGAAGCGCTCATCGCCGAGCAGTGGGAGACGCCGCTGCCCTTCCTCGGCGCGAACCACAAGCTGCTGCGCCAGGTGGAGGAGCTGGAGCACAAGTCGCGCCGCCAGGATGTGCTGGTGGACGAGGAGCTGATCTTTGCCTTTTACGACCAGCAGTTGCCCGCCGACGTGTGCAGCGGCTACAGCCTGGAGCGCTGGTACCAAGGCGAAGTCAAGCGCCAGCCCCGGCTGCTACAGCTCACGCGCGAGGAGTTGATGCGCCACGAAGCGGCCGGCATCACCAGCAGCGCCTTCCCCAAGACGATTCGCTTAGGCGGGGTGGACTGCAAGGCCACGTACCTGCACGAGCCGGGTGACGCCAAGGATGGCCTGACAGCCGAGGTGCCGCTGTTCGTGCTGAACCAGGTGAACGAGGAGCGCTGCGAGTGGCTGGTGCCGGGCATGCTCAAGGACAAGATCCAGGCGCTGCTCAAAAGCCTGCCGCAACGGTCGCGCGGGCGCTTTGTCCCCTTGCCGCAAAGCGCAGCGCGCCTGGCCGAAGAACTGGGAACGCCTGAGCGCTATGGCCATGGCGCGCTCACCGACGCCCTGCTCAAGACGGTGCGCGACGAGACATCGCTGGGCATCTTGCGCAACGACTTCAAGCTCGACATGCTGAGCGCCCATTTGTTCATGAACTTTCGCATCGTCGATGAGCATGGACGCCAACTCGGCACGGGTCGCAATCTGGGCGCGCTCAAGGCCGAACTCGGGGCCCAGGCGCGCGGCGCTTTTCAGGCGCTGGCCGGGCTCAAGCTGGGCGCCGCCACGGGTCTGAGCCAGGCAACCGACGCATCCTCTTTCCCCTCTGCCTCGGGGAGAGCGCAGGGTGAGGGTCTCACGACAGCCCGCCCTCACCCCAACCCTGTCCCGGGGGCAGAGGGGGCGCAGAGCCGGGGCGCGGCGTCAACAGCCGAGCAGCGCTACACCGCCTGGACCTTTGGCGAGCTGCCCGAGCTGATGGAGATTCGCAAGGGCGCGCAGTTGTTGATCGGTTTCCCGGCGCTGGTCGATGGCGGCGACGCGGTCACGATCGAGGTCTTTGATGAGCCCGAAATCGCCAGCGCCAAGCACCGCGCCGGTCTGCGCCGTCTGGTGGCGCTGCAGATCCGGGACGCGCTCAAGTACCTCGAAAAGAACCTTCCTGATTTGCAGAAGATGGCCGTGGCCTATATGACCGTGGGCCGCGCGGCCGACGGCACGGGTGGCGGCTCGCTGGAAGAACTGCGCGAACTCATCATCGCGCTGGCGCTGGACCGCGCTTTCCTGCTCGAGCCCTTGCCCGCGAACGAAGCGGATTTCAAGCGCCGCGTCGAGGAAGGGCGCGGGCGCCTCACGCTGATCGCCAGCGAGGTGGCGCGTCTGGCTTCTGGCATCCTGGGCGAATACGCCTTGGCGGCGCGCAAGATCAAGGACACCAAAGGCTTTCCAGACGCCGTGGCGGACGCCGCGCAGCAGCTGCAGCGCCTCATGCCCAAACGCTTTTTGGCCAGCACGCCCTGGAGTCAGTTGCAGCACTTTGCGCGCTACCTCAAGGCGATCCAGCTGCGCTTGGACAAGCTGCGCGCCGACCCGGCACGCGACGCCGCCAAAGCCGCCGAACTCAAGCCGCTGGAACAGCGCTACTGGCGTTTGGTGGCCGAGCGCAAAGGCGTCGCGGACGAGCGCATGCAGGAGTTTCGCTGGATGATGGAAGAGCTGCGCGTGAGCTTCTTCGCGCAGGAGCTGCGCACCCCCCAGCCGGTGAGCGTCAAGCGCCTGGAGAAAGCCTGGGCTCAGATCACGAGTTAACGGGCCATGCATGGCCCTGGCGCGGTCATGCCAACTCGCTCAGCCGCTTGCAGGTACGCGCCAAACTTGGCGAACGTTCCGATGCACGTTCTGGGCTCCAGACCGACTGCACCCAGGCTGTCAGACACGTGTTGTAGCCAATACCTTGACTGGCAACAGCCCCAGAGTCTTTGACCAACTCCTGACGTACTCGACTTGGTGCCAATTTTGCCAGTTGGAGAAAATGTTGTTTGGGGTCCGACAGATCGTCGGGTTTGGGGGGAAGCGTCCCTTTAGTGCCAATAAGCTTGCGCATTGCTACGTGGTCGGCCAACACCCACGATTCAACTTCCCGTACAGCGATACGCAATAGTAAATTGGCAGGGGGCACAGCGTGGCCATGCCAATTGGCGAGCAGCGCCAAAGGACATGTGACACAGATCCAGGTCTGTCAGTATCAGAACGATTTGACGTTGCGAAATTTGCCTCCAACTGTCCATGTGCGATCGCAAGTAGCCTGAGCCACCTTTGCGCAAGAGGAGATTGGGTTTGAGGGGAACCGGCAACGCGCCAAGCAAACGCAAGCCAATGGCTTCGCTCAATGGATCCTCCGTGGCCAGCGCTATATCCATCATTGCCAAAGGCCCAACTGGTTAACGGACGTAGGGCGGGAGAAGTGGCTCGGTTGGTCTGTACAGCATTTCCCGAAAGATAAGTGGACACACAGCCGGTTGAGTACGCACGGGAAT
>CAIMSP010000033.1 GCA_903844215.1 uncultured beta proteobacterium | reverse complement strand
CTGCAGGAACTCAAGGCGCATCAAATCGAACTGGAGATGCAGAACGAGGAACTGCAGCGCACCCAGGCGGCGCTGGACGCCGAGGTGGCGCGCTACCTCGAGCTCTATGACCACGCGCCGGTAGGCTACGGTACCGTCACCGAAGAGGGCAAGATTCTTCAGTTCAACCTGGCAGCGGCGGCGATGCTGGCGCTGCCCCGAGGCGAACTGCTCGGTCAGCCCTTGACCCGGTTTATTCACCCGGACGACCAGGACGGCTTCTACCTGCTGCACCGGCAGGCGCCGAAGGACGGCGACACGCACTCGGCCGACCTGCGCATCCTGCAGGCCAGCGGCCGCGCGCTCTGGGTCAATATGACACTGCGCAAGGTGCGAGCCGCCGACGGCGCCGCGCTGTCCTGGATCGTGCTCTCGGATATCTCGAAGATCCGGGCGCTGGCGTTTTACGACCCCTTGACCGGATTGCCCAATCGCCGCCTCTTCATGGACCGACTCGAGCAGGCGCTGGCACTGGGGCTGCGCCACCTGCGCAAGGGCGCGCTGTTGTTCGTGGACCTGGACAACTTCAAGTCCATCAACGACACGCTGGGTCATCACCATGGCGACTTGCTGCTGGAGGAGGTGGCGAAACGCCTGAGCGCCTGTGTGCGCGAGGGCGATACCGTGGCGCGACTCGGCGGCGACGAGTTCTTGGTGATGCTGGAGAACCTGAGCGAGGACACACTGGACGCCGCCAGTCAGGCCGAGGTGGCGGGTGAGAAGATCCGCGCGACACTGGGCCAGCCCTACCGGCTGGAAAACACCGAGCAGCACATCACGGCCAGCATCGGCATCACACTGTTTGGCGGCGACCCGCAGGAGTTGGCCGCCGGGCCCATGCGGCGCGCCGATCTGGCGATGTACCAGGCCAAGTTGGTGGGTCGAAATGCGCTGCGCTTTTTCGACCCCGAGATGCAGGCCGTGCTCAGCGCCCGGGCGGAATTGGAGTCGGGCTTGCGCGAGGCCTTGAGGAAATCGCAATTCGTCCTGTACTACCAGCCTCAAGTCGATGCCGCCCAGCGCCTGTGCGGCGCCGAGGCGCTGGTGCGCTGGGTGCATCCGCAGCGCGGTCTGATCGAACCGGCCGAGTTCATCTTCATCGCCGAGGAGACCGGCCTGATCCTGCCGCTGGGGCAGTGGGTGCTGGAAACCGCCTGCGCGCAACTGGCGCAGTGGGCCAAGCGACCCGAGACCGCGGGCCTGAGTCTTTCCGTGAACGTCAGTGCGCGCCAGTTCCGCCAGGACGGCTATGTCGAGCGCGTCAAGCAGGCACTGGCGGGCTCGGGCGCAAAAGCGCAGCGGCTCGTGCTGGAACTCACGGAGAGCCTGCTGGTGTCGAAGATCGACGACGCCGTGGCCACGATGCAGGCCTTGAAGGCCCAAGGCGTGGGCTTCTCGCTGGACGACTTCGGCACCGGGTTTTCTTCGCTCTCCTATCTCAAGCGGCTGCCGCTGGATCAGCTCAAAATCGACCGCAGCTTCGTGCACGACATCCTGAGCGACCCGGGCGATGCGGCGATTGCCAAGGCCGTCATCGCGCTGGCGGAAAATTTTGGCCTGAGCGTGCTGGCCGAGGGCGTGGAAACCATGGCGCAAAAAGACCATCTGGCCGCCTTGGGCTGCGATCACTACCAGGGCCTGCTGTTCAGCCGCCCGCTGCCCATCGAAGAATTCGACGCCTTGGCCAGCCGCCCTTGAGCCGCCCGGCAGCGCGTCAATTCTCTGGGTGGCAGACCCGGGCGACCCAGTGATCCAGCGACCACTTGCCTGGACCGGTGGCAACCAGGTAGAGCAGCACCGCCGCCCAAGTGCCGTGCGTGGGGTAGGCGCCGGGATAGACGAAGAGTTGGATCACGGCGGTCATGCCCAGCAGCGACAGCGCCGACAAGCGCGTGGCCAGGCCCAGCAGCAGCAACACCGAAAACACATGCTCACCCAGGGCGGCCAGGGTTGCGGCGAGCTCGGGCGCGAGCAGGGGAAGGCGGTACTCGTCGCGAAACAGCGCCGTGGCCGAGCCCGACAAATGCGCCAGCCCGATCTGAAACTGGCCCTCCAGCAGGTCGATGGCCAGGCCTTCGACCTTGGTCTGCCCGGACTTCCAGAACACCGCAGCGAGGGCGAAGCGACCGAGCAAGGCGATGAGGCTGTGCGGGATCGCCGCCGCCCGCTTGATCAGGCCATCCACCTGGCGCACCAGCGCCGAGCCGAGGCTTGCCGCTGCGGGCGTGGCGCGGGTGGCGGGCTTCATCGATCAGGCCTTCTTGGCGCTGAACGCGGCGAGCTGACCCTTGCCCGTGGGCGAGGTGCTCGATGCCGTCTTCTCGCACGTGCCCTTGGGCACCAGCGACCAGGCGTTGGCCTGGTGGTCCACCTTGGAGGTGCCCGCGCAAGTGGTGCCGGCTCCGGCGGCGCAGTCGTTCTTGCCCTTGAGCGCCACGCCGAAGCATTTTTCTTTGTCCATGCCGGGCTTGCCCGTGTCCTGCGCCGCAGCGGGCAGGGCGGCGGCGGCGATGGCGCCGCCCAGCGCCAGGGCGAGGGTCAGGCTGGAGAGAGACTTGGAAGTGGTGCTCATGTGAAATCCTTTAAAGTTAAAACAAGTGGCCGAAAAGCCGGAGCCGCCGGGGACCCACACTGCGTTGGTCCTTGGCGTCTCCATGCTTAGACGCGGGAGCGGGGATTTTCTTACAGCCGGCGGCAAAATAGTTGCGCCTCGCATAATCGGCGCGGTACCCCGCCCTTTAGGAAAGCCCTCATGTTGAAATTCACCTGTTGCGATACCGTCGATCAGTTCTCCAGTGCACAGGGGGCGCAGCTGCTGCGCGGCATCACCCGTGGTTTCGAGAAGGAGTGCCTGCGCGTCGATGCGCAGGGCAAGCTCGCGCTCACGCCGCACCCGAGCGCGCTCGGCTCCAAGCTCACGCATCCCTGGATCACCACCGACTACTCCGAAGCCCTGCTCGAATTCATCACGCCACCGGTGCAGGACCCGGAGCTGCCGCTGGCGCAGCTGCGTGACATCCACCGATTCACGGTGGCTCATCTGGGCCGCGAGACCCTGTGGGCTGGCTCCATGCCCTGCATCCTGGCCGACGACAAGGACATTCCCCTGGCCGACTACGGCAGCTCGAACGCGGCCAAGTTCAAGTACGCCTACCGCGAGGGCCTGGGTCTGCGCTACGGGCGCCAGATGCAGACCATCGCCGGCGTGCACTACAACTGGTCGCTGCCGCCGGCTTTCTGGCAGGCGCTCGACGGCGCGGGCTGCTGCGGCCGCACGCAGAGCCTGCAGGACTTCCAGAGCACGCGCTACTTCGGCTTGATCCGCAACTTCCTGCGCTACAGCTGGCTCATCCCCTACCTGTTCGGCGCCTCGCCGGCGATCTGCAAGTCCTTTTTGCAGGGGCGCAACTCCGAGCTGCCCGAGCTCTTTCCCGGAACGCTCTACGGCCCCTACGCCACCAGCCTGCGCATGAGCGATCTGGGTTACCAGAATCGCGCGCAGGACAAGCTGCAGGTGAGCTTCAACTCCCTGGACGAATACAGCGGCGCGCTCGAGGCCGCGATCCGCACGCCCGACCCCTATTACCAGGAGTTGGGCGTCAAGGACGGCGCGCACTGGAAGCAGCTCAGCGCCAATCTGCTGCAGACCGAAAGCGAGTTCTACGCCGGCATCCGGCCCAAGCGCATCGGCGCGCTCGGTGAGCGCCCGGCGCTGGCGCTGCAGCGCTATGGCGTGGAATATCTGGAAGTGCGGCTGTTTGACCTGAACCCGATGGTGGACATCGCCATCACGCCCGAGCAGGCGCGCTTTGCCGACGCCTTCTTGCTGATGTGCCTGTTTCGCGACAGCCCGCCGATCACGGCGCGCGAGCAGGCCGAGAACGACGAGAACAAGCAGCGCGTCGTGAATCGCGGCCGCCAACCCGATCTGCAACTGCGCGTGCACAACCGCGAGCAGCCGTTTCGCGCCCTGGCGCACGAGCTGTTCGACGACATGGCGCCGTTTGCCGCAATGCTCGACAGCGCCTGGAGCACCAGCCATTACGCCGGCGCGCTGCACGCGCTGCGCCAGCGCATCGACCACCCCGAGAGCACGCCTTCGGCCCAGGTGCTGGCCGCGTGCCAGGCCCAGGGTGGCTACTTTCCCACCCTCATGCAGTGGTCGCAGCAGCACAAACAAAGCCTGCTGGCGCAGCCGCTGGACCCGGCCACGCAGCAGCGCTTCGAGGCCAGCGTGCAGGACTCCTTGCGCGAGCAGCAACGCATCGAGGCCCAGCCACAAGTCCCGTTTGAGGACTATGTGGCGCAGTACTTTGCTTGACGCCGGGGTGGAACCAGGCGCGGCCCGCCCGGTGCCCAAGCGCCCGACTTTCTTGCCGCGCAAGGCCAAATCGCGCCATTCTTTTGGCATGATGCGAGCATGAGCACACGCCCGCCTTCCGCCCCTTCCATTTCCTGCGTCATGCCGGCCTTCAACGAGGAGGGCAGCCTGGCAGGCTTTGTGCCTCAGGTGCTGGCCACCTTGAATGCGCTGGCCACGCAGGTGGAGCTGATCGTGGTGGATGACGGCAGCCGCGACGCCACGGTCTCGGTGGCGCGCGCGCTGTGCGCGGCGCACCCGCAACTGGTGTTGCTGCAGCTCTCGCGCAACTTTGGCAAGGAGGCGGCGCTCACGGCGGGGCTGGCGCAGGCGCGCGGCGACGTCGTCATCTTGCTCGACGCCGATGGTCAGCATCCCGTGTCCCTGCTGCCCGAGATGCTGCAAAAATGGAAGCAGGGTGCGGACGTGGTGTACGCCGTGCGCAAGACGCGGGCCGACCAGTCGGGGCTGCACGGCGGCCTGGCCGAGCTCTTCTACAAGCTGGTGAATTTTGGCAATCGGGTGCAGATTCCGCCGCACGCGGGAGACTTCCGGCTCATGGACAAGAAGGTCGTGGCGGCGCTCAACGCCCTGCCCGAGCGCAACCGTTTCATGAAGGGTTTGTACGCCTGGGTCGGCTTCAACGCCACCGCCATCGACTACGAGCCGCTGCCGCGCCAGCAAGGGCAAAGCAGCTTTGGCCTGCGCGGCGCCTTCGCGCTGGCGCTCACCGGCATCCTGGCTTTTTCGATTGCGCCGCTGCGTCTGCTGGCCTTGTGTGGCCTGCTGCTGGCGCTGGCTGCCATGGGCTACGGCAGCTGGGTGGTGGTGGACTACTTTGTTTGGGGCATCGCCGTTCCGGGCTACGCCACGATCGTGGCCAGCATGATGTTCTTGAGCGGCATCCAACTGCTGTCGATTGGCGTGCTGGCCGAGTACGTGGGTCGCATCTACGAAGAGGTGAAGCAGCGTCCGCTGTTCCTCGTGAGCGAGCGCACCGGCAGCGGCCTGGAGCAGAGCGACGCCGCGGTGACCGAGCCGTCGGCGCGGCGCGCGGCCGAGCTGCGCTGAGCCGTCCGCACCTCATGTCGCGCTCGGGTCTGTGGTTTCTGCTGGTGGGTGGCGCGGCAGCCCTCACGCACATGGGGGTGTTCGCGGCGCTGGAGCACGCGCTTTGGCCGGAGCTGGCCAACGCGCTGGGATTTGCCGTGGCCTTTGGCCTGAGTTTTGCTGGTCACCGGCGGTTGAGTTTTCAGCATGCGGCCACCAGCGTGCGCCAAAGCTTGGGCCGCTTTGCCGTGACCGCGCTACTGGGGTTTGGCTCGAACGAACTGGTGTTCGTGGCCCTGCTGCGCGGCCTGCAGTGGCCCTCGCTGCTGGCGCTGTTCATCGCCATGCTTGCCGCCGCAGCCCAGACCTATGTGCTGAGTCGCCACTGGGCGTTCAGGCGCTGACGGACCGCTTGAAGCATGCCGCGCCGCGCACCAGTTGCACCTGGTGCTGCGCCAGTGCTGCGGCAAATTCGGGGCTGGACAGGTAGTCGTACTCCCAGCGCCGCGCCGGGCCAATGGCGTCCCCGGCCTGGGCGCTCAGAGCCGGGTGGCACATGACGATGTCGCCCTCTGCAGCCAGCGCCAGCCATTGCTTCATCAGCGCGGCGTAGCGCGCGCCGTCACCGCTGAAGTCGTAGATCCCGCTCAAGCGCGCGGCGCAGGGAATGGCGGCCTGGGCCGCCAGCTCGCGCAGTGCATGTGCCCCCATGGCGGAGATGATGCGGCCCTTGAGGCCTGCGACCCCGCGCGGCGCCTGCGAGACCCGCAGGTAGGGCGGCTGCGCGCCGTAGCGTGCGCTCAGTGCCTGCACCAGGGCCTGGCGTATGCCGTCGAACTGCTGCACATGCTGGTGCCCGTCCACGTAGTCGGGTGGCGCTTTCCACTGCGCTTCAAAGGCGTCGAGCTGGCGCTCGATCACGCTGCGCGCTTTGGCCACGTGGAAGCCGCCGAGCAGCGCCTTGAACAGGGCGGCGTTGAGCGAGGCGCCGTGGCCGGCCGCGATGGCGAACTCGCTCGTCCAGTCCAGATGCAAACCCACGTCGATGCGTCCGCGCAGCTCCTGCAGCAGCACCACGTCCAGGCGCCAGCGCGGCGACAACACCATCACGCTGGTGGCGCTCAGGCGCGCTTGCTGCGCCAACTGCGCGATGCCGCGCGAGGCCGCTGCGTGCACGGCGAAATCGTCAGCGCACAGGATGATGGGCTTGCGTTCCGCGAAACCGTCGATACGACTCGCGTCGGTTTTGCGTTCCGCGAAACCCTCGATCTGGCTCGCGCTGGTTTTGCGTTCCGCGAAACCGTCGATCTGGCTCGCGCTGGTTTTGCGTTCCGCGAAACCGTCGATACGACTCGCGTCGGTTTTGCGTTCCGCGAAACCCTCCGACCCTGTTTCGAGGGTTTTCATCGCGCGTGCCAGAACTGGGGCTGGCTGTAATGGTGTTTCAGGAAATCGATCCACAGGCGCACGCGCAGCGGCAGATGCTTGCGCTGCGGAAACACGGCGTAGATGCCGTTGGGTGGCGCGGCATAGTCGCCCAGCAGTTCCACCAGCTGGCCGCTGGCGATCTCCGACTCCACCTCCCAGGTGCTGCGCCAGGCGATGCCGTAACCCGCCAGACACCAGGCGTGCAGCACCTGACCGTCGGAGCAGTCCAGCGGCCCCCCCGGCTTGAGGTGGCTGACCTGCGGACTGGCGCCCGCCGCCGCGGCCAGGCAAAAAGCCCAGCCCCGCGTTTGTGAAGCGTCGCTGGAGAGCGTGAGGCAATCGAACTTGGACAGGTCGCTCGGGTGCTGGGGCGTGCCGTGTTGCTGCAGGTACTTCGGTGTCGCCACGCACAGGCGGCGGTTGTCGGCCAGGCGCACGCTGACCAGCGTCGAGTCCGGCATGTCGCCCACGCGCACGGCGCAGTCAAAGCCTTCGCCGGCCAGATCCACGACGCGGTCGCCCAGGTTCAGCGAGATCGTCACCTCGGGATGCAATTCGCGAAACTGCGGCACCAGCGGCGCCACATGGCGCCGACCAAAGCCCGCGGGTGCGGTGATGCGCAGATGGCCGCTGGCCTTGACACCGCCGGCGGTCACGCTGGCCTCGGCGTTGGCCATGTCGGCCAGCAGGCGCTGGCAATCTTCCAGGAAGGCGCTGCCCTCGTGCGTCAGGCTGATGCGCCGCGTGGTGCGCACCAGCAGCTTCACGCCCAGGCGCTCCTCCAGCGCATCCAGGCGCCGCCCCATCACCGCCGGCGTCAGGCCTGCCGCCTTGGCGGCGGCCGTCAGGCTGGCGCGCAGCGCCACCGCCACGAAGGCTTCCATCTGCTTGAGTTTGTCCATAGGTGCTGAGATTACCCCCATTTTCAGCTGGGATAACTGGCATTTTCAGGAATTAATCGCCGGCCAAGCGTGGAATACATTTAAAGCCATGGAAAATGCCGCGCCCTCTCCCAAGCCCCAAGCGGTGCTGTTTGATGCCTATGGCACGCTGTTCGACGTGTACAGCGTGGGCTCGCTGGCGGAGCAGTTGTTCCCTGGACAGGGCCAGCCGCTGAGTCTGCTCTGGCGCGACAAACAGATCGACTACACGCGGCTGGTGACCACCAGCAACGAGGGCGCGCACTACCAGCCGTTCTGGGACCTGACCCGGGCCGCGCTGCGTTACGCGTGCAAACGCCTGGGCCTGAATCTGACAGCCGAATGCGAGGGCCAGTTGATGAACCAGTACCGGCACCTGAGCGCGTTCCCCGAAGACCGCGAGGTGCTGCGCGCGCTAAAGAGTCGCGGCATCGCCACCGGCATCCTGTCCAACGGCGACCCGGCGATGCTCGAGGTGGCGGTAAAGTCGGCGGGCCTGCAAGACCTGCTCGACCACGTCATCAGCACCCACGCCATCCGCAAGTACAAGACGCACCCGCAGGCCTACGCGCTGGGCGAACAGGCCTGTGGCTGCGCCGCCGCGCAGATCGTCTTCGTCAGCAGCAATGCCTGGGACGCGCTGGCCGCCACCTGGTACGGTTACCGCACGCTGTGGGTGAACCGCCAGGGCCTGCCGTTCGAGGAACTCGGCACGCCGCCCACGCACACCGGCACCAGCCTGCGCGCGGTGCTTGATCTCTTTCCCCACTGACTTTGAGGACCTTCACCATGACCCAACGCACCCCACTCCATCGCCTGCAGGTTGCCACCGAGCTGCAGCAGTTCATCGACGCCGAGGTGCTGCCCGGCACCGGCGTGAGCAGCGCCACGTTCTGGCAAGGCTTTGACGACATCGTGGCCGAGCTGGCACCCAAGAACATCGCGCTGCTGGCCGAGCGCGACCGGCTGCAAAGCGAGCTCGACGCCTGGCACAAGGCGCATCCGGGCCCGATCAAGGCCATGAAGAGCTACCGCAAGTTCTTGCAGAAGATCGGCTACCTGGTGCCTGAGCCGGCGCGAGTCTTGACCACGACGAAGAACGTCGATGCCGAGCTCGCGGTGCAGGCCGGGCCGCAACTGGTGGTGCCCATCCTGAACGCGCGCTATGCGCTCAACGCCGCCAACGCGCGCTGGGGCTCGCTCTACGACGCGCTCTACGGCACCGATGTCATCGCCGAGGCCGATGGCTGCGAAAAGGGCGCGGGCTACAACCCCAAGCGCGGCGCCAAGGTGATCGCCTACGCGCGCCATGTGCTGGACCGCACGGCGCCGCTCAAGGGCGGCTCGCATCTGGACTCCACCGGCTACGCCGTGGTCGATGGCAAGCTGCGGGTCACGCTCACCAGCGGCAAGAGTGTGGAGTTGAAGAACGCCAAGCAGTTCCTCGGCTACCAGGGTGACGCCGCCACGCCGTCGGGCGTGCTGCTGCAAAACAACGGCCTGCATCTGGACCTGCGCATTGACCGCGCGCAAGCCATCGGCGCCAGCGACCCGGCCGGTGTGGCCGACCTGGTGCTCGAAGCGGCCCTGTCCACCATCCTCGATCTGGAAGATTCGGTCGCCGCCGTGGATGCGCAGGACAAGGTGCTGGGCTACCGCAACTGGCTGGGCATCCTCAAGGGCACGCTCACGGAAGAACTGAGCAAGGGTGGCAAGCGCTTCACGCGCGGCCTCAATCCCGATCGCGTCTACACCGCTGCCAACGGAAATGCCGAAGTGCGTCTGCACGGTCGGGCCCTGATGTTCCTGCGCAATGTCGGCCACCTGATGACCAATCCCGCCATCCTCTACAGCGACGCGCAAGGCCAGACGCGCGAGATTCCCGAGGGCATCCTGGACGCGGTCGTGACCACGGCGATCGCGCTGCACGACCTGCAAGGGCACGGCCAGGACGGCATCCGCAATTCGCGCCAAGGCAGTGTCTACATCGTCAAGCCCAAGATGCACGGCCCGGCCGAAGTGGGCTTTGCCGCTGAGCTGTTTGCCCGCGTGGAGCAGTTGCTTGGTCTGCCCGACTCCACCGTCAAGTTGGGCATCATGGACGAAGAGCGCCGCACCAGCGTGAACCTGAAGGCCTGCATCGCGGCGGCCAGCAGCCGCGTCGCCTTCATCAACACGGGCTTTCTGGACCGCACCGGCGACGAGATGCACACCTGCATGCACGCCGCAGCGGTATTGCGCAAGGGTGACATGAAGAGCAGCGCCTGGATCCAGGCCTACGAAAAGAACAATGTGCTGGTGGGTCTGGCCTGCGGCCTGCGCGGCAAGGCGCAGATCGGCAAGGGCATGTGGGCCATGCCGGACCTGATGGCGGCGATGATGCAGCAGAAGATTGCCCACCCCCAAGCCGGCGCCAACACCGCCTGGGTGCCCAGCCCCACCGGCGCCACGCTGCACGCGCTGCACTACCACCAGGTGAAGGTGGCCGAGGTGCAAAAGCAGATGGAGAAGAGCGCCGCGCTGGAAGACCCGGTGCTGCAACGCGACGCGATCCTGAACGACCTGCTGCAAATCCCGGTGGTGAAAAAAGCCAAGTGGAGCGAGGCCGAGCGCCAGCAGGAAATCGACAACAACGCCCAGGGCATCCTGGGCTATGTGGTGCGCTGGATCGACCAGGGCGTGGGCTGCTCCAAGGTGCCCGATATCCACAACATCGGCCTCATGGAAGACCGCGCCACGCTGCGCATCTCCAGCCAGCACATCGCCAACTGGCTGCTGCACGGCGTGGTGACCAAGGCCCAGGTGCGCGCCAGTTTCAAGCGCATGGCCAAGGTGGTGGACAAACAAAACGCCGCCGACCCGCTGTACAAAAAAATGAGCGGCAACTATGAAGGCGCCGCGTATCAGGCGGCGACTGAGCTGGTGTTCAAGGGCCTGGCGCAACCCAGCGGCTACACCGAGCCGCTGCTGCACGCCTGGCGCTTGAAGGTGAAGGCGGCTTGAAATTTCCTGGCCACCCGGCCGTGGAAGTTCATTCCCTCGCCCCGCCGGGGCGAGGACGGGGCGAGGGGCCGCGCCGCTTATTTTGCTGCCACCTCAAACGACAAGTAGTCCACCAGCCGCTTGTCTTCAGTCACTTGGTCGTGTGGCACCAAAAGATATTTCCAGGGTTTGGCGCCGATCTTCTTTGCGTGGTCTGACGCGTGCTTGCACCAAAGGGCGCCAGCATCTGCCTTGGCCTTGACTTCGTCCGTTGCCATGTCGTTGCGCGCCTTGGTTTCGCCCATCAGCACGTAGTGATCGGTTTCCACCACAAAGTCCGGCACGTACTCGGGCTGCTCCACGCCCAGCTTGTAGAACATTTGGAACTGGCCCTTCGCCGGCTTGAGCCACTTCTGCGCGTCGCGCTCCAGGATCACGGCAAAGCGACGCTCGGTATCCGAGTCAAACTTTTGCAGCGGATACAGGCAGCGCAAAAAATGGCCAAAAACCATCTGCTTGATGCGGCTGGGTTCATCCACGGTATGGCGAAAGTCGCGCACCGCCTGGCCTGCGCCCACGGTGTAGGTTGGCTCCTTGAGCGCCGTAAAGCCACGGCGTACTTCCACCGCGTATTCGGTGGCCGTCTCGTAGAAGTGCGCCATCATCTGCGCGTAGATGTTTCTTGCAATCAAGTCCCGGTCCAGGTCCAGCACATTGCGCACCTCATCGGCCAGCGGCAAGTAGCTGCGCAAGTGCGCCACCATCTGGCCCGCCAGGTCGTACAACAGACTGGCGTGGACGGTGTAGTCGATGTCGTCGTAGTCGATCAATTTATGAACGATGTAGTCCTCCAGCCGCCGCTCGGCGACACCGCTCTGCGCATGGAACGTGAACTGCTCATGCGTGCGCAGGACTTGCCCCACCAAGGAGCGATCTTTGGGTTGCAAATGCAAGCCGGACAAATCCAAGGTAAACGGCTTGAAGCCGCTGGTCACCACGCCTTTGGGCACCACCGCGATACGTGGAATATCAATGGTTTGCTTGACCACCACTTCGACTGCGCGGCGCACCACGGACTGCAAATCCAAATCCGGCTGGGCGTCTTCGCCCGTGAGCAAACTGGCTTGGGCAGGCGGCAATTTCTCGCGCACAGCCGCGGCGATTTTTGCCTGCAACGCCGCACCCAGGAAAGCCTGGCGTGTCGGTGCGTCTTGGGGTTGGTCTTCGTAAGTAGCCAACACCTCCATCACCACGACAGCGGCTTGCCGCTCGCGGTCCGTGGTGAACACCGCCGCACCGCCGGTCACTGGCACGATGCCAACAGGCTCGTTGACCGTGGCGATAGCCGTCAGGCCCAGGGCTGCCGACCAATTGGGCGCCACCGTCACGCTCTGCATCCGGTCATCCCCCGCACCGGGCGCTTCCAGAATCAAGGTCTTGAGCTTGATGGGTGAATCCGCCCGATTGGCGTCGTCAATAATTTCCTGAAACCGGTCGTGCGCAATGATGTTGAGCCGGTCCACTGCGGCCACGCCCGTGCGTTTGCCATACGGCAGCCGCAGGCCACGGCCAATCGACTGCTCCACAAGAGTGCGCGCATTGGCCGCCCGCAGCGGCACGATGGTGTACAGGTTGGTCACGTCCCAGCCCTCTTTGAGCATGTTGACGTGAATCACAATCTCGGTCGGCTCGTCCACGCTCTCCACCGCCAGCAGACGGCGGATCATCTCTTCTTCATCCGCACCGCTCTTGCTGCTGTCCACCTGAATCACCTTGTGGCGGTAGCGCGCGCCAAAGAAGGCGTCGGACTGCAACATCGCCAGCAAGCTGCCGGCGTGCGTCGTGTCGCGTGCAATCACCAGCATGAATGGCTTGACCTCTTTCACGCCGTTGGTTCGGGCGTAGGTTTTTAGCTCCACCTTGGTGGCTTCGTGCATGCGCACGCCGTCTTGCAGCTTGACGCGTTCCACCTCTTCGGGCGGCATGCTCTTCGCATCGAAGTTGCGCTGTGTCACCACGGCGGGTTCTTTCACAAACCCGTCTTCCATGGCGCGAGCCAGCGGGTAGTCCATCACCACGTTTTTGAACGGTACCGGCCCTTTGGTGGTTTCAACAAAAGGCGTGGCCGTCAACTCCAGCCCGATCAGCGGCCTGAGTTCGTTGATGGCCCGCACCCCCGCGCTAGCGCGGTAGCGATGCGACTCATCCATCAGCAACACCAGGTCGGGCAGACCAGCCAGATAGTCAAAATAGCTCTGACCAATGTATTCGCTCAGCCGCTTGATGCGTGGCGCCTTGCCACCCCGCACCTCCGAAGTGATCTTGGCAATGTTGAAGATGTTGATGCTGACGGGCGAGAGCAAATCACCCAGCGCCTGGGCACGTTCTTCGTAGTTGTCGCCGGTGATGATCTCGGGCGGGTAAGAAGCAAACTCCGCCACGCCCCTGAACACATACTTGGGTGTGTTGGGCGTGAAGTCGGTAATCAGCTTGTCGTAAATCGTCAGGTTGGGCGCCAGCACAAAGAAGTGCTTGATGCCATGCGCCTGAAACAGGTAGCTGATGAAAGCACCCATCAGCCGCGTCTTTCCGACACCGGTGGCGAGCGCAAAACACATCGACGGAAAATCGCGCTCAAAATCTTGCAGTGTGGGGAACAGACCTTTAAGCGTATGCAGAATGGCCGCCACATCCGCTGCGTCGCGGTTGGGGCGCAGCATGGCGGGCGACGCCTCAATGGCACTGGCCAGCTTGGCGAGCGACTCCGACTGCGGTGGACGCAAGCTCAGGCGGCCGGTGATGGCGTTGACTTCGCGCTGGCTCATGCTCTTCCTTTTTTGTTTTTACTGGCTGGCTTGGCCTTGCGCTGAGCAACCAGACTTTCCAGGCGCCGTGCGCCTTCCCGGGCAACTGTCCGGAATTTCCGGATAGTTGCATTGGGGACTGCGGTCGCAGGCGCCACACCGCAACGCATGCGACCCCGACCAGTCAACCCATGAGGCCCCACGGGTTTGCCTACTTTGGCTGCCCCGAATTCGTCACACACCGCGTGACGAATCGGTAACGCATAGGATTCAACACGCAGCGCGTGTTGTTTTTCCGGAAACCCCGGGTACCGCCCGCAGATTTCCGCGACAGCGTCTCGGAATTTGAAAATGTTGACTTCGCGCTGGCTCATGGCGTCGTTTTCTGCTGTGGCGACTCGCGAACCACCTGACCGGCGCGCATCACAATCAGGTCGGTGCCAGTCTGCTGCGCAACCTGACGCGCGCGAACTGCCGCCCTCTGAAGAGCCTTCAATGATCCCTCGATGTCGGCATCAGGGCGTGTCGGTCTCTTGCCGTAGGCAGGCATGGGCTCATTCACTTGCTTCGGTGTAGTCATGGCTTGCCGCTCCAGTCCATCATTACAGGCTCATCACCTGAGTTGTCATAAAGAACCCATTTGTCCACCAGTGGCTGATAGACGTCGGAAAACAATCGTCCGCCTGACACGAAGCGTCGGCGAATGGTGGCTTCGGGAATGTCATGCCCACCTTGACGGACTCGCTCGGCCACCCGTTGCACCGCCATATCCGCGGATGTCAGACTCAAAAAGAACAACTCAACGCAATAGCCCAAAGCCTGCCATTGGGGAATCTGCCGCGCGTAACCTTTGCCAGACAAAGTGGTTTCAAAGGCAAAACTCTCCCGCCTGCTCACATGCTGCGCGATGGCCTCAAGCATCAATCGCCCGGCCTGGATCGCCGCACGCTCCGGCGCAAAGGGTGACAGCCCGGCGGCAATCAAGTCGGCATTGACGAAGACGGGACAGCCAGCCTCCTGGGGCAAGAACTCGCGCGCAAATGTGGTCTTTCCCGCACCATTCGGCCCGGCGATGATGATGATGATTTTTGGCTGCGTCATGCCACATCCCCGACAAACACATCATCCTGCGCGGGCTCCGAAGGCTTCTTCTGCGCCATGGGCAGGTTGGCCACGTTCAGGCTGTAGTCGTCATGGCCCCAGTGGCACCGGTCCTTGATCATCTTGGGGATTTTCTTGATCGTCAGGTTGGGCCAGCGCTGGGCTGCCTGCGCAGCCGTCACGCCGCGATAAGCGCCGCAGCACACCAGCAGGCTGCGCGGGTTGTGGGGGTCGGTGCCCACCTCGCTGCTGAGCGCATCCAGTTGCTCGGCGCTGAGCGTTTGCGTGGTCACGTAGATAAAGTCGCTCTCGCTGCTGCGCCCCTGCTGCCACCACAGCACCTCGGACGGCGCATAAGCGAAGCCTTCGAGCTTGCACATCGCCGCCGACAGCATGGCCGGGTCGTACTCGGGGTTGATCACCAGATTGCCCCAGCCGTCGGTGGCCAACAGCGTGGGCGCCAACTCGTAATAGCGAAAACCGCCGCCACCCTGCCATCCCGTGGCCTGCGTCACGCCGCCAGGGTCTTGCCCATCAATCACTTTTTGCAGGCGCGGAACGATGTGTGTGTGGCAATGCTCGCCCAGCTCCACCATGATCCAGCGGCGGCCCATCTTGTGCGCGACCGCGCCGGTGGT
>CAIMSP010000032.1 GCA_903844215.1 uncultured beta proteobacterium | reverse complement strand
GCGCAGCCGCGCGAACAGGTCGCGCTCGGTTGACAGGCTGAGTTTGACGCGCCAGGTCCAGGCCACGCATTTGCGCAGCAAATCGTCGCCCGCACGGCTCTGGTGACGCCATCCCAGGTGCAGGCCTATGCGCCCCTCCGCTAGGCTCACCACGGGCGCTTTAGAGGCTTTGCCGGCCTCCGCGGCCAGGCCCGCAGCCAGGGCTTCAGGTTGCACCAGCTTGGCCTCCAGAATTTCCAGCGTGCGCCCGCGAAACACCGCCAACGCCCGGTGCGAGGGCACGCGCGCCATGGGCTCGTCGTAATCGAAGTAATCGCGAAACTTGGACACCTCGGCGTGATTCGCGTCCTTGCCTTCCATCAGCTTGGCCTTGAACAGGCCTTCACGCCAGAGCCACTCGCGCAAACCCTGCACCAGCACCGCGTCTTCGGCCCAACGCTCGCTCAGGATGTCGCGCACGCCGTCAAGCACGGCTTGCAGCGTGGTGAAATCACTGCCGTCTTCGGCCTTTTCCGTCTTCACAAAGGGCAGCGCCAGCACGGCGGGTTCCAGCGTGGGGTCGGCCCACAACCCATCGGCCAGCGGCTCGATGCCGGCTTCGCGTGCGATCTGACCCTTGGTGCGGCGCTTCTGCTTGAACGGAAGGTACAGGTCTTCGAGTTCCTGCTTGGTCGGCGCGGCCAAAATCGCGGCGCTCAGTTCGGCCGTGAGCTTGCCCTGCTCCTGAATGCTCTTCAGAATGGCTTCGCGCCGCTCCCACAACTCGCGCAAGTAGCCCAGCCGGTATTCAAGTTCGCGCAGCTGGATGTCGTCCAGGCCACCCGTGGCTTCCTTGCGGTAACGCGCGATAAAGGGAACCGTGGCGCCACCGTCGAGCAGATCCACTGCGGCCCGGACCTGTTTTTCCTGAACCCGGATTTCCTGCGCGAGCTGCGCAATGATTTTTTGCATGTGGCGATTGAAGCCGAACTGAGGCCAGTTGGCGCAGAGAAAATTTCAAAGGCGCGAGTGTGCCATAACATTTTCGCTAAAGTCGAACCATGCACCGCAGCGATCCCGCCCTGCCCTGGCTCAGCGCCGGGGAGCTTTTCCCACCCGCCGACCAGGCCTGGGGGCCGGGCACACCGGCGCCAGGCCTGCTGGCCGCAGGCGGCGCGCTGGACGTCGACACGCTCAAGCGCGCGTACAGCGCGGGCATCTTCCCCTGGTTTGGCCGCAATGAGCCCCTGCTGTGGTGGAGCACCGACCCGCGCATGGTGCTGCGCACCGGGTCGTTCAAATTGCATCGGTCCTTGCGCAAGACGCTGGGCAAATTCCGCCTTCATCCGGAGTGCGAAATTCGCATGGACAGCGCCTTTTCGCGGGTCATCCAGGCCTGCAGCGTTCAGACGCGCAAGGCTCAGTCGGGAACCTGGATCGTGCCGGACATGGTGCGCGCCTATCAAGCGCTGCACGAGGCCGGTTTTGCCCACAGCGTGGAAACCTGGATTGGGGGCGAACTCGTGGGTGGGCTCTACGCCGTGTCCATTGGCAAGGCGGTGTTTGGCGAATCCATGTTCGCCAGCCGCAGCGATGCCTCGAAGATCGCCCTGGCCGGGCTCGTGGGTTTTTGCCGTGCCCACGCCATCGACATGATCGATTGCCAGCAAAACACGCGTCACCTCGCTTCGCTGGGTGCGGCGCCCATGCCGCGCCAGGAATTTGTCGCCCAAGTGGCGCAACGGGTCCAGCAAAGCGCACCCGAGTGGGAATT
This sequence comes from uncultured beta proteobacterium, assembly GCA_903844215.1. Classification (GTDB taxonomy): domain Bacteria; phylum Pseudomonadota; class Gammaproteobacteria; order Burkholderiales; family Burkholderiaceae_C; genus CAIKVZ01. The sequence goes on along the minus strand of CAIMSP010000032.1, from coordinate 21,195 downwards.
CCAGCCGGAATACTGGAACCAACTGCTGCCAACAGCAGATCGAACAGCGTGACCCAGCTCCAGGAAATTCCCCTGCGCAGTTTGCAGTTTTATGCCACTGCCAGCTACGAGTGCAGTTACCTCAGCGGCCGGCAGGCGCGCTCGCAGGTGGCCACGCCCAGTCACTGGGTGCATCAGGCCGCCTATTCGCAGCTGGTGCAAGAAGGCTTTCGCCGCAGCGGCCTGTTCACCTACCGCCCCTACTGTGACGGCTGCACGGCCTGCGTGCCGCTGCGCGTGCCTGTGGCTGACTTCGTTCCTGACCGCAGCCAACGCCGCGCCTGGCGCCGTCATCAGTCGCTGCAGGCCAAAGTCATGGAACTGGGCTTCGACGCAGAACACTATGCGCTGTATCAGCGCTACCAGAATTCCCGCCACATCGGTGGCGGCATGGACCATGACAATGTGGATCAGTACACGCAGTTTCTGCTGCAAAGCCAGGTGAATACCCGCTTGGTGGAATTTCGCGCAGCGGGCAACGGCACCGCGCTGGGCGCGCTCAAGATGGTCAGCGTCGTGGACATCGTAGAGGGCGGAATTTCTGCGGTTTACACTTTTTTTGAACCCGATGAGCGCGCCAGTTTCGGCAGCTACGGCGTGCTCTGGCAGATTCAACAGGCGCGCCAGTTGGGACTGCCCTACGTCTACCTCGGCTACTGGATCGAGCAGAGCGAGAAGATGAATTACAAGACCCGCTTCCGACCTCATGAACTGCTCATCCAAGGAAAATGGAAGGCCACCCTGCCGTCGTCGGAGCGAGATGTGATTTCACAAGATAAAATTCAAGCCTCTTCTACATCGACTGGAACATGAAAAAGACCGACTCGGCTCCGCCTTTGAGCCCCACCATCCAGGTGATCGAGCGCATGTTCACCCTGATCGACGTCCTGGCTTCCCACGAAGAGGCCGTGTCCTTAAAGGAGATCAGTGCCCAGGCGGGGCTGCATCCCTCGACCACGCACCGTATCCTGAATGATCTGACGCAGGGGCGTTTTGTCGATCGTCCGGTCGCAGGCCGCTATCGATTGGGAATGCGCCTGCTGGAGTTGGGCAACCTGGTCAAGGGCCGTTTGAGCGCGCGCGATGCCGCGCTGGTGCCGATGAGGGAGTTGCACAAACTGATACAGCAACCCGTGAACCTGAGCATGCGCCAAGGCGATGAGATCGTCTATATCGAGCGCGCTTTCAGCGAGCGCTCGGGCATGCAGGTGGTGCGTGCCATTGGCGGACGGGCGCCGCTGCACCTGACGTCGGTGGGAAAACTATTCCTGGCAGCGGACGATGCGCAACGGGTGCGCGCCTACGCAAGCCGCACCGGCCTGCCGGGACACACCAAGAACAGCATCACGCAGTTGCCGGTGCTGGAGCGCGAACTCTCCAAAGTTCGGCAGTACGGCATCGCCCGTGACAATGAAGAATTGGAGCTCGGTGTGCGCTGCATGGCAGCGGGCATCTATGACGATCAGGAAAAACTGGTGGCGGGTCTGTCGATCTCGGCGCCGGCAGACCGCTTGGACGAGGGCTGGTTGGCCAAGTTGCAAGCCACCGCCAGGGAGATTTCAAGCGCCCTGGGTTACCAGGGAAACGACCATTAACTGATGACCCGCTTGGCAGCGGGCAACTGCACCGAACTGATGACCGGTTTGACCAGCGGCAACTGAGCCGGTCTGGCCTCGACCCAGCGGCGCACCCGCTCGGCGTCGGCCAGACGGGTGAATTTCCCGGCCGAATCAAGGAACACCAGAATCAGCTTGCGCCCGGCGATCTTGGTCTGCATCACGAGGCAACGACCGGCTTCGGATATGTAGCCGGTCTTTTGCAGGCCGATATCCCAGTTCGGGCTCTTCACCAGACGGTTGGTGGTGTTGAACTGCATGGTCCGGTTTCCCACTGCCACCTGAAAATCGGGCGACGTCGTGAGCTCGCGCATCGAGGGCTCGCCGTACGCGGTTCCGACCAGGATCGCCAGATCGCTGGCATTTGACTGGTTGCGACTGGACAGCCCCGTGGGCTCAACGTAGCGGGTGGACTGCATTCCCAGCGATTGGGCCTTTTGGTTCATGAGTGCCACAAAGCCCTCCAAGCCGCCTGGGTAGGTGCGTCCAAGGGCGTGGGCGGCGCGGTTTTCGCTCGACATCAGCGCCAGGTGCATGAGTTCGCCGCGCGTCAGCGTGGTGCCGACCTTCAAGCGGGAACGACTGCCTTTTTCAGTATCCACGTCGTCCTGGGTGATGGTGATTTTTTCATCCATCGGCAGGTTCGCTTCCGTCACCAGCAAACCGGTCATGAGCTTGGTCAAGGACGCGATCGGCAGCACCGCTTGCTGGTTCTTGCCGTAGAGCACCTCATGCGTGTCTTGGTCGATCACCAGCGCCGCGCTCGACTTCAAGACCAGCGGGTCATGGGTTGCCTGCAGGCCAGCACGCTGCCCGTAGGACGTTTTCGACGCCAGCGTGGAACGACTCTTGGACGTCTTTGCGCTCGTCGCCTTGGCCTTGACTTTGGCCTTCTTCGCCGCAGCCGCCTTCTTTTGCAGTGCCGTTGCGGGCGGAACCGCTTCTTCGGCGAACACGGCCATGGGGCTCACGAATAGCGCAAGCAGCGCAGCGAGTGCGACTAGCTTTTGAGAAACTCTGCTGATGGAACGAATCACCTATTTATCCCGGTTGCGCCTATGACAGTGGCGCGAGTTTACACAAATGGAAAAAATCACGCAAGATCAAATACTTGCGTGAGCTTGTTAATCCCGTAACAAAGCAATTCGGCGCGTCCTTGTCGGCCCGAAAGTCATCCCTGTGCAGCGACCCGGTCAGCCTTGCTTTGCAGCTTGTTGAGTGCGCTCAGGTAGGCCTTGGCCGAGGCCACGATGATGTCCGGGTCAGCGCCCACGCCATTCACCACGCGGCCGCTGTTTTGCAGCCGCACCGTGACTTCACCCTGGCTCTCGGTGGAGCCACTGATGGCGTTGACCGAATACAGCACCATCTCGGCGCCGCTCTTGACATGCATTTCGATCGCCTTGAGCGACGCATCCACCGGACCGTTGCCGTCGGACTCGCCGGTGAATTCCTTGCCGTCCACAGTGAAGACGATGCTCGCATGTGGACGCTCGCCGGTTTCACTGTGCTGGGACAGCGACACAAAGCCGTATTGCTCGCGCTGCTGCGTCACCGCTTCCTCGCTCACCAGCGCCAGGATGTCCTCATCGAAGATCTCGCTCTTGCGGTCGGCCAGTTCCTTGAACTTGGCAAAGGCGGTGTTGATGTCGGCTTCGCTCTCCATCTGCACGCCGAGTTCCTGCAAGCGCTGCTTGAACGCGTTGCGCCCGCTGAGCTTGCCCAGCACGATCTTGTTGGCACTCCAGCCCACGTCTTCGGCCCGCATGATCTCGTAGGTGTCGCGCGCCTTGAGCACGCCGTCCTGGTGGATGCCTGAAGCGTGCGCAAAGGCATTCGCCCCCACCACCGCCTTGTTTGGCTGCACCACGAAACCGGTGGTCTGGCTCACCATGCGACTGGAAGCGACGATTTGTGAAATATCAATGCCCATCGCCAGGTCGAAATAGTCCCGCCGCGTCCTGATCGCCATCACCACCTCTTCCAGCGCGCAGTTGCCGGCACGCTCGCCCAGACCGTTGATGGTGCACTCGACCTGGCGCGCGCCGCCGATCTTCACGCCGGCGAGCGAATTCGCCACCGCCATGCCCAGGTCGTTGTGGCAATGCACGGACCAGATCGCCTTGTCGCTGTTCGGAACGCGCTCGCGCAGCGACTTGATGAAGTTGCCGTAGAGTTCGGGAATCGCGTAGCCCACGGTATCGGGAACGTTGATGGTGGTGGCGCCCTCGGCAATCACCGCTTCAATCACGCGGCACAGGAAATCCGGGTCGCTGCGGTAGCCGTCTTCGGGGCTGAACTCGACATCGGCCACCAGATTGCGCGCAAAGCGCACCGCCTGCTTGGCCTGCTCGAGCACCTGCTCGGGCGTCATGCGCAGCTTCTTCTCCATGTGCAAGGCACTGGTCGCGATGAAGGTGTGGATGCGGCTGCTGTTGGCACCGGCCAGTGCCTCGGCCGCGCGGGAAATGTCACGGTCATTGGCGCGCGACAGCGAGCACACGGTCGAGTCCTTGATGACATTGGCAATCGCCTTGACGGCCTCGAAGTCGCCGTTCGAACTCGCGGCGAAACCGGCCTCGATCACATCCACCCGCAGCCGCTCCAGTTGACGCGCAATGCGCAGTTTTTCGTCGCGCGTCATGGAGGCGCCGGGAGACTGCTCGCCGTCGCGCAAGGTGGTGTCAAAAATAATCAGCTTGTCAGCCATGGTTCGCTCCGATAAAAAAGATGGAAATTCGCAACATGAATGGAAAGAAAAAAGGCCCGTTGCGAATGCATACGGGCCTTTGGAAAACAGTGATCGTCAAGACGTTACTGAACCTGCCCGTGTCGGACTGATAGCAGTAGCGCTAGCGAAGTATTTTTCATGACACGACTGTAGCACAGCTTCTCTCAGTGCAGCCCCTTCTCGTCTGGCTCGTCGGTCGAGGTGCTGATGACGCTGGTGGGCACACCCTTGGCCTTGCGCCAGCCGTAGATCACATAGCCGCTCAGGCCATAGACGAAAAAGATGCCGAGCAGCACCTTGGGCGGATCGATGTTGATGGCTGCGATGACCAGGGCAATGGCCACCAGCACCACGAACGGAACACTCTTCTTGGAAACTTCCTTGAAGCTGTAAAAGGGCAGATTCGTCACCATGGTCAGGCCCGCGCACAGCGCCAGCGCAAACATCGGCCAGGCCACACTGGGCCCTGAATACTCCAGCTCGTTCATGGTGTAGATGAAGCTGGCCAAAATGGCTGCCGCCGCCGGCGAGGGCAGACCCTGAAAGTAGCGCTTGTCCACCACCGCCGTGTTGACATTGAAGCGCGCCAGGCGCAGGGCGGCGCACGAAATATAGACGAAGGCGGCAATCCAACCCCAACGTCCCAGTCCCTTGAGCGCCCAGATGTAGGAAATGAGAGCGGGTGCGGCCCCGAATGACACCATGTCGGAAAGCGAATCCATCTGCTCGCCAAAAGCGCTCTGCGTGTTCGTCATGCGTGCCACGCGGCCGTCCAGGCTGTCCAGCACCATGGCGCAGGCAATGCCCATCACCGCCAGATCGAAACGCCCGTTGATGGCCATCACGATGGCGTAGAAGCCCCCAAACAGCGCCGCCAGCGTGAACAGATTGGGCAGCACGTACAGGCCCTTGCGTCGCTTGGGAAGCAGCGGGGTTTCATCCGACTTGGTGCTGACAGATTCGTCGTCGTTCATAGAAGGGTTCGGGCTGTGGACAGGCCACAAGTGTACGCTGTGCGGTGGCAAAAAAAAGGGCCACCGAAGTGGCCCTTGTGGTCACAAGAACATCAGTTCTTGGTCTGATCGACCAGCTTGTTCTTCTTGATCCAGGGCATCATGGCGCGCAGCTTTTCGCCAACCTGCTCGATTTGATGCTCGGAGGTGAGGCGACGGCGGCTCAGCAGCGTGGGAGCGCCGGCCTGGTTTTCCAGGATGAAGCTCTTGGCATATTCGCCGGTCTGAATGTCCTTGAGGCACTGACGCATCGCGTCCTTGGTGGCTGCGGTGACGATCTTGGGGCCGGTCACGTACTCGCCGTACTCGGCGTTGTTCGAGATCGAGTAATTCATGTTGGCGATGCCGCCTTCATAGATCATGTCAACGATCAGCTTGAGTTCGTGCAGGCATTCGAAATACGCCATCTCAGGCGCGTAGCCCGCTTCGGTCAGCGTCTCAAAACCGGCCTTGATCAGTTCCACCGCGCCACCGCACAACACCGCCTGTTCGCCAAACAAATCGGTCTCGGTTTCTTCGCGGAAATTGGTTTCGATGATGCCGGCCTTGCCGCCGCCATTGGCCATGGAGTAGCTCAGCGCCAGGTCCTTGGACTTGCCGCTCTGGTCCTGATGCACCGCGATCAGATGGGGCACGCCGCCGCCCTGGGCGTAGGTGCCGCGCACGGTGTGCCCGGGCGCCTTGGGCGCGACCATCCACACGTCCAGATCAGCGCGCGGCGTCACCAGACCGTAGTGCACGTTGAAGCCGTGGGCAAACACCAGGGACGCGCCCGGCTTGATGTGGGGTTCCACGTCGTTCTTGTACACGGTGCCGATTTGCTCATCGGGCAACAGGATCATGACCACGTCGGCCGACTTGACGGCGTCAGCAACGGTGGCGACCGTGAGTCCGGCCTTTTCGACCTTGGACCAGGAGGCGCCGCCCTTGCGCAGCCCGACCACAACCTTGACGCCCGAGTCGTTCAGGTTTTGCGCGTGCGCGTGGCCCTGGCTGCCGTAGCCGATGATGGCCACGGTCTTGCCCTTGATCAGGCTCAGGTCGCAATCTTTGTCGTAATAAACTTTCATTCTTATCTCCGAAACAGGGTTTGGCGAAAATGCCCATCGACAGGCTCAGGGCGAACGGTGAACGAACTCGCCACTTGAAAATCCGTTCGCGTTGAGCCTGTCGAAACGCGCGCACGGACTTGGAAAACTCAGACCCGCAGGATACGCTCCCCGCGTCCGATGCCACTGGAGCCGGTGCGTACCGTCTCCAGGATCGCGCCGCGCTCGAGTGCTTCCAAGAAAGCATCGTTCTTGCTCTGGTCGCCGGTCAGCTCGATCGTATAGCTCTTCTCGGTCACATCGATGATGCGCCCGCGAAAGATATCGGCCATGCGCTTCATCTCTTCGCGCTCCTTGCCCACGGCACGCACCTTGACCATCATGAGCTCGCGCTCGGTGTACGCGCCTTCGGTCAGGTCCACGACCTTGACGACTTCGATGAGACGGTTCAGGTGCTTGGTGATCTGTTCAATCACGTCGTCGGAGCCCGTGGTCTGAATTGTCATGCGCGACAGACTCGGGTCCTCGGTCGGCGCCACCGTCAGCGACTCGATGTTGTAGCCACGGGCCGAGAACAAGCCCACCACCCGCGACAAGGCGCCGGGTTCATTTTCCAGCAAGACAGCAATGATGTGTTTCATGTCAGAGATCCTCCGCGCCAAGCAGCATTTCGGTGATGCCCATACCGGCCTTCACCATCGGGAACACGTTCTCCGTGGGGTCGGTTCGAAAGTCCATGAACACGGTGCGGTCCTTGAGCTTGCGCGCTTCGCGCAATGCGCCTTCCACGTCCTCGGGGCGCTCGATCAGCATGCCGACGTGGCCATAAGCTTCGGCCAATTTGACGAAATCGGGCAGCGCGTCCATGTAGCTGTGGCTGTAGCGGCCGGAGTATTCAATCTGCTGCCACTGCCGCACCATGCCCAGGTAGCGGTTGTTCAGCGCCAGAATCTTGATCGGCGTGTTGTACTGCAGGCAGGTGGAGAGTTCCTGGATGCACATCTGCACCGAGCCTTCGCCGGTGACGCAAAAGACCTCGCTCTCGGGCTTGGCCAGTTTGATGCCCATGGCGTAGGGGATGCCCACGCCCATGGTGCCCAGCCCGCCCGAATTGATCCAGCGCCTGGGTTCGTCAAAACGGTAGTACTGCGCGGCCCACATCTGGTGCTGACCCACGTCCGAGGTGATGTAGGCGTCGGCGTCCTTGGTCATGTTCCACAGCGTTTCCACCACATACTGGGGCTTGATCACGTCGCCCTTGCCGTGGTCGTACTTGAGGCAGTCGCGACGGCGCCAACCCTCGATCGTCTCCCACCAGGCGCTCAAGGCGGCCGGGTCCGGTTTGACGCTGCCCTCGCGGATCATGGAGATCATTTCGCTGAGCACGTCCTTCACGTCGCCGACGATCGGGATGTCAACCTTGACGCGCTTGGAAATGCTCGACGGATCGATGTCGATGTGGATGATCTTGCGTTCGTTCTGCGAGAAATGCTTGGGGTTGCCGATCACGCGGTCGTCAAAGCGCGCGCCCACGGCCAGCAGCACGTCGCAATGTTGCATCGCATTGTTCGCTTCCAGCGTGCCGTGCATACCCAGCATGCCGAGGAACTTGCGGTCGCTCGCCGGGTAGGAGCCCAGGCCCATCAGGGTCTGGGTCGTCGGATAACCCAGCATGTCCACCAGCGCGCGCAGTTCGGCCGAGGCGTTGCTCGCCACCACGCCGCCGCCGGTGTAGATATACGGACGCTTGGCCGCCAGCAGCAACTGCAGCGCCTTGCGAATCTGTCCCGAATGGCCTTTGCGCACCGGGTTGTAGGAACGCATTTCCACCGTTTCCGGGTAGCCCGCGTAGGGCGTCTTCTTGAAGGACACGTCCTTTGGAATATCCACCACCACCGGTCCCGGGCGGCCACTGCGCGCAATGTGGAACGCCTTCTTCATGGTCAGCGCCAGATCCCGCACATCCTTCACCAAAAAGTTGTGCTTCACCACCGGACGCGTGATGCCCACCGTGTCGCATTCCTGAAAGGCGTCTTGTCCGATGGCGTGCGTGGGCACCTGGCCCGCGACGATCACCATCGGAATGCTGTCCATATAGGCCGTGGCGATACCGGTGACGGCGTTGGTCAGGCCCGGGCCGGAGGTGACCAAGGCCACGCCGACCTCACCCGTGGCGCGGGCATAGCCGTCGGCGGCATGCACGGCGGCCTGTTCGTGGCGCACCAGCACGTGCTGCATCGTGTCCTGCTTGTACAGGGCGTCGTAGATGTACAGGACGGCGCCGCCGGGATAACCCCAGATGTATTTGACACCTTCGGCTTGAAGCGTCTTGATCAGAATCTCTGAACCCATGAGTTCAGGAACGGATTTGGGCGCGGAATGAGGCATTGCTGCAGCGGCCGATGCTTCGGCCTTTGAAATTTCCATGATCAACCTTTGTGAATTTCTCTAACGAAAAACCTTGGGTGCCCCTTCACCAGGCTCTTGTGGAGCGGTGGCGGGACTTGAGGCCAAGGCCATGGGCGGAATCGTTGGACCGCCGAGCCGAGACCCTTTTGCCTTTGATGACTTGCGCGGCCATTATCGCATTGCATTGCAGCACTTTTTCGGGCCGGCGGAATTGAATTGCACGGGGGTTCATGTGAAAGAACGAACCTTCATGGCGCGGGGGCGCCTTGCGCACCAGGCTTGAAAGTTAGTCTTGCCACAATGCGATAATTTGCGCATTCTTCATTCCAGACGCTTGCCGCAGAGGCGCGTCGGGGTCATTTCACCACCGGGCACCGCCGCCTTTGGCCACAGAACTAGAGCTTTCAGAATTCCTCAAGGGGGTGGAAAAACGTGCGTTCAAGCGTTCCGTTTACCACGTCCGCAACGAGGAGTCCGCGCTGGACATCGTGCAGGAAAGCATGATGAAACTGGCGGAACACTACGGGGACAAGCCCGCAGCCGAGTTGCCTTTGTTGTTCCAGCGCATCCTGTCCAATTGCACGCTGGATTGGTTTCGACGCCAGAAGACGCGCAACGCGCTGTTTTCCAACTTCAGCGACTACCACAGCAGCGGCGAAGACGAAGAATTTGATATTTTGGAAACTTTGGAGGTCGAAAACGACTCGGACGGCACGGAAAGCGCCGAAACCACAACCAGTCGGGCACAAGTCTTGCATGAGATTGAAACTGAGTTGCAACAGTTGTCGCCGCGTCAACGGGAAGCCTTCCTCATGCGTTACTGGGAGGAAATGGACGTTGCCGAGACCGCTGCCGCGATGGGCTGCTCGGAAGGCAGTGTGAAGGTGCACTGCTTCAGGGCCACACAAGCGCTGAGTGCCGCACTCAAAGCCAAAGGAATAAGAATATGACTGATTTAGTACCGCGCCAGGCAGAAAACCTGCAAAACCAATACGGGCTCGAAGTCGCGGCACGGCTTTCGGGTGCGACCGCCGAATTGCCCTACGACATTTCAGAACGCCTGCGCGCTTCCCGGGTGCAGGCCTTGGCCAAGCGCAAGATCGCCGTGACCCGCACCGCCACTGCGGTGCTGGGTTCAGGCGGAGCCGCCAGCCTCACCCTGGGCGATGAAGGACTCAATTGGTGGAGTCGTCTGGTGTCCGCCGTCCCGCTGGTGGTGCTGGCCATGGGGCTGATCAGCATCAGTGTGGTGCAAAACCAATACCGCGCCGACGAAGTGGCGGAAATTGACTCGGCCATTCTCACTGACGAATTGCCGCCTTCGGCCTACGCTGACCCCGGCTTCGTGAATTTCCTCAAGGCAGGCCAGGATCAGGCTCGCTAGTGCCTGACGCGATGCGCCAGCGGCGGTACGCGATGATGCACCTGCGCTTGTCTCAGTGGGTGGGCGTTGCGGCTGCGTTGTTGCTGGCGACGGCGGGCTGGGTTGCGGCGGGCGAACCGGCGGCGCCCAACAGCGTCGCTAAGCCTGCGCCGCAGGCCAGTGCGCCGATGGCAGCGCGCGCCTCGGCCCCCAAATCCGACACCAGCTTACCCTCGCGACCACTCTGGCTTGAATTGACGCCGGCCCAGCAACTCGCGCTGCAACCGCTGCACGGCCACTGGAACGGCCTGAGCGATGCGCAAAAGCGCAAATGGTTGGTCCTATCCAAAAATTATCCCAATATGGCCAGCGCCGAGCAGGCCAAGCTGCAGGCACGCATGACGGAATGGGTCGCCCTGAGCGCGCAGCAACGCACCCAGGCAAGACTGAACTACGTCCAGGCCAAAGCCATTTCCCCCACGGAGAAGCAGGAAAAGTGGCAGGCCTATCAGGCGCTCAGCCCCGAGGAAAAGAACAAGCTGGCACGCACACAGCCGCCAGCCAAGGGCGCGGCGCCGGTCGTCAAACCCGACGCAGCGGCGCAGTTGACCCGGGTGCCGACTTCGCCGAAATCGGTTAAACCGGGGCAAAAGATCGCCACCGCGACGCACAAGATCGACCAGAAAACCCTGCTGCCCCAGCCCGAAAAGGCAGCGGCGATGGCCAGCCCGGCGTCCGAACCCGCACCAGCGCTCATGCCTGCCGCCGCTGCAGCACCCGGCCCTGGTTCGACCGACTGATCGCTGCCGTCTCGCGGGCGAACTGCGCCAGCACATGCCTGATCACAACCCAATTTCCGCTCCGCTGACCATGGCGCCCAGTCTGTGGCGGCGCTTGGCTTGCCTGCTGTACGAAGGCCTGCTGCTGTTTGGTGTGGTCTTTGTCGCAGCCTATTTGTTTGGCACGCTGAGCCAGACCCGCCATGCCATGGACAACCGCAATTCGCTGCAAGCCTTTCTGTTCGTCGTGTTCGGCATCTATTTCACCTGGTTCTGGTCCCGCGGACAAACCCTGGCGATGAAGACCTGGCACATCCGCGTGCTTGACCGCCAAGGCCAGCCTCTGACGCAATGGCGCGCCCTGGCTCGCTATCTGTTGAGCTGGCTGTGGTTCCTGCCGCCGCTGGCGGTGATGGCGCCATTTCATTTATCCGGCAGCGAGTCGGCTGTGATCGTTTTGGGATGGATTGCTGTCTGGGCCGTGTTGAGCCGTTTTCACCCGCAGCAGCAGTTCTGGCACGACGTCCTCGCCGGCACGCGCCTGGTCTCGTGCGCACCGGTCAAGTCCTGACTTATTCCTCGGCGACAATCGGCGCATGTCCTCCCCTGCGCCCCAACCTCTGGCCGTTGACCCGGTCAATCCGCAAAAATCCCGCACCGGTCTGAATCGCTTGTGGCACGCCACCGGCTATTCGCTTCAAGGACTGCGCGCCGGTTGGGGCGAGCCCGCCTTTCGGCAGGAAGCCAAGCTCGCGCTGTTGGCCATTCCGCTGTCGTTCTGGCTCGGCCGAAGCTGGGTTGAGACGGCCCTGCTCGCGGGCTCGGTGCTGCTGGTGATGATCGTCGAGTTGCTCAATACCGGACTTGAAGCAGCCATCGACCGCATCGGGCCTGAATGGCACGATCTCTCGAAACGCGCCAAGGACATGGGAAGCGCCGCCGTGCTGCTCAGTCTGATCCTGTGCGCAGGCATTTGGTGCGCCGCGCTGGTGCAACGGTGGCTGCCATGAATCCGGCTTTTTCAGTGTGCGTGTATTGCGGTTCGCGCCCGGGCGCCAAGCCCGAATACGCCCAGGTGGCGACTGCCGTGGGCCACTGGATTGGTTCCCATGGCGGGCAATTGGTGTACGGCGGCGGCAAGGGCGGCCTGATGGGCATCGTGGCGCAGGCCACGCTGCAGGCCGGTGGCCGCGTGGTGGGGGTGATCCCCCAGGCCCTGGTTGAAATGGAGGCGGCAAATCACGACTGCACCGAGTTGCACATCGTCGCCAGCATGCACGAGCGCAAGCACATGATGGCCGAACGCGCCGACGTCTTCCTCGCGCTGCCGGGGGGCATTGGCACTTTTGAAGAGTTGTTTGAAGTCTGGACCTGGCGCCAGTTGGGCTACCACGACAAACCCATTGGCGTGCTCAACGTCGCGAACTATTACGACCCGCTGCTGGCATTCCTCAAGGCCACCGTGGAGCAGCAGTTCCTGGGGGACTGGCAGATGGAATTGATCCAAACCGGCAGCGAGGTGCTGCCATTGCTGGCGGAGCTGGTGCAGGCCGCAGGCCTGACGCCGCTGGCCCGACTGGACGCGATTTAGACCGCAGCGTCGTCGAGTTCGCCGGTGCGGATGCGCACCACACGCTCAACGGCCGTGACAAAGATCTTGCCGTCACCGATCTTGCCGGTATGCGCGGCCTTGATGATGGCGTCCACGCAGCGATCCACGTCGTCGGACTTGACCACCACCTCGACCTTCACCTTGGGCAAGAAGTCCACCACGTACTCGGCGCCACGGTACAACTCGGTATGCCCTTTCTGGCGCCCAAAGCCCTTGACTTCGGTGACGGTCAAGCCGGTCACGCCGCACTCGGCCAACGCCTCGCGCACTTCCTCGAGCTTGAAAGGTTTGATGACGGCGGTGATTTGCTTCATGGGGCTTCCTTTGAAAGTACGGTCAGGATCTGAATTTATTGGTTATAGGATAACGCCAATCCTTGCCAAAGCTGCGGTGCGTGACACGAATTCCCACCGGCGACTGGCGCCGCTTGTACTCGTTGATCTTGATAAGGTGCGTGACGCGGTGCACGGTCTGGCTGTCGTAACCCGCAGCGATGATGTCCTCGCTGCTCTGGTCGTTTTCCATGTAGCGCTGCAGGATGCCGTCGAGAATCTCGTAGGGCGGCAGGCTGTCCTGGTCGGTCTGGTCGGCGCGCAACTCGGCGCTGGGCGCTCGCGTGATGATGCGCTCGGGGATCGGGCTGGGCCCCTTGCCATAGGGGTCATGCGCGTTGCGCCACTGCGCCAACTTGAACACCGTGGTTTTCACCAGGTCCTTGATCACCGCAAAGCCGCCTGCCATGTCGCCATACAGGGTGCAATAGCCGGTGGCCATCTCGCTCTTGTTGCCCGTGGTCAGCACGATGGAGCCGAACTTGTTGGACAGCGCCATCAGCAGTGTGCCGCGGATGCGGGCCTGAATATTCTCTTCGGTCGCGTCCGGCGCGAGCCCGGAAAATTCGCTGCTCAGCGAGGCCTTGAACGTCTCGAATTCCGGCGTGATGGAAATTTCATCGTAGCGCACGCCCATGCGCTGCGCCATTTCACGCGCATCGATCCAGGAAATGTCGGCGGTATAAGGTGACGGCATCATCACGCAGCGCACCCGGTCCGCGCCCAGGGCGTCCACCGCGATGGCCAGCACCAGGGCCGAATCGATGCCACCCGACAGACCCAGCAACACGCCCGCAAACCCGTTCTTCCCGACGTAGTCACGCACGCCCAGCACCAGCGCGTCCCAAAGCTCGGCTTCGTCCGACCGGTCTTGCGGCACCGGGCCAGGGGCCACGAGTTGCAGCGCGGGGGCAAGGCCTTGCACCTCCAACAGCAGCAACTCTTCCTGGAAGCTCTGGCCCCGTGCCGTCACGGCGCCTGAGGCATCGAGCGCAAACGAGGCGCCATCAAAGACGACTTCATCCTGACCGCCCACCAGATGCACATACAGCAGCGGCAGACCCACCGCCTGCGCCCGCTCGGCCATGCGGGCACGCCGCTCACCGCCCTTGCCCACGTGGAACGGCGAAGCATTCAGGACGGCGAGCAGTTGGGCGCCCGCCTCCTTGGCAAGCCGTGCCGGCGCCTCGTACCAGGCGTCCTCGCAAATCAGCAGGCCCACGCGCACGCCTTCGACCTCGACCACGCAACTCTCCTGGCCGGGAACGAAATAGCGGCGCTCATCAAACACCTGGTAGTTGGGCAATTCGCGCTTGGCGTAGTGGGCCACGATTCGGCCTTCGCACAGCACGCTGGCCGCGTTGAACAGGTCGGGCACGGCGACCGAACGACTGCGCGGGGCCTGGGCGCGCGGGTCGTGCTGCGGGCGCCCCACGACGACGTTCAAGCCCTTTAACCCGGCCAGTTCACGGGCCACTGTTTTCACGGCATCATCACAGGCTGCGATGAAGGACGGTCGCAAGAACAGGTCTTCGGCCGCGTAGCCGCAAATCGCCAGTTCCGGCGTCAGCAGCAAACGCGCACCCTGGTCGTAGGCGCTGCGTGCCGCGAGAATGATCTTGTCCGCATTGCCAACCAGGTCACCGACCACGAAGTTGAGTTGAGCGACGCCAATTTTGAGAGTCATGAGTACACAAAACCAAGTGAAGGTCCGGCGGCTTCGATCCCCGAAGCGGATGCCAGACAGCGCCAGAAAAAATCAGTACCTGCGGGGTACGACGTGAGTGCGGCTGATTATGTCATTCGGGTGCTGAATTCGCCGCTGGAGCTTGACGCGCACGCATGGAACGCACTGCTCTGCGCGCAGTCGCAGCCCAATCCCTTCCTGCGCCACGAGTACCTCGCGGCCTTGCACACCAGCGGCTGCGCCGTGCCGCAAACCGGATGGACGCCGCGCTTTTTGACCTTGTGGCAGCGCGACGCCAGCGGTGAGTTGCAGTTGTGCGCGGCCTGCGCGCTGTATCTCAAGACCCATTCCCAGGGCGAATACGTGTTCGACTGGGCCTGGGCCAAGGCCTACGCCGAGCACGGTCTGGCCTACTACCCCAAGGCGCTCGCGGCCGTGCCTTTCACACCGGTCCCGGGCAGCAGACTGCTGGCCGTGAATGGCGCGGCGCGGGCGGCCCTGTTGCACGCGCTGCTGCGTTGGTGCGAGGAGCAGCAACTGTCGTCGCTGCACCTGCTGTTCATCGCAGCGGACGACGAAGCCGTTTGTGCGCAGGCCGGGCTGATGCTGCGCCACAACGTGCAGTTCCACTGGAATAACGATGGCTACCAGGACTTCGATCAATTCCTTCAAGCGCTGACGCAGGACAAGCGCAAGAAGATTCGCCAGGAACGGCGCAAGGTGAGCGACGCCGGGGTGCTGATCCGCGCCGCGCGGGGAACAGAGATCCGCGCCGAAGACTGGGACTTCTTCTACAACTGCTATGAACGCACCTACCTGGAGCATGGCAACGCGCCCTACCTGAATCGCCGCTTCTTTGAAGCCATGGCGCACACCATGGCGCCGAACTGGTTGCTGTTTGTCGCCGAGCGCGACGGCCGCCCGATCGCCGCCAGCCTGATCGGACTGTCGGACGCCTTGCCGCTGGATTCCTCGAAGCCCCAGGTGGCCTACGGTCGCTACTGGGGTGCCCTGGAACGCGTGGACTGCCTGCACTTCGAGCTGTGCTACTACCAGCCTTTGGAATGGTGCATTGCCCACGGCGTGCAGCGCTTTGAAGGCGGCGCCCAGGGCGAGCACAAGATGGCGCGCGCCCTGCTGCCGGTGAAGACCAGCAGCGCGCACTGGCTGGCGCATCCGGCCTTCGCCGACGCAGTGCAACGCTTTCTCGAACGCGAGGGGCAGGGAATTGAGGGCTATCTGGACGACCTGGAGCAGCGCAGCCCGCTGCGCCAAAGCCACACCGTGGAGAAGTAGCTCGGACGGCACGCGGCCGCGCTGCGCGTGGCGCGCGGCCGGTTGCTGATGCAAACGACTCCATCCCAGCAACAACGCGAACCGTTTGGCGGCCATTGGCGGGGCTAAAATGAAGCCGCTCGAGTTCGAATGGTTTCAAGGCATCCGGCGGTGTAGCAGCGACGCGTTCCCGGCCGTGCCCAATGCACAGGGAGATTTATGAGCCTGCACCACACCGCCTCCATCCGCAGCCTGGCCCTGGTGGGCCACGGCGCCAGCGGAAAGACCAGCTTGATCGAATCGCTGCTGGCCGCCAGCGGCGCCATTCTGAGTCGCGGTTCGGTCGAAAAGGGCAACACGGTTTGCGACCACGACCCGCAGGAAAAGGAGCTCGGTCACTCGATCAAATCGGCCCTGGTCAGCGCCGATTGGCGCGCCACCCAACTGCAATTCATCGACACCCCTGGTTTCCCCGACTTCGCCGGCCAGGCGCTGGGCGCACTGGCGGCGGTCGACACGGCCGTGATCGTGATCAACGCGCAAACCGGCATCGAACTCACGACCGAGCGCATGATGAAACTGGCTGGCGCGCGCGGCCTTTGCCGCATGCTGGTGGTGAACAAGATCGACGCCGACAACGTCGATCTGCCCGAACTCGTGGCCCAGATCCGCGAGCGCTTCGGGCGCGAATGCCTGCTGCTGGACCTGCCCGCCCAGCATGGGCAGGAAGTGGTGGAGCTGCTCGGACACGACCAGGGCGAGAGCGACTTTGCGTCGGTGGCCGCCGCGCATCGCGCGCTCATTGACCAGATCGTGGAAGAAGACGAGAGCCTGTTGGCACGCTACCTGGACGACGGGATCGACCCGAAACCGGATGAATTGCATGCGCCCTTCGAGCGCGCGCTGCGCGCCGGACACCTGATCCCCATCCTGTTCGTGTCCGCCAAAACCGGCGCCGGGGTACCGCAGCTGCTGGACGCGCTGGCGCAGCTTGCCCCCAGTCCGCTGGAGGGCAACCCCGCGCCCTTTTTCCGCGGCGAACCCGGCAGCGCGCAGGCCCAGGCCTTTCACGCCGAAGCCGACGCGGACAAGCATGTGCTGGCCCATGTCTTCAAGCTCATCAGCGACCCGTTCATGGGCAAGGTGGGCGTGTTTCGCGTGCACCAGGGAACGCTGCGACGCGATGCCCAACTGTTTGTCGGCGACTCGCGCCGTGCCTTCAAGGTCAGCCACCTGTACCAGCTGCAGGGCAAGGACTACATCGAAGTGGCCGCCCTGGTGCCGGGCGACATCGGTGCCGTGGCCAAGGTGGACGAGATCGCCTTCGACTGCGTGCTGCACGACTCGCACGATGAGGACCAGATCCACCTCGAACCACTGGAGTTTCCTCAGCCGATGCAGGGCCTGGCGGTGCAGACGCGGCGCAAGGGCGACGAGCAGCGCTTGTTTGACGTGCTGCACAAGCTCGAACTGGAAGACCCCTGCTTCAAGGTGGAGCGCCATCCGGTCACGAACGAGACCGTGATACGCGGCCTGGGTGAGATGCATCTGCGCGCCAAGCTGGCGCGCCTGCAGCAGCAGTTCAAGCTGGAACTGGACTGCACGCCACCGCAGATCGCCTACCGCGAAACCATCACGACCCACACCGAGGGCCACTGTCGCCACAAGAAGCAAAGCGGTGGCGCGGGCCAGTTCGGCGAAGTGTCCTTGCGCATTGAACCGCTGGAGCGCGGCGCCGGCTTCGAATTTGTCGATGTGGTCAAGGGCGGCGCGATCCCCGGCGTCTTCATTCCGGCAGTGGAAAAAGGCGTGCGCCAGGCGCTCGCGGACGGCGTGGTCGCGGGCTATCCGGTGCACGACCTGCGCGTCACCGTGTACGACGGCAAGACGCACGCGGTCGATGGCAAGGAGGTGGCGTTTGTGGCGGCGGCGCGCAAGGCCACGATGGCAGCCATCCGCGCCGCCAGCCCGATCGTGCTCGAGCCCTTGGTGACGATCGACGTGCTGGCACCGGAACAAGCCATCGGCGACTTGACCGGCGATCTGGCGGCCAAGCGCGGCCAGGTCACCGGCACCCAGCCCCGCGGTCTGGGCGCGACGGCCATCAGCGCCCTTGTGCCTTTGGCCGAACTCTACGAATACCAATCGCGCTTGAAGTCATTGACCGGGGGTCAGGGCTCCTACAGCATCGCCTTTTCGCACTATGCCCAAGTGCCGCCGGCGACCCAGCTCAAGCTGGCGTCACTGCACCGGGTGGCCGTGACGGAAGACGATTGAGCCTACTGGCTCGGTCCTGAATCAATTCAGGACTTGTCTTTTTCGTAGTTGGCGAGGCCTTCCATGATCTCCTGGCGCGCCGACTCGGGGCCTTCCCAGCCCAGGATCTTGACCCACTTGCCGACTTCCAAATCCTTGTAATGTTCAAAGAAATGGGCGATGGTCTTCAGCCGCACCGGGCTCAGATCGTCCGGCTTTTGCCAGCGGGTATACAGCGACAGGATCTTGTCGATGGGAACGGCCAGCACCTTGCCGTCCATGCCGGCTTCATCTTCCATCTTCAGGATGCCGATGGCGCGGCAGGTCACGACCACGCCCGGAATCAGCGGCACCGGCGTGATCACCAGCACGTCCACCGGGTCGCCATCGCCCGAGATGGTCTTGGGCACGTAGCCGTAGTTGGTGGGGTAGTGCATGGCCGTGCTCATGAAGCGGTCCACGAAAATCGCGCCCGTGGCCTTGTCCACCTCGTATTTCACCGGGTCGGCATTCATCGGAATTTCGATGATGACGTTGAAGGACTCAGGGACGTTTTTGCCCGCGGTGACGTTATCAAGAGACATAGTGGCTTCTTTGCGTTGAGTTAGATCAGGAACTGTTCAGTATTAACCCTGATTTTACTGACTCGCCGCTTGCTCAGTCAGTTTGCGTCAGGGTTTTCAAAGTACATTCTGCGAGTTGGCCAATCGGGCGCAGCACACTTTGGTGCCGCGGCGACACGAGGAAGCAACTCAGCGGGGACGCCGCATCACCGCGCGCTGTTCCTTCCCGAGCGAAACAACAATCCATTTAGGAGTTCTTCTTATGTCTGGCAATTCAGTGCTGATTCTGGCGCTCGTTTGCGGGTTCATTGCCGTGGCTTACGGCTTTTGGACGCGCAGTTGGATCCTATCCCAAGACGCAGGCAATGCGCGGATGCAAGAAATTGCCGCCGCCATTCAGACCGGCGCGGCCGCTTACCTGGCGCGTCAGTACAAGACCATCGCCATGGTGGGCGTGGTGCTGACCGTGCTCATCTACGCGTTTTTGGACAACCTGACGGCCATCGGTTTTGTCGTCGGCGCGGTGCTCTCGGGCGCCTGCGGCTTCATCGGCATGAACATCTCGGTGCGCGCCAACGTGCGCACGGCGCAGGCGGCCACCAAGGGCATTGGCCCGGCACTGGACGTCGCGTTTCGCGGCGGCGCCATCACCGGCATGCTGGTGGTCGGACTCGGTCTGCTGGGTGTGACCGGTTTCTACTGGTTCCTGGTCGGCAATGCCGGACCCAACACCACGCAAACCCTGGCGCAGCTGCTCAACCCGCTGATCGGCTTTGCCTTCGGCTCCTCGCTGATCTCCATCTTTGCCCGTCTGGGCGGTGGCATTTTCACCAAGGGTGCGGACGTCGGTGCGGATCTGGTGGGCAAGGTTGAAGCCGGCATTCCGGAAGACGACCCACGCAACCCGGCCGTGATTGCCGACAACGTCGGCGACAACGTCGGCGACTGCGCCGGCATGGCTGCAGACTTGTTTGAAACCTACGCCGTGACCTTGATCGCCACCATGGTGCTGGGCGCGCTGCTGTTGACCAACGTGGGCACGGTCGCCGTGATGTACCCGCTGGCCCTGGGCGCAGTGTCCATCGTTGCCTCCATCATCGGCTGCTTCTTCGTCAAGGCCTCGCCTGGCATGAAGAACGTGATGCCGGCGCTGTACAAGGGCCTTGGCGTCGCGGGCATCCTGTCGCTGTTCGCTTTCTACTTCGTCACGCAAAGCCTGTTCCCGACCGCCATCAAGCTGGCTGACGGCAGCCTGCTCACGGCCAACGCGCTGTTTGGCGCCTGCGCCGTTGGCCTGATCCTGACGGCCGCGCTGGTGGTGATCACCGAGTACTACACCGGCACGCAATACGCCCCGGTGCGCCACATTGCCGAGGCATCGACCACGGGCCACGGCACCAACATCATCGCCGGCCTGGGCGTGTCCATGCGCTCCACCGCCTGGCCAGTGATCTTTGTCTGCATGGCCATCGGGTCGGCTTACTGGCTCGCCGGTCTGTACGGCGTGGCCATCGCTGCCACCTCCATGCTGAGCATGGCCGGCATCGTGGTCGCGTTGGACGCCTATGGCCCCATCACCGACAACGCCGGCGGCATCGCCGAAATGTCGGAAATGCCCAAGAGCGTGCGCGACATCACCGATCCGCTGGACGCCGTGGGCAACACCACCAAGGCCGTGACCAAGGGCTACGCCATCGGCTCCGCCGGTCTGGCCGCGCTGGTGCTGTTTGCCGACTACACGCACAAGCTCGAAGGCTACGGGCACGCGATCAGCTTCGACCTGAAGGACCCGCTGGTCATCATCGGTCTGTTCATCGGCGGCCTGATCCCCTACCTCTTTGGCGCGATGGCGATGGAGGCCGTGGGCCGCGCTGCGGGCTCGGTGGTGGTGGAAGTGCGCCGTCAGTTCCGCGAGATCAAGGGCATCATGGAAGGCACGGCCAAGCCCGAGTACGACACCGCCGTTGACATGCTGACCACGGCCGCGATCAAGGAAATGATGATCCCGTCGCTGCTGCCCGTGGTGGTGCCGATCTTGGTCGGCCTGATCCTCGGCCCCAAGGCGCTGGGCGGCCTGCTCATGGGCACGATCGTGACCGGTCTGTTTGTGGCCATCTCCATGTGCACCGGCGGCGGTGCCTGGGACAATGCCAAGAAGTACATCGAAGACGGCAACTTCGGCGGCAAGGGTTCCGAAGCGCACAAGGCCGCCGTCACCGGCGACACCGTGGGCGACCCCTACAAGGACACAGCCGGCCCGGCCGTGAACCCACTGATCAAGATCATCAACATCGTGGCGCTGCTGATCGTGCCGGTGATGATGAAGATCCACGGCGGCTGATCCTTCATCGGGGCCTGGCCCCGATGGCGACCTGAAGAAGGCCTGCAACTGCAGGCCTTTTTTTCGTTAATGGCATCTGGATGGTTGCGTGGCCCGCGGGGCATGCCGGGTCTCGCCCCGACGGGGTGGG
>CAIMSP010000031.1 GCA_903844215.1 uncultured beta proteobacterium | reverse complement strand
CCGACATCACTGCCGGGCGAATCAAAATGATGAGGAGCAGATCGACGGATTGATGCCGTTTCAATCCACGCCCGACATCACTGCCGGGCGACTCGGTATAGATTGAATGCGTAGCTCCCGCACACATGGTTTCAATCCACGCCCGACATCACTGCCGGGCGAATCCTCGCTCGACATAGGCGGAAGTGCAGAACAAGTCGTTTCAATCCACGCCCGACATCACTGCCGGGCGAATCGCTTCGCTTCCAACGCATTGAAAACCAATGGCTTTTTCAATCGTTTGCGCGAACCCCTCCTCATCACCGGGCAACCTGGTGACCAAATTCGTGGCTGCGCAAATAAAGTGGTTGTCAATCATTGAGTTACGACGCGCGCGAACCTGTTGGTGACACTGGAGTCACTTGCGGTTCGCGCTGCCAACCTTATCACGCATTGACCACACCGTGGGCAGTCGATGGCGTCAAAGAACCAATGGGCCAGCAAAATCCACCGCCTTGAATGTGCCGTGCTCCAGCACTTCAAAACCCCGTGTTTCGGGCATGCGGTAGAGACGAAGACAGTCTTGCGCTGGCTCGATTTCTGCCAGAAGCTTGCGCTCCAGTGTTTCAAATTGGGCCAAGTCCAGTTGACATTCAAAGACAGACTTTTGCACGCGCTGACCGGTGCTTTCGCAAACCTTGGCCACCCTGCGCAAGCGGCGCCGCCCCGCCTTGGTTTCGGTATTCACGTCGTAGCAAACGAGGACCAACATCGCAGCCCTTACTTTGCGACAAAGGGCACGTACGGCGCACCATCGTCTCGCATTGCGCGCGCCAGCAAGCGCGCCTGCACCAGTGGCACCAAACCCAGCGGCACCGACTGCGCCAACAGTGGGTGATTGATTTCATCGCGCTTGCGCTCCTGATAAGCCACCACAACGGCCTTGCGCGCCTCGGCCTCCAGCGACACGCCGCCACCTTCGCGCACGGCAAAGTCCTTCTCGCCCAATTGCCCACGGTTGATCAGCGTCAGCGCCAGGCGATCTGCCCAAGGGCGAAACTCCTCCATCAGGTCCAGCGCCAGTGCCGCGCGCCCAGGTCGCAAGGCGTGCAGGAATCCAACCTGGGGATCCAGCCCGGCAGCTTCCAGCGCGGAGCGGCAATCGTTCATCCACATCGAATACAAAAACGACAGCATGGCATTGAATCGGTCTCGCGGCGGGCGCCGGGTGCGCCCATCCATGTTAAAAGCCGCGCGCAGGTCCGCGCGCACCAGCAGGTTCAAACCGCCAAAGTACTGGCGCGCCGCCGCACCTTCCACGCCGCGCAGACTTTCCAGATTCGGCGCATCAGGCAGCGCGCGCAGGCTGGCGGCCAAATCGAGCGCCATGCGCGTCAGTGCTTGAACCTCGTCGTCAGCTTTGGCTTCGCGTGCGCCGCGCTGCAATACCTGGCGCGAATTCTTGATCTTGCCAGCCACGCAGGCGCGCGCCATGTCGAGCGTGAAGGCCGGGTCAGCCTGGCGTTGAAACTGCGCCTGGCGTAGCAGTACATTGCCCGATACCGCGCCTTCGAGCCGAGCTTTGAAGCGCCCGTTGTCATCCAGCAGCACCAGCGCGATGCCTTCTTCGGCCAAGCGGTGCATCAAGGGCGCGGACAAGCCCGTGTGGCCAAAACACACCACGGCGCTCAGGTGGTGCAGCGGCACGCGCAATTTGGTTTCTTGCTCCACTTCGACACGCAGGGTGTCGTTGTCCAGCCGCAAATAGGTTTGCGCTGTGGTGAGGTAGAGGGTGTTCAGAAGTTGCATGGGAATCAAGTCCGGCCAACGCGTGAAGGACCGAACTTTTGCGACACGGGGGGCTTCGCGCCCGTTGCAGGACAGTCAGGCATCAGGGTCAAACAGCGCCGCACGCGCGGCCAGCAAGTCGGCATGGGTGGCTTGTGGCTGGCAGCGCTCTTGCAACGAACACGCCTTGCATCGCCTGGCCGCTGCATCACCCACTTGCGGCGGCGGCAGCCTAGCGCTGGCCAACATGGCGCGTATGTCCTGGGCGGTCTGCACCACCTGCGCACGTAACTGATCGGTGACCACCACCACCCGGCGGCGCTTGGACGTGGCGTAGTAGATCGCGCCCTCGGCGACTGGGTTGCCGGTCATGGCCTGCAAGCACATGGCTTGGCCGGCCAACTGAAGGTCGTCGCAGGCGGCAATGTCAGCCGCCTTGTGGCGACTGCCGTGCTTGTACTCCACTGGGTAAGGCACACCACCGGCCATGAACTCCACCACATCCGACTTGCCCACCAGGCCCAGCCCGTCGTGCCATAGCGGCAAGGCCCGCTCCACGCGCACGCCTTTGGCCGACCCCGCACCGGGCAGGTCGGCCTTGGCGTGGACGGCCTGACCACGCAAGGTGTGCACGTTGTCGTCAAATGCCTGTTCCAGATGGATCAGGCCGCACTGGCGCGGGCAATAGGCCCAGTGCTGCAGGGCCGACAGGGGTATCTGGTCCAGATCGGTAGCGGCCAATTGCGCTCCCTTCACCCCAACAGCTTCGCCTGCAATTCGTCGCGCGTCATGCTATGGGCATCGGCCACCGCAGCCAGAATGGCGGCCAGCGTGCCAATGCGCAACGGGTCATGCAGGGGCACGGTCAGGTGGTGCTGCTCAGGCAGCCCACAAGTCAACCGCACGTGGCTGCCGGTTTGCCGGGTGGCGCCGTACCCCAGTTTGGCCAGGGCTCGTATCAGTTGCGCGCCAGTCAAGTCGCGTGGCAATCTCATGTCTGTTTCCCGTTAACGACGTCATGCCGCCAACAGTTCATCACGCACAAAATGCAGCCGAATGAGCTTGGGCGATTGACCTTCATCGAAATGGCAGTGCACCGCGTCTTGCACCGCCACCCGCAACGCATCCTCGGTGTCGGCCTCCGTAAAAATCGATTCGCCCAGCGCACGCGCGGTGTAACCGCCCTCGGGCGCCTGCTCGACCACAAAAACGATTTCGGTCATTTCAGCATCTCCTTGTCAATGTGACGCCGGGGCTCGGCTGCACTACTTGCCCGATGGTCAGGCTCTGCTCGTCAAACAAAACAGAGTATGCATCGAAGCTGCGGCCAACCGCGCCTTCCTCCTTGGGCTTGACTTGCAGGCGCTCGAACAAGGCGTGCGCCGGGGCGTTGCCCAGTTCACTGTCGTGCTTGAAAACATACAAGCCGCGCGTGGCCATTTCGCCGCGTGCGGCAGAGCGGTCGTGCTCAAACATCTGCGCCAGCGCCTGGAACACCAATTCGAGATCGTCCTCGCCAAACCCGGTTTGCTTGGCGAGGAAGGACGAGACAAAGCCGTGGGCGACATAGACGCCATAGGGCACGGTGTGCTTGCGCCCCATGGTGCGGTTGTCACCTTGCTGCTTCTCGGCTTCAGCCTCGGTGGCAACGGCCATGCGGGTGATGGAATGCTCCAACGCCACGATGGGTGCCACCGAGCGGGCAAAGGTGAGTTGCACCGGGCCACGCACTTGGCCGCAATTCACGCCGGTGGACATGACTGCGCCGAAGGTGCGTACGTCAAAAAAGTTTTGACACATCCATTTGCGCGCCTGACCGACTTCATCGGCACTGCCTTTACGCTTTTCCTTGGCGGGCTTTTTCTTTCTCGCATCGGCATCTTCTGTCACTTCGGGGGCATCGCCTTCGACGAGTGCCTCTGCTGCATCCAGTTGCAAGGCGGCATAGGCGCGCTGGTTTTGATGGTTCAGAATGGCTTTCTCTCGAACGTAAATCTCAAAGCGCTTTTCGCCGACCACGGGTTCTCTTGCGTCCTGCTCCTTAACCAAGCCCACGAAATTTCGGACCTTACGTTTGAGTGCCACATCGGTTACCAAACCATGACCAGATTCCGCATCCAAACGCGGCATGTTGCCTGCGTCGGGGTCGCCGTTGGGGTTACCGTCTTTCACGTCAAATATGAGAACAAAGTCGTACCGGTTTTCGAGGTTCATGTCGGGCTTCCTTCTGTGTTGGCGTTTGAGTCGCCGGTTTTCTTGGTGAAAAAATCTTGTCGCTGATGGTAGTAGCCCAGCGCAAAGCGGCCTTGGTCCGGCAGCGGCAAATGCTTGGGGAAGTCGGCAACGGCACTCAATATCTCGCCCAGCAGTCGCTCAAACGAGGCCGCACGGCCCGGCGACAGCTTCTTGAGGTGCGCGTTTTTCAGTCGCAACAAAGTTGTAAAAAGAAGTGGCTCGGTTGGTCTGTACAGCATTTCCCGAAAGATAAGTGGACACACAGCCGGTTGAGTACGCACGGGAATGCGCACGAATCGTAGTCGATTTTGGTTTTGGAACTCCAGGGAATTTTTCAATCAAGAAGGG
>CAIMSP010000030.1 GCA_903844215.1 uncultured beta proteobacterium | reverse complement strand
GGCCAGGTTGGCGTCCTGGGCGCGCGAAAGTCGGCGGAAGTTCAGCAGGCTTTGCTTGGCCTCGCTCAGCTCCTTGGCGTCGAAACCATCCTTCAGGGCGCGCGCCACTTCTTCCTTGAACGCTGTCTCCACCTTGTCGCGGTTTTGCGGCGCAAAGATGGCCGTGGCCTTCCAGGCGCTGTTGGCCTCGAACTGGTTCCAGGCGATGCCGCTGCGCACGTCGTAGCTCAAGCCGCCCTTCTCGCGGATGCGCATCCACAGGCGCGAACTGCCGCCTTGACCGAGCAGGTAATTGCCCAGCATCAGCGGCGCGTAGTCGGCATCGTTGTCGCTCACGGCAAGCGCCTGCTCCACCTGCATGAAGGCGTTTTGTTTGTCCGGCGTCTTGAACACCAGGCGCTTCGGGCTCACTGGCACCAGCGGATTGGGCACGCGCGTCGCGCTCACCTGAGCCTTCCAGTCGCCCAGCGCCGTCGCCAGCACCTGGCTCGCCTTGGCGCCGTCAAAGTCGCCGACCAGCGCGCCTTGCGCAAACTGCGCGCCGTAGAACCGGGCGTGAAACGCGCGCAGTTGCTCCGCCGTCAGCGCCTTCGTGTTGTCCACCGTCTCGTCAAAACTGTAGGCGTAGCGCGGGTCCCCCTTGGGGTAGGGGTTGCCGTAGCGCGCCAGCTCGGTCTGGACCACGGATTCGGGCTCAGTGCGCTGCTCGTCGATCGAGGTCAGCACCTGGCGCTTGTACTCCTCCAGCGCAGCGGCGGGGAAGTTCGCGTTGCGCAGCACCTCGCCCACCAGCGCCACCACGGCGGGCAGGTTCTCGCGCGTGGTCTTGATGCTGGCGCCCGCGTTGGTGGCGCCGCCAAAAAATTCCACCTGCGCGCTCAAGCGGTCGAACTGGTCCTGAATCTGCTGGCGCGTCATGCTGCTCGTGCCCTTGTTCAGCATGGCCGCCGTGGCGTTGGCCACATCCTCCAGGCCGAACAGGCTTTTTTCGTCGCCCAACTGCAGCGTCAGGCGACCACTCACGACCTGGCCGCGCGCGCCCTTGGCTAGCAGGCTGAGCTTCATGCCATTGGCCAGGGCCGAGCTTTGGGTGCGGCGGTCGATGTTGTCGGGCGTGGCGTCAAACACCTCGGCCTGCGCGGCCACGGCCTCGCCCTTGTAGCCTTGCACAAGAGGCGCCACGTCGGCGCGCACCGGGGCCGGCGCACGCTGCGGCTTTTCCGTCGGGATGTAGCTGCCCAGCGTGCGGTTGTCGCGCAGCAAGTAAGCGGCCGCGACGCGGTTCACGTCCTCCAGCTTGATGCGCTTGACCTGGTCGCGGTGCAGAAAGAACAGCCGCCAGTCGCCCTGCGCGATCGACTCCGACAACGCCACGCCCACCTGCTCGGGGTTGGTGAAATTGAGCTCCCAGCGCTTGAGGTACTTCAGCCGCGCCCGCTCCAGTTCCTCGGCCGTGACCGGCTCGCTGGAGAGCGATTCAATCGTGGCCAGCATGACCTCGCGCGCCTTGTCGACGTCCTGTCCCGGCGCCAGTTGCAAGCCCATGAGCGCGACGGCCGGGTCCTGCAGCCCCCAGGGAAAGGCAAAGGCCTCGGCCGCCAACTGCTTCTCCACGATGCGCGTGTGCAGCCGACCGGAAGGCGTGTCGCCCAGCACCGTGGCCAGCAGCGCAGCGGCGGCATGATCCGGGCTGCCGCCCGCAGGGATGTGGTAGGCCGCCACCAGGATGGCGCTGCCGCCCACGCGGCGCACGGTCACGCTGCGCTCGCCGTCCTGCGCCGGGTCCAACGTGTACTGCGGCGGCAGCGGCTTGGCCGGCTTCTTGATCTTGCCGAAATACGTGGCGATCCATTGCCGCACCTTGACCGGATCGAACTTGCCCGAGACGATCAGCGTGGCGTTGTCCGGGCGGTAGTAGGTGTGATAAAAATCCTGCAGGTGGCGGATGTCCACGCCTTCCACGTCGGCCCGGGCGCCGATGGTGTTCTTGCCGTAGTTGTGCCACTCGAAGGCCGTGGCCATGACGCGTTCGAGCAGCACGCCCCAGGCGTTGTTCTCGCCCATCTCCATTTCGTTGCGCACCACCGTCATCTCGGTGTCCAGGTCCTTCTTCGCGATGAAGCTGTTCACCATGGCGTCGGCGTGCCAGCTCAAATACCAGCGCAGGTTGTCTTCGTTGTGCGACAGGCTGGCAAAGTAGTTGGTGCGGTCCTGCGACGTGGAGCCGTTGGCACGCAGGCCGCGCTTGGTGAATTCGGCCCAGACGCCGGGCGTTCCTGGCGTGCCCTTGAACAGCAGGTGCTCCAGCAAATGCGCCATGCCGGTCTCGCCGTAGTTCTCGTTCTTGCTGCCGACGCGATAGGTCAGATTCACCGTCGTGCTGGGCTTGCTGTCGTCCTTGATCAACAGGATCTGCAGCCCGTTCGCTAACGCATATTCCTCCACGCCCTCGACCGAACTCAGACGGCTCATGCCGGTGGGCAGCGCTTGTGCGCCCGCCCAGGTCGGCAGCGCCAACAGGCCGAAGGCAGCCAGAACGGGCATCAGGGCTTTTCGAATAAAGAACATGCGGTCTCTCCGGTTGGGCGCAGCGAACAAAGTCGGCATGGTACCGCGCGCCGAGGCCGACCGCGTGGCGCACTACACTCGACCCAGACGCTGCACCGGTACCCAATGCAGCGCGTCAATCTCAAGGAACGTTCGCAAAATGAAACGCTGGATCAAATGGATCGGCCTGGGGCTGTTGCTGCTCGCTATGGCCAGCGGCCTGCTACGCCTGCTCGGCAACCGCACGGCACAACAGCAAGCCCTCAAGGCCGCCGCAGCCCACCAGTCCGAGGCGCAGATCGAGTTGGCGCAGAGCGATGTGGTGAGCGCGCAGGCGCGCGAGCTGAGCCAGGGTCTGGCGATTTCCGGCCCGATCAAGGCGGCGAATTCGGCCATCGTCAAGGCGCGCGTCGCCGGCGAGTTGCAGGCGCTGAGCCTGCGCGAGGGCGACGCCGTCAAGGCCGGCCAACTGGTGGCGCAGGTCGATCCGAGCGAGTACCGGGCGCGGCTCAAGCAGGCGCAGGAGCAGGCTGCTGCGGCCAAGTCACAGATCGACATCGCGCAGCGTCAGTTCGACAACAACCAGGCGCTGGTGAATCAGGGCTTCATCTCGCGCACCGCGCTGGACAATTCACAGGCCACGCTGCAAGCGGCGCAGTCCACCTATCTGGCGGCGCGCGCGGCGGTCGATGTGGCGCAAAAATCGCTGGACGAAACCCGGCTCTACGCGCCCATCTCGGGCTGGGTGGCGCAGCGCCTGGCGCAGCCGGGGGAGCGCGTCGCCATCGACGCCCGCATCGTCGAGATCGTGGACCTGAGCCGCATGGAGCTTGAAGCCACGCTCGCTGCGGCCGACGCGCTCGGTGTGCGCATCGGTCAACAGGCCACGCTGAGCATCGAGGGCGCGACCCCGGCCGCGAGCGCCAGGGTCGTGCGCATCAACCCCAGCGCGCAGGCCGGAACGCGCAGCGTGCTGGTTTACCTGGCGCTGGACTCGGTGCCCGGATTGCGCCAGGGCTTGTTTGCCCAGGGCACGCTGGACACGGCGCGCGTCTCGCTGCTGAGCGTGCCGCTGAGCGCCGTGCGCACCGACAAGCCCGAGCCCTACGTGCAATTGGTGCAGAGCGGCCTGGTGCTGCACCGGCCGGTGCAGACCGGCGCGCGCGGCCAATTCCAGGGCGAGGCGATGGTCGCCGTCAGCGGTCTGGCGCCCAACGCCGTCGTCATCCGTGGCGCGCTCGGTCCACTGCGCGAGGGCACCCGGGTGAAGTTCACCGCCGCGCCGGCCACGCCGGGCGCCAGCGCAGCCAAAGCGGCGAGCTGATCCCATGTGGTTCACCCAGGTCAGTCTGAAGAACCCGGTGTTCGCCACCATGGTGATGCTCGCCTTCGTGGTGCTGGGCGTCTTTTCCTACCAGCGTCTGCCGGTGGACCAGTTCCCGAACATCGAGTTTCCGGTGGTCGTGATCACCACCGAGTACCCCGGCGCGTCGCCCGAGATCGTGGAAAACGAGGTCTCCAAGCCGCTGGAAGAAGGCGTCAACTCCGTGGCCGGCATCAACGCCCTGACCTCACGCAGCTACGAAGGCCAGTCGGTGGTGGTGATCGAGTTCCAGCTGGAGGTCAATGGTCGGCGCGCGGCCGAAGACGTGCGCGAAAAAGTCGCCGCCATCCGCGCCACCTTCCGCCCCGAGGTGAAGGATCCGCGCGTGCTGCGTTTCGACCCCGGCAGCCGCGCCATCTGGTCTTTGGCGGTGCTTCCTGACGCCAGCAAAGGCAAGGCACTGAACGCGGTCGAGCTCACGAACTGGGCCGACCAGGTGCTGAAAAAGCGCCTGGAGAACGTGCGCGGCGTGGGCACGATCACGCTCGTGGGCGGCACCAAGCGCGAGGTCAACATCTATCTCAAGCCGCAGGCGCTGGAGAGTTTTGGCGTCAGCGCCGAGCAGGTGGCCAGCGCCGTGCGCAACGAAAGCCAGAACCTGCCGGCCGGCTCGATCCGCTCGCTGGCGCAGGAACGCGTGGTGCAGATCGACGCCCGCATGCAGCGCCCTGAAGACTTCGGCCAGATCATCGTCGCCAGTCGGGGCAGCGCGCCCGTGCGCGTGCACCAGGTCGCCACGGTGCAGGACGGCGCCCAGGAGCGCGACAACCTGGCGCTGTTCAACGGCGAGCGCACGCTGCTGCTGTCGGTGCAAAAAGCGCAGGACGAAAACACCATCGAGGTCATCGATGGCCTGGTCAAAGCGATGGCGCAAATGCAGTCGGAGTTGCCTGCGGGCGTGCGCCTGCAGGCCATCACCGACGCCTCGCGCCCGATCCGGGTGTCGGTGGACAACGTGCGCGAAACGCTGATCGAAGGCGCCCTGCTGACGGTGCTGATCGTGTTCCTGTTCCTCAATTCCTGGCGCTCCACGGTGATCACCGGCCTGACGCTGCCGATCGCGCTGATCGGCACCTTCTTCTTCATGCAGATGTTCGGCTTCACCATCAACATGATCACGCTCATGGCGCTGAGCCTGTGCGTGGGACTGCTGATCGACGACGCCATCGTGGTGCGCGAAAACATCGTGCGCCACGTGCAGATGGGCAAGACGGCGTATCAGGCGGCGCTGCAGGGGACGCAGGAAATCGGCCTGGCGGTGTTTGCCACCACGCTCTCGATCGTGGCCGTGTTCCTGCCCATCGGCTTCATGGGCGGGATCATCGGCAAGTTCTTTCACGAGTTTGGCCTGACCATCGTGGCCGCCGTGCTGATCTCGATGTTCGTGAGCTTCACGCTGGACCCGATGCTCTCCAGCATCTGGCACGACCCCAGCATCCACGGGCCAGGCCACCTCACGGCGCCGCGCAGCTTCTACGACAAGACCATCGGCCGTGTCACCGGCTGGTTCGATCAGGGCACGCAGCGCTTGTCCGAGGTTTACCAGGCCATCCTGCGCTGGGCGCTGCAGCACCGGCTGGCGACGCTGGGTCTGGCGCTGGCCATCTTCGTGCTGAGTATCGTCATGCTGCCGCTGCTCGGCACGGAGTTCGTTCCCAAGGCCGACTTTTCCGAAACCACGCTCAACTTCTACACGCCCGTGGGCTCGTCGCTGGAGGTGACCGAAGCCAAGGCGCGCCAGGCCGAAGCCATCATGCGTGAATTTCCCGAAGTGCGCTACACGCTGGCCACGGTCAATCCGAACAACACCGGCAAGATGTACTGCAGCATCTACGTGCGCCTGGTGGACCGCAAGGAGCGCACACGCGACGTGGACCAGATGTCGGCCCTGCTGCGCACGCGCTTGAGCCAGGTTCCCGGAATGACGGTGACGCATGTCGGACTGCTGGACCCGGTGGGCGGCAACAAGCAAATCGAGTTCTCGCTCCAGGGCGCGGACAACCGGGAGCTCGAGCGCCTGACGCGCCTGGTCATGGACAAGCTGCGCGGCATCAGCGGCCTGGTCGATCTGGACTCCAGCGCCAAGGCCGACAAGCCCACGCTGGATGTGCGCGTGCGACGCGACGCCGCCGCCGACCTGGGCTTGAGCGTGGCCCAGATCGGCTCGGCGCTGCGCACCCTGGTGGCGGGCCAGACCGTGGGCAACTGGCGCGCCAGCGACGATCAGACCTACGACGTCAACGTGCGGCTCGCACCCGGCGCCCGCACCCAGGCGCAGGACCTGGAGCGCGTGCCCTTCGTCACCGGCGTCAACGCCGACGGCAGCGCGCGCATCGTGCGCCTGAACCAGGTGGCCAGTCTGCGCGAGGCCAGCGGACCAAACCAGATCAACCGGCGCGATCTGACGCACGAGGTGGCCATCAGCGCCAACGCCTACCTGCGCTCCGCCGGCGAGATCTCCGCCGACATCCGCGCCGTGCTCGACACGGTGAAATTTCCGCCCGGCTACCGCTACCAGTTCAGCGGCTCCACGAAGAACATGGAAGAGACCTTTGGCTACGCGCTGTCGGCGCTGGCGCTGGCCATCGTCTTCATCTACATGATCCTGGCGAGCCAGTTCAAGAGCTTCTTCCAGCCACTGGCGCTGATGACGGCGCTGCCGCTGACGCTCATCGGCGTGGTGCTGGCGCTGCTCGCGTTCGGCTCCACGCTGTCGATTTTTTCCATCATCGGCGTCGTCATGCTGATGGGCCTGGTGACGAAGAACGCGATTTTGCTGGTGGACTTCACCATCCGCAGCCGCGAAGACAGCGTGGGCGCGCACGGCGAGCTGATTCCCGGCATGGAGCGCACCGAGGCGCTGCTGCATGCGGCCAAGGTGCGGCTGCGCCCGATCCTGATGACCACGCTGGCGATGATCTTTGGCATGCTGCCGCTGGCCCTGGCACTGACCGAAGGCGCCGAGCAGCGCGCCCCCATGGGTCAGGCCGTGATTGGCGGCGTCATCACCTCGTCGCTGCTGACGCTCGTGGTCGTGCCCGTGGTTTACTGCTACATGGATGATCTGGGTCAATGCTTGCGCCGCCTCTTTGGCTCGGGAAGCGACGGGGCCAGCCGTTAAAATCAGCAGCCAACCCTCATCCAAGCCCAGGAGTCCAGAACATGAACATCGAACAAGCACGCTACAACATGATCGAGCAGCAAATCCGTCCGTGGAACGTGCTCGACCCGCATGTGCTGGAGTTGCTCGGCTCGGTCAAGCGCGAAGACTTTGTCCCGCTGGCGCACAAGGGGCTGGCCTTTGCCGACATGGAAATCCCCCTGCCCGGTGGGCAAGCGCTGCTCGCGCCCAAGGTCGAGGCGCGCCTGGTGCAGGAAGTCAACGCCCAGCGCCACGAAAAGGTGCTGCAGATTGGCGCCGGTTCCGGTTTCGTCACGGCCATGCTGGCGCACCGCTCGCAGCGCGTGATCGCGCTGGACAGCTCGGCCGAACTGGTGCAACTGGCACGCGCCAACCTGCAAAAGGCCGGCATCTTCAACGCCGAGGTGCGCCAGGCCGAGGGCTGCGCCGGCGCCCCAGCCGATCAACCCTTTGACGCGATCTTGCTGGTCGGCTCCGTGGCCCAGGTGCCCGACGCGCTGCTGCAGCAACTCAAAGTCGGCGGACGTCTGGTGGCCATCGTCGGCGACGAGCCCATGATGTACGCCACCGTCACCACCCGCATCGGCGCCAACAGCTTCGACAGCCAACAGCGCTGGGACACCGTGGCCGCCCGTTTGAAGGGCTTTACCGAGCCCTCGCGATTCAAGTTCTGACTAGAATTGGCGCATGCCCGTGCGGATTCGCTCCAGGGCAAGACCTGAATGAATCCACAAGGACGACCATGAGCCTATTTCGATTGCTTCCCCTGTCGCTGGCACTGAGCGCGGCCTTGACCGCCGGCGTTCAGGCGCAAAGTCTGAACGAGCTGTACCAGGCGGCGCGCGGCTATGACGCGACTTATCTTTCGGCGCGCCTTCAGTACGATGCCAATCTGGCCCGGGCCGATCAGGCCCGCGCCCTGCTGCTGCCACAGGCGGGACTGTCCGGATCGGTGACGCGCTCGGAGCTGAACTCCAGCACGCCGCACCTGAGCTACCCCTATGGTTCGCAAAGCCTGGCCTTGAACGCATCGCAGCCGCTGTATCGCCCGCAGGCCATGGCCAGCTACGCGCAGGGTCTCAAGGGCATCGACCTGGCGCAGGCGCAGCTGAGCGCCGCCGAACAAGAGTTGGTCGTGCGCGTCAGCCAGGCCTATTTCGACGCCCTGGCGGCCAAGGACAGCCTGGCCTTCGTGGGTGCCCAAAAGGCCGCCGTGTCCGAGCAACTGGCTGCGGCCAAGCGCAACTTCGAGGTCGGGACCGCCACCATCACCGACCAGCGCGAGGCGCAGTCGAGCTACGACCTGGTCGTGGCGCAGGAAATTGCCGCCTCCAACGATCTGCGCGTCAAGCTCATTGCGCTGGACCAAGTCGTCGGGCGCGACGCCACCAGCCCCAAGCCCTTGCTGCTGCCGGTGGCGCTGCCCGCACTGACGCCGAATGACGTGAACGCCTGGCTGGAGCAGGCGCAGTCCAAGCATCCACTGGTGGCACAGGCGCAGATCGCGCTGGACCTGGCCAAGCTCGAAACCGAAAAGGCCCAGGCCGGGCACAAGCCCACGCTGGACATGGTCGCCAGCTACAGCACGTCCAACAATGACGGCGGATCAAGCGCTGGCCCGAACAGTTCGCGCAACTCGGTCGCCAGCGTGGGCCTGCAGTTGAACCTGCCGCTGTTTGCCGGCTTTTCCACGCAAAACCGGGTGCGCGAAACGCTGGCCCTGGAAGACAAGGCGCGCTCCGACCTGGAAGGCGCCAAACGCAGCGTCGCGCTAGCCACCCGCACGGCCTATTTCGGCGTCGTCTCGGGCGTGAGCGTGGTCAAGGCCTACGAGGCGGCCGAGATCTCCAGCCAAAGCGCGCTGGATGCGAACAAGCTCGGCTACCAGGTGGGCGTGCGCATCAACATCGACGTGCTGAACTCGCAGAGTCAGTTGTTCGACACCAAGGCCAAACTGGCCAAGGCGCGCTACGACGTGCTCACCGGTGGCCTGAAATTGCGCCAGGCCAACGGCACCCTCACGGCCGACGACCTCACCTCCATCAACGCGCTGCTGGCGAAATAAGCTGCGGCTGCGGGGCCCGGCTGCGGCGCCCACCCCGAGTCCGCCGTGGCGTCAAAAGCCGACGAGCAGTTTCGCGCCCAAGCCGAGAAACACCGTTCCGGCCATCCGGTCCAGCCACACGGCGGCGTTTCCATGGCGCATCAGCCAGGCTCCCACCTGACCGGCGAAGTAGCCCAGAGCAGCAAACAGCGCCGCTGCCTGGAGCGTGAAGACGCTGCCCAGTTGCGCCAATTGCCAGGCCGCAGGGCCGCGCTCGCTGGCGACAAACTGCGGCAGAAAGGCCAGGAAGAACATCACCACCTTGGGGTTGATCGCATTCGCCAGCAAGCCCTTGCCAAACAACTGCCAGGCGCTGGCCGGGGCAGCGCGCGCTTGCGGCGCCTGCATGCCGCCCCGGCTGCGCAGCGCCTGCCAGCCCAAGAGCATGAGGTAGGCGCCGCCCAACAGTCGCAGCCCGTTGAACGCCAGCGGCGAGGCGGCGATCAGGGCGCTGACGCCCAGTGCCGCCAACAGCGTATGGCTCAGGCAGCCCAGCCCACAGCCCAGCCCAAAGGCGATGCCTGATCGACGCCCTTGGGACGCGCCGATGGACAAGACCAGCAAATTGTCGGGTCCGGGTGCCAGCGTGATCAACAGCGAGGCGCTGAGGAAAGCCAGCAGTTGTTCAGGTGCGAGGAGCGTCATCGGGCAGGGGCGTCAAAGTGAAAGTGGCGGCGAGGGGTGGGCTTGCATTATCGACCGCACGCCGCCCTCGTCCGCAACGCCGGCGCAGGCCGCGCCAGCGGCATAGAATGCCGCCACACTGGCCGCACCAGCCCGGCGCGGCTTCACTTTCGGGGAACCCTCATGAGCCAACTCAAACTCACTTATTTCGACATGCACGGTGGCCGCGCCGAGCCCGCCCGACTGGCCCTGCACATCGGTGGCATCGCCTTTGACGACGAGCGTTTTGCCTTTGCCGACTTTGCCCAGGTGCGCAAATCCACGCCCCTGGGGCAGGTGCCGGTGCTGTACGTGGACGGCGTTGCCGTGACCCAGAGCGACGCCATCACGCGCTATGTGGGCAAGCTCACCGGCCTGTATCCGACCGACCCCTTCGAAGCCCTGCTGTGCGACGAAGTGATGGACGGCGTGGAGGACGCCAACAGCAAAATGGGCGCCACCTTCGGCATGAGCGGCGACGCCCTCAAGGAAGCCCGCACCGCCCTGGTGAGCGGGCCGATTCCGCTGTACCTGGGATGGCTGCAAAGCCAGCTGCAGGCGCATGGCGGCGCCTACTTTGCCGACCAGCGCCTGACCATCGCCGACCTGAAGGTGTTTGTCTATGTGCGCAGCCTGAACTCCGGGCGCCTGGACCATGTGCCGACGGATCTGGTGCAGCAGGTCGCGCCCCAGCTCAACGCCCACCTGCAGCGCATCGCGCAGACAGCGGCCGTCGCTCAGTACTACGCCCGATTCGGGCTGTAAGCACGCGCCAGCGCGGCCAAGGTTCAGCCTAAATTCATGCCTGGTGCGCAAGGCGCCCCAGCACCATGAAAGTTCGTTCTTTCACCTTAACAGTTCAACGATTGCCTGAGCCGTGTTGCGCGCGGCGCCGCGATGCGCGGCGGCAAATTGGGTCGCGGCGCGGCGCGCCGCAGCCAGTTGCGCTTCGGACTGCAGCAGCGCGCGCACCTGTTCCAACGCCTGGGGCAGCGCCTCCACGCGGAACGCCGCGCCGCAGTCGATGGCCAACTCGGCCGCCTGGGCGAAATTGAAGCTGTGCGGGCCCATCACGACCGGGCAGCCGCAGGCGGCGGCCTCGATCAGGTTTTGTCCGCCCAGCGGGGCAAAGCTGCCGCCCAGCAAGACCACGTCGCTCATGGCGTAGTACAGCGCCATTTCACCCAAGGAGTCGCCCAGCCAGATCGGCGCCGGCTCGGGCCCGTCCTGCCACTGGCTGCGCCGCGACACGCCATAGCCCTGCTGCTGCAGCAGCGCGGCGACGGCCTCAAAGCGCTGCGGATGGCGCGGCACGACGAGCCACTGCACGTCCAGACTTTGGGCCTGCAGGGCCTGGGCCAGCCACAGTTCCTCGCCTTCGCGCGAGCTGGCAAACATCACCACCGGGCGCGCCTGGGCGGCGCGCCAGAGCCGGCCTTGTTCGATTTGCGCGGCATCGGGCGTGGCGTCAAATTTGAGGTTGCCGAACACCGCGCGCACCGGCGCTCCCAGCGCGCGCAGCCGCTGGGCATCGGCCTCGGTCTGCGCCCAGACGGCGCTCAGCGCCCGATAGGCCGGGCGCGCCAGCCAGCCAAGGCGCCGGGCGTTGCGCGCCGAGGCGGCGCTCAGGCGCGCGTTCGCCAGCACCAGCGGCACGCCGGCGGCCTGGCTGGCCCAGACCAGATTCGGCCACACCTCGGTCTCCAGCAAGATGCCCAGGAGCGGGCGAAAATGGG
Organism: uncultured beta proteobacterium; assembly: GCA_903844215.1. Taxonomy (GTDB): domain Bacteria; phylum Pseudomonadota; class Gammaproteobacteria; order Burkholderiales; family Burkholderiaceae_C; genus CAIKVZ01. The sequence goes on along the minus strand of CAIMSP010000030.1, from coordinate 12,606 downwards.
CCAGGAAGCGCTGCGTCGCCTGCGCCGTGTCCCAGGGCTGCCAGACCTGCACATCGCCCGGCTGAAGCAGTGTTTTGCCTTCCTCGCGACCGGTGGCCGTGCCGTGCGTCAGCAGCAGGCGCATGCCCGGCAGCAGCTCACGCAGCGCCGCCAGCAACACCGCCGCCGCACGCGTCTCACCGAGCGACACGGCATGAATCCAGACATAGCCCGAACCCGCAGGCACGGCGTAGTGCGCAAAGCGCTCGGGCACCGCCTGCAAATAGCCGGGTTCGAGCCGTCCACGGCGTGCCAGCTTGCGCCGCAGCAGCGGTTGCACCAACTGCATCAGGCGCGAGTACAGCCAGCGCATCAATGGCTGCCGGGGGGCGGCTGCGGGGCCGGCTGATCCACCCCCGTGGCGGCGAGCCAGGACTGCCAGACCGCGTCCACGCTGGGACAGGGCCGCGCATAGACGCTGATCTGGTGCGCCGCCTGCTGCGGGCCGGTGCGCCAGGCGGTGTCAAAGTTGTAGATCTGCACATGCAACAGGTCCAGGGCCACGGCCAGATGGCTCAGGCCGCTGTCCACGCCGATCACGCCGACGCAGGTATTGAGCGCATCGATCATGACGTCGAGCTCCAGCCGCGGCCAGACGATGGCGTGTTCGAGCTGTGCCGCCAGCACCTCGGCCTCGCGCTGCTCCAGCTCCGAGCCGTGCGGCAGGACGAGCGTGTAGCCCTGCTCGTTTAGCCGCGCGCCCAGCGCCAGCCAATGCGTCAGCGGCCACTGCTTGTCGATGCGCGAGCTGCCATGAATCAGGGCCACGCAGGGGCGCTGCGTCGGCGGCACGACCGGAATTCCGTGATACGTGCCGGCCGGCCCGGCCAAGCCATAGGACAGGGTCGGCGCCAGCGCGTAGCCCAGCGCCTGGGCACACAGGGCGCGCGAGCGCTGCACGGCGTGACTGCGGCGCTGCAGCGCAATCGCTTGGTGCGCGACCCAGCGCGTCGGCGCCTCGTAGCTGGAGCCTTCGGTTTGATTCGCCATGGCAACGCGCTTGCCGCCGGGGGCGAGTCGCGCCAGCCAGGAAACGAACGCCGACTTCGTCAAGCCCTGCAAGTCCAGCACGGCGTCGTATGGTTCGCCTTGCAACTGCGCCTTGAACGCGCGCCATTCGGCGCGCGTCTGCGCCGACCACAGGGCTTGGCGCCAACGCCGCAAATCAACCTCGATCACCCGGCGCACACCGGTGCAGCGCCGCACCAGCGGCGCAAAGCCGCGCTCCACGACCCAGTCGATCTGCGCCTGCGGGAACGCCGCCCGAATGTCCTGCAGCGCCGGCATGGCGTGAATCACGTCGCCCAGCGAGGAGAGTTTGACGATGAGGATCTTCAACGCAGGAGTTCCGTGGGCTAATGGGCCGCAGCGCCGATCTGTGCGTCCGGCTTGACGCGGCGCAGCAGCGCCAGCATCTCGGCCTCGATGCGTTCCAGCGCCTGCGGGCTTTGCCCCTCGAAACGCAGCACCAGGACCGGCGTCGTGTTGGAGGCGCGGATCAGGCCAAAGCCATCGGGCCAGTCCACGCGCAGTCCGTCGATATCGCAAACAACGGCCGGCGCGGCGAACGCGCCCTGTGCCGCCAGCGCCTGCAAGGCGGCGCTCACGCGCGCCGGCTCGCCCTCGTCGCAATGGACGTTGAGTTCGGGCGTGGAAAAGCTTGTCGGCAAGGCGTCGAGGACGGCGCTGGCGTCGGCTGCGCGGCTGACGATTTCCAGCAGCCGGGCGCCGGCGTAGGTGCCGTCGTCAAAGCCGAACCAGCGCTCTTTGAAGAAGATGTGGCCGCTCATTTCGCCGCCCAAGGGCGCCTGGCCGCCATGGGCCTCGATCTCCTTCATCTTGGCCTTGATCAGCGAATGCCCGGTCCGGTACATCAACGCCTTGCCGCCGGCCGCTTCAATCGCCGGCGCCAGGCGCTGCGTGCACTTCACGTCAAACAAAATCGTGCCGCCCGGAACGCGGCTCAGCACGTCGCGGGCAAACAGCATCATCTGGCGGTCCGGGAAGATGTTGTTGCCTTCGCGCGTGACGATGCCCAGACGGTCGCCGTCGCCGTCAAAGGCCAGGCCCAGTTCGGCGCCGCTGGTCTTGAGGGCCGCCATCAGGTCGCGCAGGTTCTCGGGCTTGCTCGGGTCCGGGTGGTGGTTCGGAAAATTGCCGTCCACCTCGCTGAACAGTTCGATCACTTCGCAGCCCAGGGCCCGAAAAATGCCAGGGGCCGAAGCGCCGGCCACGCCGTTGCCGGAATCGATCACGAGCTTCATCGGGCGGGCCAGCTTCACGTCACCGAGGATCCGTTCCCGGTACGCGCCGAGGACGTCCACATGACGAACCGAGCCACCACCGCTCAAGCTCCAGGCATCGGTTTCCATGAGCGAGCGCAGGGCCTGAATCTCGTCACCAAAAATCGCCCGCCCGGCCAGCACCATCTTGAAGCCGTTGTAGTCCTTTGGGTTGTGGCTGCCGGTGATCTGGATGCCGCTCTGACAAAGCGTATGGGCGGCAAAGTACAGCATGGGCGTCGTCACGACACCGACATCGATCACCTCCACCCCGGTCGCGACGAGCCCCCGGATCAGCGCCGCCGCGAGCGACGCGCCACTGAGGCGCCCATCGCGCCCGACGGCGACGCTGCGTTCACCGGCCCGCGCGGCTTGCGTCCCGAAGGCGCGACCCAGTCCTTCGGCAATCTCTTCGTTCACCGTGGCCGGCACAACGCCCCGAATGTCGTAGGCTTTGAAAATGGAAGCAGTGAGTTGCACAGCGGTTGCCTGGTCGAGTTGAATCACCTGGGATTGTAGGCGGCGGCGGGCTCGGTCAGATGTCCGGAAACGGCGCATTCCAGAGCTCAGGCCGCGTATCATCAAGCCATGACTCGCAACGCCCCCAAGCGGCCCAAGCTTGACGCCGATGTCGCAACCGACGACCGCTGTTACCTCGCCCTGAAGGCACAGGACGCCCGCTTTGACGGCTGCTTCTTCACCGGCGTCACGTCCACCGGCATCTACTGCCGTCCCGTTTGCAAGGTGAAACCGCCCAAGCGCGAGAACTGCCGCTTTTTCGCCCTCGCGGCCCAGGCCGAACGGGAGGGCTTTCGGCCCTGCCTGCGGTGTCGGCCGGAACTGGCGCCGCGCTCGGGTCTGTTGCCAGCGAAGGCCGTCTGGTCGGTCCAGGACGCCAGCGCCATCCTGGCCCAACAGGCCGCGCGCTGGCTGGACGAGCCTGAATCCTGGGGCGAGGCGGCGCCGACCGTCGCGGCCCTGGCGCAGCACCTCGGCGTGAGCGACCGCCATGTGCGGCGCATCTTCGAGGCCCAGTTCGGCGTCTCGCCTTTGCAGTACCTGCAAACGCGCCGCCTGTTGACGGCCAAGCAACTGCTCACCGACACCGACCTGCCCGTCGCCCAGCTGGCCCTTTGCGCCGTCTACGCCAGCGTGCGCCGCTTCAATGCCGCCTTCGTCACACACTACCGCCTGAACCCGACGCAACTGCGCCGTGCTGGCGGCCCACCGAGGGACCCAGGAACCTTGGTCCGGCTCGCTTACCGCCCGCCATACGATGTTCAGGCACTGTTCGGCTTCTTCGAGAAGCGCCACGTGGCCGGCATTGAAATGCTGCGCCACGAAGCCGACCACCAAAGCATCACCCGCAGCATCTCCATCGCGAGCGCCGGCCGGGCCCACGCCGGCTGGCTGCATTGCCGCTTTGTCGAGGCCCAGCACCAGCTCGAATTGCGCGTCAGCGACGGGCTGCGCGAGGTCCTGCCGCTGGTGATCGGTCGTGTTCGAGCCGCCTTTGATCTGGACGCCGACCCTTCGGCCATCAACGCCGTCCTGCACGAAAGTTTCCCCGACGGCGACGGGCTGCGGGTGCCGGGCGCCCTGGATGGTTTCGAATTGGCACTGCGGGCCATCCTCGGGCAGCAGGTGACGGTGGCCGCCGCGCGGACGCTCACGCAGCGGCTCGTGCAACGCCTCGGTGCGCCGATCCAGACGCCGTGGCCCGAGCTGAACCGGCTCTTTCCAACGCCGGGCGCGCTGCTCGAACTCGGGGCAGCGGCCAGCGACGTCTTGGGAACCCTGGGCATCGTGAAGCAGCGCCAGCAAGCGATGCTCGCGCTGGCCGGCGCCGTGCACAGCGGCGCCCTCGTGCTGCAACCCGGAGCACCGCTGCAAGCCACCTTGAGCGCACTCACCGAGCTCCCGGGTATCGGCGACTGGACGGCGCAGTACATTGCGATGCGCGCGCTGCGCTGGCCCGATGCTTTTCCGGCCGGCGACGTGGCACTGCAAAAAGCCTTGGGTGTGCGCGGGCACAAACAGCCGGCACAGGCCGCCCAGGACGCGTCGCAGTGCTGGCGCCCCTGGCGCAGTTACGCTGTGGTCCGTGCGTGGAACAGCGCCGGGGCCACGTTGGCGTCGTCCCCACTTTCAGGAAATTCCCCATGAAACTCCCGGCATCCCTGGTGCAAAAGCATTTCCACAGCCCGCTCGGCCCGATCGTCCTGGTGGCCAGCGACCAAGCCCTGGTGGGGGCCTGGTTTGACGACCAGGCCCATCTGCCGAGCGAACTGCAGGGCCGCAGCGCCTGGGCCAGCGCGCCCGAGCATCCGGTGCTGCGCCAGGCCAGCCGGCAACTGAAGGACTACTTCGAGGGGCGGCGCGCTCGCTTCGAGTTGCCGCTGGACCTGAGCTTCGGGACGGCGTTCCAACAGGCCGTTTGGCAGGCCCTGCTGAAGATTCCCTTCGGCCATAGCTGCTGCTACGCCGATGTCGCCTGCGCCATTGCCAAGCCCAGCGCCGTGCGTGCCGTTGGCGCTGCCGTGGGCCGCAACCCCTTGAGCATCATCGTGCCCTGCCACCGCGTCCTCGGCGCGGACGGCTCGCTCACCGGCTACGCCGGCGGCCTGGAGCGCAAGACCTTTTTGTTGAATCTGGAAACCGGGCAAGGCCCGCAAGGAAATTTACTATGACGAGCCAGCGCGTGGGCAAACCCTGGTTGCCTGATTTCATTTTGCTGGCCGCCCTGTGGGGCTCTTCGTTCCTGTTCATGCGTCTGGCCGTTGTCGATTTCGGCACCCTGCCGACGGCCGGCATGCGCGTCGTCGTGGCGACGCTGGTGCTGCTGCCGCTGCTGCTGGCCAAAGGCCAGGGTCGGGTGCTGCTGGCCAACTGGAAGGCGCTGCTGCTGGTGGGACTGATGAACTCGGCCATCCCCTTTGTCTGCTTTAGCTTTGCGCTGCAGTCGATCACGACCGGCCTGTCGGCCATTCTGAACGCCACCGTGCCGCTGTTTGGCGCCCTCGTCGCCTGGGCCTGGCTCAAGGACCGTCCCGGCGCCTCGCGCGGCCTGGGTCTGCTCATCGGATTTTTCGGCGTGGCGCTGCTGGCCTGGGACAAGGCCAGCTTCAAGCCCGATGCCACCGGTCTGGCCAGCGGTTGGGCGGTCCTGGCTTGTCTGCTGGCCACGCTGTGCTACGGCATCTCGGCCAGCTACACCAAGCGCTTTCTGTCGGGCCTGCCGTCCATCGTCACGGCCACCGGCAGCCAGCTCGGCGCGGCCGTCTTTCTGGCGCTGCCCACGATCTGGCTCTGGCCGGCGAGGATGCCGGGCGCCAGCGCCTGGTTCGGCGTCATCGCGGTAGGCGTGTTGTGCACCGGCGTGGCCTATGTGCTGTACTTTCGTTTGATCGAAAACGTCGGCCCGGCCCGGGCCCTGGCCGTGACCTTTGTGCTGCCGGTGTTCGCCGTGCTCTACGGCGTGCTGCTGCTGCACGAAAGCGTCACGCTGTGGATGCTGCTGTGCGCCGCCGTCATCGTCTGCGGCACGGCGCTGTCCACGGGACTGGTCAGGCTGCGCGCCCGCTGACGCTCGCACTTGGCTCAGGTCGCCGCTGCGCCAGGCACCGCGACGACCTCAACGCAGTGACTGCGCGCAGGCATAAGCGCTGGCCCAGGCCCACTGGAAGTTGTAGCCGCCAAGCCAGCCCGTCACGTCCACCACTTCGCCGATGAAGTACAGGCCACTCTGGCGCGACTCCATGGTTTGCGAGGACAGCTCGCGCGTGTCCACGCCGCCGCGCGTGACCTCGGCCTTCTTGTAGCCCTCGGTGCCGGTGGGTGTCAGTTCCCAAGCCGACAGCGCCGCCGCCAGCCCGCCCAAAGCCTTGTCCGTGGCCTGGTCCACGGCACGCTGCCAGGCGGCGTCGCGCTGCACCCAGGCGTCGGCCAGGCGCGACGGCAACTGCGACGCCAACTCGTTCGCAATCAGCTTCTTGGAACGGCTCTTGGCCTGGGCCAGGAAGGCCGCCAGATCGCTTTGCGGCGCCAGGTTCAGGCGGATCGCTTGCGACTCACGCCAGTAGCTCGAAATCTGCAGCACGGCCGGCCCGCTCAAGCCCCGGTGCGTGAACAGCAGGTCTTCGGCAAACTGGGCCCTGGCCTTCTTCGCCCCGGTCTCGATCAGCACCGGCAGCGACAGGCCGGCGAGTTGCGCGTAGGGCGCCCACGCGTCGCCGTCAAAGGTCAGCGGCACGAGCGCGGGCGCCGTAGGCACCAGGCGCAGGCCGAACTGTTGCGCCACCCGGTAGCCGAAATCGCTGGCGCCGATCTTGGGGATCGACAAGCCACCGGTGGCGACGACCACGCTGCGCGTGCGGATCTCGCCGCGCTCGCTGTCCAGCGCGTAGCCGCTGGCGTCGCCCCGTTGCAGCGTTCTCACCGCCTGCACGCGGCACGGCTGCCAGCGCGTGACGCCACCGGCATCGCACTCGCGCAGCAGCATGCGGATGATGTCCTCGGCCGAATCGTCGCAGAACAACTGGCCCTTGTGTTTCTCATGAAAGCCAATCCCGTGGCGCTGCAGCAGCTGCACAAAATCGGCCGGCGTGTAGCGCGACAAGGCGCTGCGGCAAAAGTGCGGATTCTCGCTGATGAAGTTGGTCGGCGTGACCTCGCGATTCGTGAAGTTGCAGCGCCCGCCGCCCGAGATCCGGACCTTCTCCGCCACGCGCTCGCTGTGCTCCAGCAGCAGCACCTTGAGGCCGCGCTGCCCGGCGACGCCGGCGCAAAACAGACCGGCGGCACCGGCGCCGATGACGACGACGTCGTAGTCCAGGGCCGCCTCAGAGGCCATCGCGCAAGGCTTGCAAGATGTGCTCCACCTGCAGCGCGATCGGGCCGGGCACGGCCAGCTCGCCGGCGAGCACGGCGCGGCAATAGGCCGCGGTGGCCTGGGCGTCGATGCCGGGCAGTTCGGGCAGGCTGGCCAACGGCCCGGTCTGCGCTTCCTGCAGCACGCGCACTTCGCCGCCCGCGATCCGTTCCATGCGCGGTGTGCGCCGCGCATCGGCCACGCTCTCGCCCTCGGTGCCGCGCAGCAGCAGGGCCTGCGCGCCGGTGAGCACGAAGGTCTGCGCCATCGACTGCGCGTACTCGGGATGGGTGTAGCTGCTGACGATCAGGGCGCGCCCGGCGCAGGGGTTCATCAGTTTGACCAGGCTGTGGGCGCAGTTGCGCAAGCCCAGCACGCGGCGCACATCGAGCAGGCGCTTGAGGCCCGGACACAGCAGCTCGGTGGGCGCGTAGGCGAGCTCGCCCGGCGCCAGCGCGCGCACCGCCGTCAGCGCCTCGACGCCGAACGCGCGCAGCACCTCGGCGCTGGTGACGCGGCTGCTGTCGGTGGCCGTGCCATGGATCAGCACGGCCACGCCCGTGCGCGCCAGCAGCAGACCCAGCAAAGGCGTGAGCACCGGCAGCTTGCGCGCGCCGTTGTAGCTCGGCAGCACGACCGTCGGCGCGGCGCTGGCGGGCAGTTGGTTCAAGCGCGCTTCGGTCGCGTCCAAAAACCCCGCCATCTCCTGCGCCGTCTCGCCCTTGATGCGCATCGCAATGCAAAACGCGCCCACCTCCAGATCACTCGCGGCGCCGTCGAGCACCTGGCCCAAGAGGTCCCCCGCCTGCTCGCGCGTGAGCGAGCGTGCCCCGTCCTTGCCGCGGCCAATTTCCTTGATGTAGTGTCCTATGCTCATAGCGCTGAATTATGCGGGGAGAAGTTTCCCCGGCGCGCAGGGCGCCGAAAGCTGCTAGGCTGAGCTTTCGTCACGGCGCGCGCCCCTGTCGGCAACGCCCTTCCCGCCCCAACCTGGAGTCTCCATGACCGAGCGCAAAGTCGCCCTTATCACCGGCTCGGGCACCGGCGTCGGTGCGGCCACCGCCCTGCTGCTGGCGCAACAGGGCTACAACCTGTTGATCAACTACTCGCGCAGCGAGCTCGAAGCCCGGGCTTCGCAAGCGGCCTGCGCGGCGGCAGGGGCCGACACCCTGCTGCTCCAGGGCGATGTGGCTCAGGACGATGCCTGCAAGGCCATGGCCCAGGCCGCCACCGAGCGCTGGGGCCGCATCGACGCGCTCGTGAACAACGCGGGCATCAGCAGCTTTGCCGGTGCGGCCAACTGGGACGCGCTGGACATGGACACCTTCACGCGCATTTATGCGGTCAACACCGTCGGTGCCTTCCAGATGGTGCGGGCCTGCGCGGCGCAACTGCGGGCCGCCCAAGGCTCGATCATCAACGTGTCGTCGATCGCGGGCTCGCTGGGCATCGGCTCGTCCGTGCCCTACATCGCGTCCAAAGGCGCGTTGAATTCCATGACGCTGTACCTGGCGCGGGCGCTGGCGCCGCACATCCGGGTCAACGCCGTTTGCCCGGGCCTGATCACCTCGCGCTGGTTTGTGGACGGACTCGGCCAAGAGGGCTTCGACAAGGTCAAGGCGATGGTGGAATCGAGCGCCCCGCTGGAGCGCGCCAGCACGCCGCAGGACGTGGCCGAGGCCATCGTCTGGCTGACCACCGGAGCGCGCACCATGACCGGCGAGTTGCTGCTGCTCGACGGCGGCATCCACCTGGGTACGGGCAAAATTCAAGTGCCGGGACGCAGCGCATGAGTGCAAGTGAACGGCGCCAGCCCGCTGTTGTTGCACGTCCCAATTGATTTCAACCTCAGGAGACTGCCATGACGACCTCATCCATCCCCAGCGGCCTGCAACTGCGCTCCCTGGTCAAGGCCAGCGGCGAACTGGAACTCTCGCTGCGCAGCGTGCCCACGCCCCAGCCCGGGCCCGACGAAGTGCTGCTGCGCATCCAGGCCACGCCCATCAACCCGTCGGACATCGGTCTGCTGTTGGGCGCGGCCGACCTGCGCACGGCCGTGCTCTCGGGCAGCTCCGCCAGCCCGGTCGTGAGAATGCAAATCCCCGAGCGGCTGAGGCCGAGCATGGCCGCGCGCCTGGGCCAGTCCCTGCCCGTGGGCAACGAAGGCGCGGGCGTGGTCGTCGCGGCCGGGACGTCTGCCGCCGCGCAAGCGCTGCTGGGCAAGACCGTGGCCGTGCTCGGCGGCGCCATGTACGCGCAGTACCGTTGCGTGCGCGTCGAGCAATGTCTGCTGCTGCCCGAGGGCGCCACGCCGGCCGACGGCGCCTCCTGCTTCGTGAATCCGCTCACCGCCCTGGGCATGGTTGCAACCATGCGGCGCGAGGGCCACAGCGCGCTGGTGCACACGGCGGCGGCGTCCAACCTGGGGCAGATGCTGAACCGGATCTGCCTGAAGGACCAAATCGGCCTGGTCAACATCGTGCGCCAGCCGGAACAGGCCGCGCTGCTCAAGGGCCTGGGCGCGCGCCATGTGTGCGACAGCTCCGCGCCCAGCTTCCTGGCCGACCTGACGCAGGCGCTGGTGCAGACCGGCGCCACGATCGCGTTTGACGCCATCGGCGGCGGCCCCCTCGCCGGGCAGATCCTGAGCTGCATGGAGGCCGCGCTGAATCGCCAGGCCACCGAGTACAGCCGCTACGGCTCCAGCACCCACAAGCAGGTTTACATCTACGGCGGGCTGGACACCCGGCCCACGGAATTCGCGCGCAACTTCGGCTTCTCCTGGGGCCTGGGCGGCTGGCTGCTGTTTCCCTTCCTGCAACGCATTGGCGAAGCGGCTGCGCAGAGCCTGCGCGCGCGCGTCGCGGCCGAGCTCAAGACCACCTTCGCCAGCCACTACGCGCAGGAAATTTCTCTGGCCCAGGCGCTGCAACCCGAGACCATCGCGCGCTACGGCCAGCGCGCCACCGGCGCCAAGCTGCTGATCAACCCCAGCCTGGCGTCAGGCAGTTGAGCCGGCGGGCGTGCAGCTCAGCCGAGCTGAATCTTCTCGCCGTAGCCGGTCAACTCCAGATAGCCGCGCCCGATCTCCGAGCCGCCCTCCAGCACCCGAACCGCGCCCTCCCAGTACACGGCGCCGGTGCTGAGCCGACTGTCGAGTTCCTGGTCGTCGAACAGGGCCAACAGTTGCAGGCGGCGTGAGCCGATGCGCAGGGCCCACTGCACCGGATAGCGGATCGCGGTGCGCGGCGAGGTCCAGTGGCGCAGCGGCTCGAACAGCACCTCGTCGCCCAGCAGGCCGCGGGCCTGGCCCGTGGCCGCACTGAGCGTGGCGGCCGACCAGATCGGCGGCCCTTGCAGGCCGCGCATGCGAAACGCCATCAGGGCGCTGCCATCGTCCAGATTCAAACCAAGCCAGTCCCAGCCCTGCGCTTGCGCCGGCATGAGCGCGCTCGACCACTCGTGATCGAGCCAGGCGCGCCCGGTGACCGGACTTTGACGGCGCGCCAGCGTCACGCTGCCGCGCACCGCGAGCTGCGCTCGGCTGTAGTAGTGGCTGGCATGCACGGCGTCCGGCGCCTTGGCGCTGAAGCCCGCGACGCCGTTGAGCAGCGGCGGGCCCGGCGCCAGCAGCGCCAGCGCATAGGAAAAATCCTTGGCCTGGACCACGGCCCGATAGGTATCGCCGTCCTGCTCCAGGCGCCAGTCGCCCAGCCAGACGCCGGTGCGCTCGGTGGCAAAGCCGGCACGACCGAAACCGACTCGGGCGACGCGCTGGTCATGGCGCAGTCGGCCCAACTTCGGGTCGGCGATGGCCGCATGCGCCATGAGCAACTGGCGCGGCGCAAAGGCGCTGGCATTGTCTTCGCCGATGCCGCTGCGCACGCGAAAAAAGGTGCACTGAAAGCCCATGGCGGCGCCGTCCGGCGTGCTGAGCCAGCCGGTGACGTACCACCACTCGGTGCGAAACAGCGGGTGCGCGCCGTGGTCGGCGGGAAACACCAGGCGTCGGCCCGGCAGCACCGGGGCGAACTCGGTCGCCATGGACGAGGCGCTGCGCCCGGCGAGCAGGGCGGCGAGCGCGATCTGAAATTGGCGGCGCTGCATCACCAGTCGTCCCGCACGGCCAGCACCGCGTCTTGCTGCATCGCCTGGCGGCCGGCCACGACGGCGGCCAGCGCCGCCAAGGCGATCAGGCTCAGGCCAAACGCCGCCAAGGAGGCCCAGGGAACATGCAAGTCCATGCTCCAGTGAAAGCTCTGCCGATTCACCACCTCGATCAGCACCAGGCCGATGGCGCCACCGCAGGCCATCCCGGCCAGCACGCCCACGCTGGCGGCCAGGCCGCCCTCCTGCGCCAGCATCCAGCCGATCTGGCGCCGCGTCAGGCCCAGATGGCGCAGCATGCCGAACTCACGCCGCCGCGCCGCCGCCAGGGCCGCAAAACTGGCCGCCACGCCGGCCAAGCCGATGAGCACGGCCACCGCTTCGAGCCCATAGGTCACGGCAAAGGTTCGATCAAAGATGCGCAGACTGAGGGCGCGAATCTGCCCCGGATAAGACACTTCCAGCGTGCCCGGCGCGGCCAGGGCGCGCAGCGCTTGCGCCACGGATTCGGCGCTGGCGCCCGGCGCCAGGGTGATCGCCGCGTCGTTGGCCAGCAGGTCAGCGCTGAGGCGGCGGTAGTCCTCCAGGTCGAGCAACACCGAGCCGGTCTGGCGCGCGTAGTCACGCCACACGCCGGCCACGCGAAAGCGGTGCAAGCGCCCGGCCAGCGCAAGCTGCACCGCCTGTCCGATGCGCCAGCCATACAGATCCTGCATCGCCTCGGAGATCCACAGCGCCGCTGGCGTGGGCTGGGCCGCGCCCACCAGCGGCAGCTCGTGTCCGTCGCCCGAGACGGGACGCGCAATCAGCGCCACCGGCGCGTGTGTGCCGTCCAGGCGCAGGCTGTCAAAGCGGCTCAAGCTCACCCGGGCGACGCCGGGCAGCGCCGCCAGCCGGGCCTGCAGCGCCGGGTCCAGCGTGGCGCCATTGCTGGCGCGGCCGACGCGCACATAGAGGTCGGCGGGAAGGACCTGGCCCAACCACTGCTCGACCGAGCCGCGAAAGGACAGCACCATGATGGCCATCGCTGCGGCCAGCGCCACGCTGGTCATGACGCCCGCGGCAGCCACCACGGCATGACCCGGGGCGGCACGCAAACGCGCCAGCGCAAGCCGTGCCGCGACCGCTCCCGGGTCCGGGAGCAGGCGCACCAGGCCAGCGGCGACCAGCGGCAACAGCAACACGCCGCCGGCGAGCAACAAGGCCACGGCCAGATAGCCGCCCACCGGCAGCTCGCCGATGGGCGCGAGCGCGCAGGCCGGAATGCTGGCCAGCAGCGCCAGCAGACCGGCCAGCGGCTGGCCGTGG
>CAIMSP010000029.1 GCA_903844215.1 uncultured beta proteobacterium | reverse complement strand
GCAGCTGATGGCCTGGTAGGAATTGGCGGCCGCTGCGGTCTGCGGCGTGCAGGCGGATACACCGGTGGGACCCGAGGTGACGGTGTTGCAACTGGTGCTGGTGTAGGCATTCGTCGAATTGGCCGGCACCGTCGTGCAACTGGCCACGCCCGTGGGCCCGGTGCTGGCCGTGCTGCAACTGGTCGCCGTCCAGGCGTTTCCTGAACTCGCTGGCGTCACGGTGCACGAAGCCGATGGCGTGGGCCCGGTGGTGACGACTGCCGGGCAGGTGGTGGCGGTCCAGGAATTGCCGGCGCTGGCCGGTGTGTTCGTGCAGGCAGACACCCCCGTCGGTCCGGTGGTGACGGTGTTGCAGGTGGTGGTGACATAGTTGTTCGCGGCGCTCGCCAGCGCAGGCGTGCACGCGGCCACGGGCGTGGGCCCGGTGGCCACGGTGTTGCACAACTGCGTGCCCGACGGGACGCAGACTGCGGCACCGGTGGCGGCGGTCCAGCCGCACAGGGTCGCCGTCCAGTTGTTGGCGCTGCTGGCGGCCACCGGTGTGCAAGAACCCACCGTCACGGCCGCCGTGGTCACCACCGGGCAGGTGGTGGTAACCCAACCATTGCCCGACGCCGCCGCAGCCGCCGTGCACGCACCCGTCGGTGTGGGCCCGCTGGTGGCCGTGTTGCAGGTCGTGGCGGTGTAGGCATTTCCCCCTCCCGCCGACACCGGCGTGCACGACGCCACGCCGGTGGGACCGGTGCTGACGGTGTTGCAGCTGGTGACCACGAAGGAAGAGTCGGTTCCGGGGTTGCAGGAAGACACGGCCGTGGGGCCGCTGGTCGCCGTGTTGCAGGTGGTGGCGGTGTAGCCATTGGTCGAATCCGCCGGCACCGCCGTGCAGGATGCCACGCCGGTGGGGCCGGTGGTGGTGGCGCTCGGGCAAGTGGTGGAGGTATAGAAGTTGGCGGCCGAGCGGGACGCCGCCGTGCAGGACGCGACCGGGACCTTCGTCGTGGTCACGGTGGCGCAAGTGGTGGTCGTGTAGGCGTTCGACGAGGACGCCGTCGCCGGGACGCAGGAAGTTGAGCCCCCCGAGCTCGGCACACCCGTGGGTCCGGTGGTGACGGTGTTGCAGGTGACGGCAATGTAGGAGTTGCCTGAACCCGCCGCCGCCGGCGTGCACGAGGCCACGCCGGTGGGCCCGCTGGTGGGAGTGGCGCAGTTGAGCGTGGGTGAGGAGGTGCAGGACGCGACGCCGACCGGGGTGGTCCAGCCGCACGTCGTGGCGACCCAGCTGTTTCCAATCGTGGCCGACACCGCCGTGCAACCGGTCGGCGCGGCCGTCGGCCCCGTGGTCACGCTCGGGCAGGTGGTCACCGTGTAGCCGTTCAGCGAAGTGGCCGAGGCCGGCGTGCAGGAGCCCGTGGGCGTGGGCCCGGTGGTGACGGTGTTGCAGGTGGTGCTGGTGTAGGCGTTGCTCGAGTCCGCCGTCGCCGCCGTGCAGGAAGCCACGGCCGTCGGTCCCAGGGGAACGGTGTTGCAGGTGGTGCTGGTGTAGGCGTTGCTCGAGTCCGCCGTCGCCGCCGTGCAGGAAGCCACGCCAGTCGGACCGGTGCTGATCGTGCCGCAAGTGGTCGCCGTCCAGGCGTTCCCGGACGCGGCGCTCACCGGCGCGCAGGAAGCCACGCCCGTGGGGCCGGTGCTCACGACCGGGCAGGTGGTGGTGGTGTACAGATTGCCCGAGTTGGCTGACGCCGCCGAGCAGGTCGCCACCGGTGTCGGACCGGTCGGCACGGTGGCGCAACTGGTGACGACGAAAGTACCGCTGGTACCGGGCGTGCAGGACGACACGCCGGTGGGGCCGGTGGTGGTAGTGGCGCAACTGGTGACGACAAAGGTGGCGCTGGTCCCGGCCGTGCAGGACGACACGCCGGTGGGACCGGTGGTGGCGGTGGCGCAGCTGGTGACCAAGAAGTTCGCATCGGTCCCGGCCGTGCAAGCGGCCACGCCGGTGGGGCCGGTGCTGGTGGTGGCGCAGCTCGTGGCGGTGTAGCTGTTGGCGGAAGTCGCCGACGCCGCCGTGCACGACGCCACCGGTGTCGGACCGGTGGGGACGGTGGCGCAACTGGTGGTCACAAAGGACCCACTGGTGCCCGGGGTGCAACTGGCCACGCCCGTGGCCGGCGTGGTGTTGAAGCTGCAGCTGATCTGCACATAGCTGTTGCCGGAGGCCGCCGTTTGCGGGCTGCAGGCCGACACCGCCACGCTCACCGGCGTGGGGTTGCTGCAAGTGGTGGCGGTGAAATTGTTGGCGCTGGTCGCAGCCTGTGGCAGGCAGCTTCCCGGCACCACCGAGCTCGGGCCGCCAACCTGGTTGTAGCAAGTGATCTGGGTGGTCGAGGTGCAACTGGCCACCGGCGTGGAGTTCTGGCTGTCGGTGGCCCACCACTGGCTGGTGCTCATGCTGGACACCGTCGTGGTCTGGATCGGCTGGCTGGTGCTTGCGGTGAGCTGCGACGTGCTTCGCTTGAGCTGCGTGCTGCTCGTGGTGAGCTGTGACGTGCTCTGCTTGAGTTGCGAGGTACTCTGAGTCAGCTGCGAGGTGCTCTGCGTGAGCTGTGACGTGCTCCTGGCCAGTTGCGAGCTGCTCTGGGTCAACTGCGTGCTGCTGCTGGTGACTTTGGAGGTGCTTTGATTGAGCTGCGATGTGGACGACGTGGGGGTGCTGGACGTGAGCTGCGAGGTGCTCTGCGTCAGTTGCGAGCTGCTCTGCGTGTATTGCGACGTGCTTTGCTTGGCGATCGACGTGCTCTGCGTCAACTGCGACGTGCTGACCTTGAGCTGCGACGTGCTCGCCGTGACCGCCGTGGTCGCCCTGTTGAGCTGCTCGGTCCATTGCGTCGGCAGGTTGACGGTGAGCTGGGACGTGCTCATGGTCAGCTGCGAGGTGTTGGCCACAATCTGCGCGGTGCTCTTGTTGAGTTGCGCCGTGCTCTGAGTCAGTTGCGAGCCGCTCTGCGTCTGCTGCGAGGTGCTGGACGTGACGGCCGTGGTCGTGATGTTGAGCTGCGAGGTCGAAAGCGTCGGGATGCTGGAGGTCACCTGAGAGGTGCTCTTGTTGAGCTGTGAACTGCTCAGCAACAACTGCGAAGTGCTCTGCTTGATCTGCGCCGTGCTCTGCGTGACTTGGGATGTGCTCTGCGTGAGCTGAGAGCTGCTCTTGGTCGTGGCCGTGGTCGAGACATTGAGTTGCGCCGTGCTTTGCGTGGTCGCCGGATACACCGTCTGCTGCATGCCGGTGCTGCTGCGCATGTTCTGCACGGTCGAGCGCAGCACCGAGCCGGTCACGCAACTGGCCGCAGAATAGCTATTCCAGTTGTCCGTGGTTTTTGTCGTCCCCGTGGTACCACCGTCCCAAATCGGACGCGGCGAAATCAGGTAGGAGCTGCCGTTGACGGTGACGGTCGCGTCGGCCACGCCATCCTGCTGGCCGACCAGGGTCGTGCCATCGATCTTCACCGGTCCGAGGGTTTCGGCGTTGCGGCTCCAGTAGCCGCCGGTGGTCATGATGGTGAAGTTCTGCCGGCAACTCTGTTCATCGGCCACCGCTTGCAGCGTCATGCCGTTGTTGATCGAATTGCTCTGGTTCGCGTAATGGCGTCCCACACGGGCCAGGCCTTCGCGCATGGGCGAAGAGCCGCCGGGCACCTGGGCGTACAGCATGGCGTACCAGGCCGCCCGCTGCGGCGCGTCGAACTTGGCCAGCGCCGTGTACATGGCGGGGTCCACGGCAGCGCCGGTGAAGTCAGCGCCGGAGGCGTTCACGTTGCCCCCGGGTTTGGTCAGCGGGTTGCCGTTGATGAAACCAACGCGGTAATTCAGCGGTGAATCGAGTCCGCCGCTGTGGCCCAGGCTGCTGAAGGCCAGGCCGATGCCGCTCTTGGTGAGCGCGACGCGGGTGCGGTAGAACGTGTACCAGACGGCGAAGTTGCGGGTCTCATCCAGCGTCACGCCGGGCGTGCCGATCGCACCCACCAACACCCTGTTCCAGAAGCCACCGGTGGTGGCCGTGCTGCCATAGCTGCCCGCCGGCGTGGTCCCTTGCGGCACCGCGGTCGCGCTCGGCGTGCCGTAGGCATCGGAGCAAGGCGCTGAGCCGTAAGGCAGCGTCGCCGGTGTCACGCCCGCGGTCGTGCGGTAAACGTAGTAGTAGGCGCGCTGCTCCTCGTCGTTGGCGTCGGTCGAATTGCGCGCACGGGTGTTGCGGTCAAAGGCCTGGAACTGCGAATTCAGATTCACGCTGGCACGCGAATTGGGTGAAGAGACGTTGACGCCGCTGGGCGTGAAATAGTTGTACGGCGCGGCGCCGAACAGGGCCGTCAGTTGCGCGTCCGTCATCAGCGGCGCACCGCTTGAATCCACCGGAACCTGGTAGCTCGTGGCCGGGTTGTAGTAGATCGAGTTGCACTGGTTGGCCCGGTAGCCGATGGCCTGGGCTGCGGGCGGCAAGGGCGCGGCCGCCCCTTCGAGCAAATTCGGCGCGTGGGTGAACAGAATCGACTTGGAGGTGTCCATCAGCAACATGATGTTGGGCGAAGCCAACGTCACGCTCGTGCTGTTGATGGGCATGTTGGAGATGTCGGTGTTGCCGGCCGCGACGGCAAGGGACGGCAGGGCCAGCCACAGAGCCAACGTGAGTCCGGCACCGATGCGCACGAGGTCGGCCTGGCGTGCGCTTGCGGTGAAACCAGGGAGGGCGCTTTGAATGGCTTTCATGATGAATACTCCGTCTGCGTCAATACACCAGGATCTGCACATAGCTCAAGGTATTGCGGGGGCCATCCACGCGCGAGGTCACCCGAAACAGCGTGGGCGCCGCAGCACCGGCGGCAAAGACACCCCCACCGCCGCTGACAACGGTGCCGTGCACGGCGCACTCCTGGCCGCCGCCGGGTTGGGCACTGCCGGTCTGCTTGCACAGCCGATGGATCACGTAGCGCACCCGGTTCCCCGCACCGTCGTCGGCGGTAGCGGTCTGGACCGCATCGAGGGTCCAGTCAAACGTCAAGGGGTTGAAATTGGCGTTCCAGGAGGCAAAGTAGCCATTCGCGGCGGAGTCGTTTTGCAGCGTGGCCGACGCTGTCGCGGCCGGCAGGCCTTTCATCCAGCCAATCGCCGCGTCCGCCGCGCGGTCGCCGGCGAGCGTGGCGTTTTGTTTGAAGGCCAGGTTGCCCGCGACGCCCACGCCCGTGCCCACCGAGCGCAGCATCGCCACACCCGCCAGCATCATGGCAATCATCACGATCAAGGCCACGTACAGCACCACGCCCTGCTGGCGCCGCAGCCGGCGCGGCAAGGCTCGAATCACAAGTTCGCGTTTCATCATTTGCCCCAGATCAGGTTGCGCAAGGGCACGGCAGACTCGTACACGCGGTAGCGGTAGTGGCGCCAATCGTTGGCGTTGCCCGGCGTGCTGTCGGCTGTTCCGTCCACGTTGAACATGGTGAAGCTGTGGCCGGCCGCGTCATTCGCCCAGAACGGCGCCACCGTGGTCACCGCCGTCTTCTCGTACTGCTGGCTGCGCGCCAGCACGGCAAAGCGCACCGCCAGCAGGCGCGTCGGGTCGGCCGGCGCCGTGATGGTCCATTCCGTCGGACTGATGATGCCGTCGTTGGCCACGGCCCCGGCGGCCAAGAGGGCCGCGATGCAAACGGCACCGCAGCCGTCGTCCACGCCGTACTCGGCCTGCAGGTTCACGACCCCTTCGGTCACCTGGGTTTGGGTGTCTGAATGCAGCGTGTCGTTCCACACCAGCAGGTTCGCGCCGGCTGCGCCAGCGGGCCTGACCTGCCACAGCTTGCGCTGTGGCCTGGGCCCCAGGTTATAGACAAAGCCGGTCGCTGCCACGAGGGTGTTCACGCCGGCCGCAGCATTCATGGTGGGCACCGTGCCCGCACCGGTGTAAACGCTGGTGTAGGTGCCGCCCTGAGCGTGATTGATGGTGAAGGTATCGTCGGGCGCGGGAACGCCCGTGATCTCGACCATCGCGCAAGAACCGACATTGTTGGTGTCGCTCCTCGTCACCAGCACGATGTCGCCGAGTTGGAAGGCATCGCGGGTGTCCAGCTTCTTGCTCGTGGTCGTGGACGCATTGAAGTGGCGCGCCAGCGCAAAGTAGGCCGAATCGCCGTAGGTGACGGCGATCTGCGCGGGCGATCCATTCACCACCCCGAGGGCATCAACCCCCTGGATGATCTGCACCGGCATCAACGGAAAGTTGACATCGGCCACGGCCAGCGCGCTGTTATAGGCGTTCAGCGTGCAGCCGCCCACGCCGCCAGCGACTCCGGTGGGCGGGAGCAGACCAAAGCCCATGCCCGCCATCTTGAGATCGCGGTCCAGTTGAAACAGCGCCAGACTGCCTGCCACCTGCGCGTCACTGCCGGACGTGGTCGTGCGGCTGCGCTCGCCGGAGGCGCTGAAGACCTGAAACACGATCAGCATCGCGATCAAGGCAATGGCCAGACCGACCAGGGTCTCGATCAGCGACAGGCCTTGGCTGCGCCGTCTGGATGTTGCAGGGTGCTGTTTCATGGCGCGCTCAGTTGATCACCGTCTTCATGACGTGCTTGCGTGCCACCGCGTCGCCCGGCGCCTTCCAGCAGACGGTGACGGTGACTTCATTGCGCTGAATATTGGTATTCGCCACCACGATTTGCTGCATCACCGCCGTCGCACCGGGCAAGCCGCTGCCCGCCGCCGTCATGGAAGCCACCCAAGGGGCCACCAGGGCCTGGGTGGCAACGTCACCCGCAAATGCGCAGTTGGCTCCGCCGGGCTGGTGTTGAAAGGCGGTCAAGGATGCCGGCGTGACCGTGGTGACGCCGGCGGCATCGGTGACGCGCGCCACGCTGACCCAGATCTGGTTGATGATCTGGGTGGCAAACTTGTTCGCGTCGGTGCGGTACTGCGCGTCCGACTGCGAGGCCACGGCCAGCGCATTCACGCCCACCATGCCCAGGATGCCCAGCGAAAAGATGAGGATGGCCATCAGCGCCTCGATCATCATCATGCCGCGCTGTTGCGACGGGGTGGAGAGCTTGGACAGAGTCGGGGTCGGCTTCATGGGTCTGTTTCCTAACTACACGTTCGGGCGTCGCCCACCGTGACCACGGCCGGATCACAGACGCGCACCTGGCCACCCACCGTCACCTGCACACGCAGGCAGCGCATGGGGCCACCCACCACGGCCGGAGCCACAGGAAGCACGCAGGCCCCGCCATTGGGATTGGAAAAATCAAATGACACGGTGGCCGCCTGATCGCTGGAGCCCAGGCCGGAGAAATTCAGGCTGGAAACGCCGCCCGCGACCACCACCTGGGTCGAACCCTCGGCGGCAGACTTTCCCTGCAGCAAGGAAAAGGTCGGCGGCGCGCCCGGCGTGCGCAGGCGCACCATCCAGTTCGGGCCGGCCAGGCTGAGCGTGGGCGCATTCTCGTTGGCAGCGATGGGCGCGTCGCTGGTCAGCACCAGCCCCACATTGCCGTTGCGCCGAATGGCCTCGGCGCGCGCGAACTGCAGGTCGGCGCTGAAGTTCGAGGCCGTGGCCCTGATCTTGTTGTTCGCCAGATAGCTGCTGAGCGAGGGCAGGCCCAGGCCCAGCAACAAGGCCATGATCACCAAGCCCACCATCAGTTCAATCAGCGAGAAGCCCGCTGTGCAGCGACGTGTCAACATGATCCGTCCGCCCTCAAGACCCAGCAACTGGCCGAGGTCGTCCATCCGGTTGGAACGGCCGAAGTGGCGCGCACGTTGTTCTGGTTGACCGTGTAGGTGAAGCCATCCATCGTGCCGCCCGCAATGCCGTCTGCCTGAACCACAAAGGTGGTGGCCAAAAGCGTGGCGGCGGGACAGGAAAAAGTGAAATATTTCGCGTCGCCACCCGCCGGCAAAGGCGCGACGGTGCCGGCCACGCACGCCCCCACATAGGTGCGGTTATCCTGGAAGTACTGCTCCATCTTGACCTTCATGCCGGCCAAGCCGGCCACGGCCTCGGTGATCTTGCCGCGTTGCACGTAGGCCGTGTACGAAGGCAGGGCCATGGCCGCGAGAATACCGATGATCGCGACTGTGATCATCAACTCGATCAGCGTGAATCCCTTTTGGCTGCGCATGACGCCCCCCTTGTTTGATGTGGGTCAGCATATCGGAGGCCAAGGCGCTCCGCACTGCTTAACGGATAACCGGCGCGGCCCGCCGGATAAGTGGCAAGATCGAGCATTGAAAGTCCAACCGCCTGCAACCAGCCGTATGAATCCTGATGAATCCGTAAAGAAATGTGGCGAGCTCGCACGCCAGGCGCGGCTCGTTTGCCCGCCGAACCCGGCCGTGGGCTGCGTGCTGACCAGCGCCGACGGCGCCTTGCTCGGCCTGGGGGCAACCCAGGCCACGGGCGGGCCGCACGCCGAAGTGATGGCCTTGCGCGACGCGGCGCGGCGCGGCCATTCGGTGCTCGGCGCCACGGCCTACGTGTCGCTCGAACCCTGCGCGCACCAGGGCCGCACCGGCCCCTGCTGCGACGCCTTGATCGCTGCGGGCATCGGGCGCGTGGTCGCGGCCATGGCCGACCCCAATCCGCGGGTCGCGGGCCAGGGGTTTGCGCGCCTGCGCGCCGCCGGCGTGCACGTGAGCGTGGGTCCCGGCGCCGAAGACGCCTTCGAGTTGAACATCGGTTTTTTCAGCCGCATGGCGCGCCAGACCCCCTGGGTGCGCATGAAGCTGGCGGCCTCGCTCGACGGCAAGACCGCGCTGGAGAATGGTGCGAGCCAATGGATCACCGGCGAGGCCGCGCGCGCCGATGGCCACGCCTGGCGGGCACGCGCCTGCGCCCTGCTCACCGGCGTGGGCACGGTGCTGCAGGACAACCCCCGACTGGATGTGCGCGGCCTGGACACGCCGCGCCAGCCCCGGCTGGTGGTGGTGGACAGCCGACTCGAGACGCCGCCCGACGCGCTGCTGTTTGACGCCGACCGGCAGCTTATTTTCTACGCCGCCGAGCCGAACCTTGAACGGCAGCGGGCCTTGGAGGCGCGAGGCGCGCTGGTGATTTATCTGCCGGGTAACCCTCACCCCGACCCTCTCCCAAAGGGCGAGGGAGTTGGGCGCAAGGTGGACCTGGCGGCCATGTTGCGCGACCTGGCCAAGCGCGAGGTCAACGAAGTGCACGTGGAAGCCGGGCACAAGCTCAACGGTTCGCTCATCCGCGAGGCCCTGGTGGACGAGCTGCTGCTGTACCTGGCACCCAAGCTGCTGGGCCAGGGACGCGACATGGCCAGCTTCGGCCCGCTAACCGAGCTGGCACAGGCCACGGCGCTGGAATTCAAGTCCAGCGTGATGCTCGGGCCGGACCTGCGTTTGCTGGCCCGCGTCCAGGGACGGGAGCGCTTTTTGGCGGGCACCGATTCCCTGCGAAAATAGCCGCATGTTTACTGGAATCATTTCCGGTGTCGGGCGCATCGTCGCCGCGCACACCTTGGGCAGCTCTTCGCAACACGGCAAGCGGCTGGAGATCAACACGCCTGCGGGCTATCTGGACGATGTCGCGCTGGGCGACAGCATCGCCATCAATGGCGCCTGCATGACGGTCACGGCGCTGGACCTGGCTCAACCCCAGTTTGTCATCGAGATCTCCGCCGAGTCGCTGGACAAGACCGCCGGCCTGGGCGCGGTGGGCGCGGTGAATCTGGAAAAGGCACTGCGCGCCAACGACCGGCTCGGCGGTCACATCGTCTCGGGCCACGTGGACGGCGTCGGCACCGTGAGCCACTTTGCCCCGGTCGGCGAGAGCGTGGAGTTGCGCCTGCTGTGCCCCACGCCCCTGGCCAAGTACCTGGCCTACAAAGGATCCATCACCGTCAACGGCGTGAGCCTGACAGTCAACACGGTGCGCGATGGCGCGCAGGGCTGCGAGATCAGCATCAACCTGATCCCGCACACCGTGCAGAACACCGCGCTGCGCGAACTCAGCCCCGGCGCGCAGGTGAATCTGGAAATCGACAGCGTGGCGCGCTATGTCGAACGCATGCTCAGCCACATGAACACCACCCCTTCCCGTTAACCGCCTTTGAGAGCCCCTGACATGACAACCCCCTCCCCCCTTGGCATTTCGCCGGTCGAAGACATCCTGGCCGAGATGCGCGCCGGGCGCATGGTGATTCTGGTGGACGAAGAAGACCGCGAGAACGAAGGCGACCTGGTGCTCGCGGCCGAACACGTCAGTGCCGAAGCCATCAATTTCATGGCGCGCTTTGGCCGCGGCCTGATCTGCCTGACGCTGACGCGCGACAGGTGCGACCGCCTGCAACTGCCACCGATGGTGGCGCGCAACGGCGACAAGAAAGGCACGGCCTTCACGGTGTCGATCGAAGCCGCCGAAGGCGTGAGCACCGGCATCTCGGCGGCGGATCGCGCGCGCACGGTGCAAGCCGCTGTCGCCGCCAACGCCCGGCCCGACGACCTGGTGCAACCCGGCCATATCTTCCCGCTGCAGGCGGTGGAAGGCGGCGTGCTGATGCGCGCCGGCCACACCGAAGCCGGTTGCGATCTGGCGGCGATGGCCGGCTGCACGCCGGCCTCAGTGATCTGCGAAATCATGAACGACGACGGCACCATGGCGCGTCTGCCCGACCTGCAGGCCTTTGCCCAGACGCACGGCCTGAAGATCGGCACCATCGCCGATTTGATCGCGTACCGCAGCCGCACCGAGTCGCTGGTGCAGCGCCTGGGAACGCGCGCGCTGCAGACCGCCTTTGGCGAATTCACGGTGCACGCCTATCGCGACAAACCCAGCCAGGGCCTGCACTTGGCGCTGGTCAAGGGCCAGTGGGAAGCCTCGGAAACGGTGGTCGCGCGAGTGCACGAGCCGCTGTCGGTGCTGGACGCGCTGGAGGTGAATCGCGCCATGCACTCCTGGAGTCTGGAGGCGGCACTGCAGCGCGTGGCGCTGGAGGGCAAGGGCGTGGTGGTGCTGCTCAATTGCGGCGAAAGCGCGGACCAGTTGCTGGCCCAGTTTGACGGCACGGCGCGCGCCGCCCACGCCCCCGAACGCGGCCGCATGGACCTGCGCAGCTACGGCGTGGGCGCACAAATCCTGCGCGACTGCGGCGTGCACAAGATGAACCTGATGGGCAATCCCCGGCGCATGCCCAGCATGACCGGCTACGGTCTGGAAATCAGCGGCTATCTTTCAAAATAATCGAATCAAGGAATCAGTCATGCAAGCAAGCGACACCATCCGCGCGCAGTCCGAGCGGCTCGACGGCAAAGAACTCAGCATCGGCCTGGTGCAGGCGCGCTTCAACGCCAGCGTGACCGACGCGCTGGCTCAGGCCTGCAAGGAACAGTTGCTCGAGCTCGGCGTCAACGCCGAGGACATCACCCATGTCACGGTGCCCGGCGCTCTGGAAATTGCCGTGGCGCTGCAGGCCCTGGCCGAGACCGAAAAATTCGACGCGCTGGTGGCGGTGGGCTGCATCATCCGCGGCGAGACCTACCACTTCGAACTGGTGGCCAACGAATCGGGCGCGGGCGTGAGCCGTGTCGCGCTGGACTACGGCGTGCCGATTGCCAACGCCATTCTGACCACCGAAAGCCTGGACCAGGCGGTGGCGCGCCAGGTGGAAAAGGGCCGCGACGCGGCCTACGTCGCCGTGGAAATGGCGAACCTGATGGAGTCCTTGGCATGAGCGGCGCGCCCATCGATCAGCGCCCGCCGCGCCAGGCGCGCACCGGCGTCACCAGCACCGGTGCGCGCAAGGCCGCCTCCAAGGCACCACGCACGCGCGCTCGCGAGTTTGCGCTGCAGGCGCTGTACCAGCATCTGGTGGGACGCAACGAAGCCGGCGCCATCGACGCCTTCACGCGCGATCTGTCCGGCTTCAACAAGGCCGACGCCGCGCACTTTGACGCCCTGCTGCATGGCTGCGTGGAGCTCAGCGCCGAGCTCGATGCGCTGATCCTGCCGCTGCTGGACCGCCCCATGGCCGAGATCTCGCCGATCGAACACGCGGCGATGTGGATCGGCGCCTATGAATTCAAGCACTGCCTGGATGTGCCCTGGCGCGTGGTGCTCAACGAGTGCATCGAACTGGCGAAGGAGTTTGGCGGCACCGACGGGCACAAATACGTCAACGCCGTGCTCAACGGCCTGGCCCCGACGCTGCGGGCCGATGAAATCAGCCACGACCGAGCCCATGGCCGAAGCTGAGAGCGCAGTGACAAACCCTGGAACGAGCGGCAGCGAGGAACGCTGGGGGGCAGCCGCCGCGCCGGGCCGCCCCAAGCAAGGCACGGCCCCCTCGGGGGGCAGCGCAGCACACGCAGTGGCAAGCGTGGGGGCGATATTCAGCTGGCCGGTGCGCGTGTACTGGGAGGACACCGATGCCGGCGGCATCGTGTACTACGCCAACTACCTGAAGTTCTTTGAGCGCGCCCGCACCGAGTGGCTGCGCGCGCTCGGGCTGGAGCAGCAAGCGCTGCGCGTGCAGACCGGTGCCATGTTTGTGGTGAGCGAAGCCCAGGTCAAATACCTGCTGCCGGCGCGGCTGGATGATCAACTTTTGGTTACAGCGAAGATATTGGAAATGGGTCGCTCCTCCTTTACCATGGAGCAGCAGGCGCTGCGCCTGGCCACAGCCGAGAATGGCAACAAGCAAGCGCTTCTTTGTCGCGCCAGCGTGCGCATTGGCTGGGTCAACGGCGCCAGCCTCAAGCCCGCGAGAATTCCGAACCAACTGCTGCAAGCCCTTCAAACATGAATCAAGACCTGTCGATTTTTCAACTTGTGATGCACGCCAGTTGGGTTGTGCAGGCGGTGATGCTGCTGCTGCTCGGGGTGTCGATCTCCAGCTGGTCGGCGATCTTTCGCAAGCTGTTTTCGCTGGGTCGGGTGAAGTCGCAGAACGACGAGTTCGAACGCAACTTCTGGTCCGGCACCAACATGAGCGAGCTGTTCGCCACGGCGTCGAAGAACGCCGCCCAGGGTGGCCCGATGGAGCGCATCTTCGCCAGCGGCATGCGCGAGTTTCAAAAACTGCGCGAACGCCGCATCACCGATTCGGCCACGCTCATGGACGGCGCGCGGCGCGCCATGCGCGCGAGCTTTCAGCGCGAAATGGACGTGATCGAAACCCATCTGAGTTTTCTCGCATCGGTCGGTTCGGTCTCGCCCTATGTGGGTCTGTTCGGCACGGTCTGGGGCATCATGCACGCCTTCACCGGCCTGGCCTCGCTGCAGCAGGTGACGCTGGCCACGGTGGCGCCGGGCATCGCCGAAGCGCTGGTGGCCACCGCCATCGGCCTGTTTGCCGCCATTCCGGCGGTCGTGGCCTACAACCGCTTTGCGCGCGACATCGACCGCATCGCCATCCGGCTGGAAACCTTCATCGAAGAATTCTCCAACATCCTGCAGCGCAACCTGGGCGTGACTTCGCCCAGCGTGCACTAGCGCCCATCCGCCATGCCCGCCCTCGTGTCACGCGGCCGCGGCCGTCGCACCATCAACGAGATCAACATGGTGCCCTTCATCGACGTGATGCTGGTGCTGCTGATCATCTTCATGGTCACGGCGCCGCTGATCGCGCCCAGCGTGATCGACCTGCCCAGCATGGGACGCGCCAACAAGACGCCCGACAGTGTGATCCGCATCGTCGTCAACAAGGATGAGTCGCTGGCCTTGAGCCTGACCCAGATCAGCGCCAAGGGCGAGGCCACGCCCCCGCTCGGCGCGCAAGCGCTGGCCCTGGGGGAGGTGGCCAAGGCCGTGCTCAAGGCGCAGAACGGCGTTGCCGCCACGCCCGTGGTGATCAGCGCGGACCGCTCGGTGAAATACGAAATCGTGGTCAAGCTGATGGACACGCTGCAACGCGCCGGCGTGCAGCGCGTGGGCCTGTCGGTGCAGCTCGCGCCCTGACCACCAGGCGACGGCCGTTTCCGAGATCGCCATGTCTGCCGCCATCCAGCACTTGGAGTTTTCGCCGGTCCAGCCCGAGGGCCTGTGGCGCGCGCTGCTGCTGGCCTTGCTGGCCCATGCGCTGCTCGTGGCCGCACTCACCTGGGGCGTGAACTGGCGCCGCGACGCCCCGCTGGAAACCGCCGCCGCCGAGCTCTGGGCCGAGCTGCCGCAGGCCGCAGCGCCCGCGCCGGCGCCCGAACCCGAGCCCCAGGCGGCGCCGCCAGCCGAGCCCGAAGTCGCCCCGCCCGTGGCCACGCCCGACCCCGAGATCGCACTCGAGCGCGAGCGCGTCAAGCACCAGCAGGCGTTGGCGCTGGAGCGCGAGCGCCTGGCGCAATTGGAGCGCGACCAGGCCAAGGCAGCAAAGCAGGCGGCCGCCGACAAGCTGCGCAACGACGCTCTGGCACGCGAGGCCGACAAGAAGGCCCTGGCCGCAGCCAAAACCAAACAGGAACAGGCCAGCGCCAAGGCGCTGGAGAAGCAGCGCCAGGAAAACCTGCAGCGTCTGGCCGGTCTGGCCGGCGCCACCGGTGGGGCCACCGCCACCGGGACGGCCACGCATTCGGCCGGCCCGTCGGCCAGCTATGGCGCGCGCATCGCCGCCGCGATCAAACCCAAGATCGTTTACACCGAAGAGCTCAGCGGCAATCCCAGCGCCGAAGTCGAGGTGCGCACCGCGCCCGATGGCACGATTCTGAGCAGCAAGCTGGCCAAGTCCAGCGGCGTCAAGTCCTGGGACGATGCCGTTCTCAGGGCGATTGAAAAGACCGAGCGGCTGCCGCGCGACACCGATGGTCGCGTCCAGCCCTTGCTGGTGATCGGCTTTCGTCCCAAGGACTGAGGCCAACTTGGGACAGGCTGGGACGACGATCTACTCGTAGACGATGGCCGCGTTGCCGGCTTGCGCGAGCCAACTCGCCAGGGCCGCGTCGCTGGGATAGAAGCGGGCCGCTTCGCCCAGCTGCAGTTCGGCACTGGCGTGCTCGCTCTTCACCGCCAGGCGCACGCTCAGGGCGCGCACCAGTTCGCCCTGCTCGGTGGACTCGCGCCGCGGCGGGAAATCCCGCGCCAGGCGCGCGATGTCGGGTGCACGGCCATCCACGCTCACGCGCAGGAACTTGCCGAAGGTGCAACGCGCCAGCGCCAGGTCGTACACGGCCGCCACCTTGAGGCGAAAGCCGCCGGAAAAACGGTCCGGCTGCAAGCTGCCACGCAGCACCACGAATTCATCGTCCTTGATCAGATGGCGGTTCGCGTTCACCAAGTCATCGGTGATCGTGGCCTCGATCACGCCGGACTTGTCGTCCAGCTTGAACAGCCCCATGCGGCCACGCTGGCCGTTGATGACACGAAAATCATTGATGATGCCGGCCAGCAGCAGCGGCTCGCGCGAGTCCAGCAGGTCGCCGATTTCGCGCTTCACAAAGCGGCGCACCTCGCGCGCCACTTCGTCAAACAAATGGCCGGACAGATAAAAGCCCAAGGCGGCTTTCTCGTGCGTGAGCCGCTCTTTCACGCCCCAGGGCAGCGCCTGCACCAACTCGGGCTCCTGCGTGCTGGAGCCATGGGCGTCGGCGTCCATGTCGAACAATCCGCCCTGGTTCACGTTGGCCTGCGCGGCGGCCGCAAAATCGAAAGCGCGCTCCACCGTGGCCAGCAGCGCGGCGCGGTTTTGCTGGATCGCGTCAAAGGCGCCGGCCTTGATCAGCGCCTCCACTGTGCGCTTGTTGATGCGGCTGCGATCCACGCGCACGCAAAAATCAAACAGGCTCTTGAACGCTCCGGTGTCGCTGCCGGCCGCTCCCTGGCCGCGGCCTTCGCGCGCCGCCACGATGGCCTCGATCGCCTGTTGCCCCGTGCCCTTGATCGCGCCCAGGCCATAGCGGATGAGCTTGTCCGTGACCGGCTCAAAGCGGTGCCGGCCGCGGTTCACGTCCGGCGTCTCGAAGCTCAGGCCAAACTTTTGCGCGTCCTCGAACAAGATCTTCAACTTGTCCGTGTCGTCCATTTCCACGGTCATGT
The DNA here is from genome assembly GCA_903844215.1 of uncultured beta proteobacterium. Classification (GTDB taxonomy): domain Bacteria; phylum Pseudomonadota; class Gammaproteobacteria; order Burkholderiales; family Burkholderiaceae_C; genus CAIKVZ01. The sequence goes on along the minus strand of CAIMSP010000029.1, from coordinate 5,775 downwards.
TGGCGCAGTAGAACTCGGCCGTGTAATGCACTTTCAACCAGCCCGTGTGGTAGGCCAGCAGCGAGTAGGCCGCGGCGTGCGACTTGTTGAAGCCATAGCCCGCGAACTTCTCCATCAGGTCGAAGACCTCGTCCGCCTTGGCCTCGGTGATGTCGTTCTTGGCCGCGCCGTCGCGAAAGATCTGGCGGTGCTTGGCCATCTCGTCCGCGTCCTTCTTGCCCATGGCGCGGCGCAGCATGTCGGCGCCGCCCAGCGAGTAGCCGCCCAGGATCTGCGCGGTCTGCATCACCTGCTCCTGATAGACCATGATGCCGTAAGTCTCGGACAGCATCTTCGCCACCAGCGGGTGCGGATACTCCACCGGCTCGCGCCCGTGCTTGCGCGCCACGAAGCTGGGGATCAGGTCCATCGGGCCGGGCCGGTACAGGGCGTTGAGCGCGATCAGGTCTTCGAGGCGCGTGGGGCGCGCGTCCTTGAGCATGCCCTGCATGCCGCGGCTTTCAAACTGGAACACGGCCTCGGTGCGTCCGTCGGCAAAGAGTTTGTAGGTGGCCGCGTCTTCGAGGTCGATGTTCTCGAAGGCGAAGTTCTCCTGCCCCTTGTGGCGCGCCCGAATGAAGTCCTTGGCGATCTCCAGAATCGTCAGCGTGGCCAGACCCAAGAAGTCGAACTTCACCAGGCCGATGGCCTCGACGTCGTTCTTGTCGTACTGGCTCACCGCCGCGTCGCTGCCGGGCTGCTGGTACAGCGGGCAGAAGTCGGTGAGCTTGCCCGGCGCAATCAACACGCCGCCGGCGTGCATGCCCACATTGCGCGTCATGCCTTCGAGCTTGCGCGCCAACTCCAGCAGGGTCTTGACGTCCTCTTCCTTGGCCTCGCGCTCGGCCAGCAGCGGCTCGGCTTCGCTGGCATAGACCGTCTTGTCGTCCTTCTTTCGATCCGCCGGCGGCAACTGCAGCGTGACGCTCACGCCGGGCTTGTTTGGAATGAGTTTGCTGATGCCGTCGCAAAAGGTGTAGCTCATGTCGAGCACGCGGCCCACGTCGCGGATCGCCGCGCGCGCCGCCATGGTGCCGAAGGTGACGATCTGGCTCACGGCCTCGCGTCCGTACTTGAGCTTGACGTAGTCGATCACGCGATCGCGGTTGCCCTGACAAAAGTCGATGTCGAAGTCGGGCATGGAAACGCGTTCGGGGTTCAGGAAGCGCTCGAACAGCAGGTTGTAGCGCAGCGGGTCCAGATCGGTGATGCCCATGGCGTAGGCCACGAGCGAGCCCGCGCCCGAACCGCGCCCGGGGCCCACCGGGCAGCCGTTGTTCTTGGCCCAGTTGATGAAGTCGCCGACGATCAAAAAGTAGCCGGGAAAGCCCATCTTTAAAATGGTGGCGATCTCGAACTCCAGGCGTTCGACGTAGCGCGGTCGCTGCTGGTCCCGCTCCAACGAGTCCGCGTACAGGTGCGCGAGGCGCTGCTCCAGTCCCTCGAACGAGACGTGACGAAAGTAGTCGTCCGGCGTCATGCGCACCCCGTTGACCTCGGGCGTGGGGTATTCGGGCAGCTGCGGTTTGCCCAGCACCAGCGTGAGGTTGCAGCGCTTGGCGATTTCCAGCGTGTTGGCCACGGCCGAGGGCAGGTCGGCGAACAACTCGCACATCTGCGCCATGGATTTGAAATACTGCTCGCGCGTGAAGCGGCGCACGCGCCGCGGATTGCCCAGGATCTCGCCCTCGGCAATGCAGACCCGCGCCTCGTGCGCCTCGTAGTCTTCGGCGCTGCCGAACTGCAGCGGATGCGTGGCCACCACCGGCAGCTTCAGGCGCGCGGCCAGTTGCACCGCCGCGCTGACCTGGGCCTCGTCGTCCACCCGGCCCGCGCGCTGCAGTTCCAGATAAAAGCGGTGCGGAAAAATCGAAGCCAGTTGCAGCGCCGCGTCGGCCGCGCGCACACCGTCGCCCTGCACCAGCGCCTGCCCCACAGGCCCGGCCTGCGCGCCCGAGAGCAGGATCAGCCCGGCGTTGAGCTCGCTCAGCCACGCCAGCTTCACCACGGCCTGCGCCTTGACGACGTTTTGCGTGTAGGCGCGCGCCAGCAGCTCCGACAGATTCAAATAGCCCTGCGTGTTCTGCACCAGCACCAGCACGCGCGACAGTGCCGTCGCATCGGCGCCCAGGCCTTCGAGAAAGATTTCCGCGCCGATCAGGGCTTTGAGCCCCTTGCCGCGCGCGCCCTTGTAGAACTTGATCGCGCCAAACAGATTGCTCAGGTCGGTGATGGCCAGCGCGCTCTGGCCATCGGCCACGGCGGCGGGGACGATTTCATCGATGCGATTCGTGCCGTCAACGACGGAAAATTCGGTGTGCAGGCGCAGGTGGACAAACATAGCCTGCATTGTAGGAAGGCCGGCCAGGGCAACGGCGCCCGCAGCCGCCGAAAGCACCACGCAGTCTCGGCATTTCTATCTTTTTGATAGCAGACAAGCGACTCCAGAAAAGGCCGTCCACCGATTGCAAATAAAAACTGCGGCTTTCGCTGGAGCCGAAAACCGGGGTCACGGCCAGGCGGTGGCGCCAACCATCCGCTCGGACCTGTTTCACGCGGGCTTTCCCGAGATTTGATATTTCGCAAAAATCAAAAAGCGCGGCCGATGGAGCATCGGCGGCGCGCTGTCGTGTTCGGACGGCGGCATTGAGGGAGATTCATCATGGCGAAAAGCATCACGCAACATCCAGCGAAGAGCCGGCCAAGCATTCGCAACGTCGTCCCGGATCGGCTCGACCTGCGCGACCGACCTTACCTGCCACCGGTTGGAATCATTCCCTCGGGAACGCTCGAACCGAGGCTGCAGATTCCGGTGCTCGACCAGGGACAGACCAGTGCCTGCACCGGTTTTGCGCTGGCCAGCGTGGTGTCCCATTTGCAGCGCGCCGCCGGTCGCAAGCCGGCGCAGTGCGACGTGTCGCCCTTCATGCTTTATTCCATGGCGCGGCGCTATGACGAATTCCCCGGCAGCCCGGCCATGGACACGGGTTCGAGCGCACGCGGCGCCATGAAGGGCTGGTTCAAGTACGGGGCTTGCGCAGCGCCCCTGTGGCCGACCGAGAAGATGCCCCAAGCCGCCAAGCAGGCGCAGGACGACTGGTGGCTTGACGCCGTGCGGCGCCCGTTGGGGGCCTATTACCGGCTTGACCCCCGAGCCATCACCGACATGCATGTGGCGCTGAACGAGGTGGGGATCCTCTACGCCACGGCCGCCTGCCACGATGGTTGGGCCAAGGGTCTGGGCGTGAAAGGCAAAGACAGGTGGCAGATCCCCACGCAACGAGCCACGCCGGCCGATGGCGGCCACGCCTTTGCGATCGTCGGCTACAACCGTGAGGGCTTCATCATCCAGAATTCCTGGGGCAAGAATTGGGGCACGGCGGGCCGCGCGATACTTCATTACGAAGACTGGCTCGACAACGCCATGGACTGTTGGGTGGCGCAACTCGGGGTGGTGACCGATCTGCACGAAGAAATCGCGCAAGCGCCCAGCCTGCGCCTGCGCGACGGCAAGGTGCATATCGCCGCCAATCTCACGCTGCGATCGCGTGAGATCAATCCCTTCATCATCGACATGGAGAACAACGGCCGCCTCAGCAACACCGGTGACTTTCGCACCAACGACGGCGACATCGAAGCGCTGGTCACGCAGCAGCTCGCCATCGCCCGCAGCAACTGGGGCTTGGGCAAGAACGATCCGGTCGATATCGCAATCTATGCGCACGGCGGCCTGACCTCGGAAAGCGAGGCCGCAGCGACCGCAGCGAAGTGGATCGCGGCCTTGTATGACCAGCAGATCTTTCCCATCTTCCTGATGTGGGAAACCGACCTGCTGTCAACGCTGAAGAATCGCCTCGAAGACAGGCTCGAGGGTGAGCCACGCATGGCGGGCGGAATGCTTGACGTCGCCAAGACCTGGTGGAACGAACGCCTGGAGAAACTGCTGGCACACCCCGGCACGACGATCTGGGGTGAGATGAAGAAGAACGGCGAAGCCATCTCGCAAGCGCCCGACAGCGGCGGCATCAAACTCTACAAGGCCTGCGCCAAGTCGGCCCTGTTCGCTGATCCGACCAAGGTGCGCCTGCATCTGATCGGCCATTCCGCAGGATCGATCGTGCACAGCTACGTCGTCAAGGCCTTGTGCCCGCTGGGTTGGACTTTCGAGAGCATCAACTTCATGGCGCCGGCGGTGCGCCTGGACGTGTTCCAGGAATGTGTCCTGCCCCACATCCGAAGCGGCCAGGTCAAGCGGCTGAACCAGTTCCACCTGGCCGACGACGTGGAGCAAAAGGACCCTAGCTGCAAGCCGATCCTGGGCTACAGCCGATCGCTGCTCTACCTCGTGTCGCAGTCGTTCGAGAGCGGCGCGCTGACGCCCATCCTGGGCATGGAGAAGTATTTCGCCGCGCTCGCGAGCCAGGGGTTGGACGGCGTGCGGGCCTGGGCTGCGCCCGGCGCACAGTCCAAGAGCACGACCCATGGCGGCTTCGACGACGACGCCACGACCCTGGCCAGCGTGATCGCGCTCATCAAGGGACAAGACATCTAGTCTTACTGTCGGACTTTGCGCGCGGGACGCGCAAAGTCCGACAGGCTGCTAGTGCCAGGTCGTCGCGCGTCGCCCGCGCACAGCAAAAAGCCCAAACCGGAATCGGTTCGGGCTTTTGATCTTCCCGCGGAATGGTGTTACTTGCGCGCGGGCGGCAAATCGGTGCAACTGCCGTGCGCCACTTCCGCCGCCATGCCGATGCTCTCGCCCAGCGTGGGATGGGGGTGGATGGTCTTGCCGATGTCGATGGCGTCGGCGCCCATCTCGATGGCCAGCGCGATCTCGCCGATCATGTCGCCGGCGTGCGTGCCGACCATGCCGCCGCCGAGAATCTTGCCGTGGCCATGCGCCTCTTCGGAGTCGTCGAACAGCAGCTTGGTGAAGCCTTCGTCGCGGCCATTGGCGATGGCGCGGCCGGAGGCGTTCCAGGGGAACAGGCCCTTCTTCACTTTGATGCCCTGCGCCTTGGCCTGGTCTTCGGTCAGGCCCACCCAGGCCACCTCGGGGTCGGTGTAGGCCACACTGGGGATCACGCGGGCATTGAAAGCCGCGCTGGCCAGCTTGGCGTTGCCTTGCAGTTCGCCGGCGATCACTTCAGCCGCCACATGCGCCTCGTGCACCGCCTTGTGCGCCAGCATGGGCTGGCCCACGATGTCGCCGATGGCGAAGATGTGCGGCACGTTGCTGCGCATCTGGATGTCCACCGGGATGAAGCCGCGATCGGTGACGCTGACGCCGGCCTTGTCGGCAGCGATCTTCTTGCCATTGGGCGTGCGGCCCACGGCCTGCAACACCAGGTCGTAGGTCTGCGGTGCGGGCGTCGTGCCGCCCTCCTCCACCGCGGCAAACGTGACCTCGATGCCGGCGGCCGTGGCCTTGGCGCCCACGGTCTTGGTCTTGAGCATGATGTTGTCAAAGCGTGGCGCGTTCATCTTTTGCCAGATCTTGACCAGGTCGCGGTCGGCGCCTTGCATCAGGCCGTCCATCATTTCCACCACGTCCAGGCGCGCGCCCAGCGTGCTGTAAACCGTGCCCATTTCCAGGCCGATGATGCCGCCGCCCAGAATCAACATGCGTTTGGGGACTTCTTTGAGCTCGAGCGCGCCGGTGCTGTCCACCACCCGCGGGTCGTTCGGCATGAAGGGCAAGCGCACAGCTTGGCTGCCTGCGGCGATGATGCACTT
>CAIMSP010000028.1 GCA_903844215.1 uncultured beta proteobacterium | reverse complement strand
GAACTTTCACAGGCAGGAAACGCAGAACAATTCGAACTTTCACAGGCAGGAAACGCAGAACGATTCGAACTTTCACAGGCAGGAAACGCAGAACGATTCGAACCGTTCGGGCTGAGCTTGTCGAAGCCTCGCGTCACTGATTGATTCTCAATGAAGGCCCTTCGATCATTCGACAGGCTCATGACATGACATGACAGGACAGGCTCAGGACGAACGGAATAAATCTGCGCGTCCCTAACTTCACGCCAATCCCTCTTGTGAACAGCGCATCGTGGCGGTGGATCGCCCAGGCACGGCCCTACTGCTGGCGCTGTGCGGGTTTCTACGTGGGGCGGGGGCTCTTCCAAGGGCCGATACTTGGCTTCATGTGCTCGAAATGCCTATCCGTAGCCGTATCCGTTATCCGTTGGAGGAGCACCTTATGAAGCCATTAAGTTTATGTGCTGTGATCTTTTTGCTGTCCATGAACTCAGTTGCCGCGACCTTATCTCTGACTACTTGCCTACAACCAGACATACAAGCAAAGATTGATCTCACTGCCGACGGGGATACGCTCATCGTCGCAAAAGGTGATTGCACGTGGAACTCGATTTTAAGTCTAGGAACCAAATCGATCACCTTGCAAGGTGCTGGAGTCGGACTTACCAATATTACCCACAATGTATCCGGATCACAGGTGAAACTGATTGAGTTCACGCAGGGTACAACAAATGGAACCCGAATTACTGGATTTTCATTTTTAGGTGGGACTTACAATCGTAGATTCATAGGATGTAATGGTAGCCACCAGTATACTTCGGCGCCGATGCGCATTGACAATAATCGTTTTATAAGCGGCACAGGATCAATTCAACTGGATCTGTTCAGTTGTCGGGGGCTGGTCGATCACAATATATTTTATGCCGTGAACAATTCGGAATTGATCCACAATTGGGGGCCAGGTTTTGCGGGTTGGTCGGACGACGTGACGCCGGGAAGCACTAATGCACTTTATGTAGAGTCCAATACTTTCCAGAATGGAAGCGTTGGAGGATGGGGTACTCAATCATCGATTCAATCCTACGACGCGGCCAGAATTGTCGTGAGGCATAATACTTTTAACGGCAGTCAAGTCGACACCCATGGCGGGTCAAACATCGGCACGAGATGGTTTGAATTTTATGAAAATACCTTCAATACGGCATACTCATCATGGGAGCAATCCTTTGATATCCGTGCTGGTAGCGGCGTCATTTTTAATAACCATAAAACAGGCGTCACCAATAGTCTGGCAATCATGTTGCGATACGAATGCAGAGCCGGAGACGCGCAGTATCGGGTAGGCGAAGGCATCAAGCGAGCCCATTGGAGCCCCGTGTATATTTGGGGCAACGACACCTCACTCCCAGTGGCCTATTCGACAGGCGTAGAGTGCACCAGCAGCTCGGTCACGCCAGGAGTTAATTTTATAACGTCAAATAGTGCACCCGCGAATATGAAAATTCAACAGAAAAGTACGGACACGGCCGGCACAACTTATATTTATAGTCCATTTATTTATCCCTACCCGCTCACTGCTAACGGCATGCCAGATCCTTCTGGTTCGGTGCTTGGTGTGGTGCTTCGAGCGCCCACCAACTTAAGAATGTTGTAACTCTCAGAATTCATAGTTGTGCCGTCGATACGGCGCGGCTACTTGCCATAGAGTTCGAAAAACCATTGGAGTTAAAGGCCCACGCCATGGAGAAATTGAGTGTCGGGCCTGGAAAAAATCCTGGCAGCGTGTCGGACTTTGTGCGCGGGACGCGTTGGAGCCAAACCGGGATGGATGCAGGAGCCGTCGTTTGAGGCCTCGTTCCAATGGTCGAAGGGCCTTCATTGAGAATCAATAAGTGACGCGAGGCTTCGACAAGCTCAGCCCGAACGGTTCGAATTGTTCTGCGTTTCCTTACTGTGAAAGAATGAACTTTCATGACTCGGGGCGCTTCGCCGCCGAAGCATGAAATTTTGTGCAGCGTGCGCAAGGCGCCCGGGTGCTGTCTCGAAGTGCCCGCGCAGGCCGACACTCAGCGTCTGACCCCGGGCGTGTTAGAGTGCCGCGCCATTCACTTCGAAGCTCAGCATGAAGCATTTCGCAGACTCAGCGTGCCGCCTAGCAGCCTGTCGGGCTTTGGGCGTCCCGCGCGCAAAGTCCGGCAGGCTGCTAGGGCTCGTGTTTTTCGCCGCCTGCCTTGTCGCCATGGGCGGCGCTGCCAGCGCGGCCAGTTCGACGCAAAGCATCCTGCTGCCACAAGCGCGCTTTGCCACCGGTGACAACGCGGCCTGGCGCGAGCCAAACTTCGATGACAGTGGCTGGAAGCTGCTCAGCACGACGCAGTATTACGAAGCCCAGGGATTCGAGGGCTACGACGGTTATTCCTGGTACCGCATCCACGTCGTGATCCCGTCGGCGCTGCGCGAAAGCAGCGACTGGCGCAAGCGGCTGCGGGTTTATCTGTCGGCGATTGACGACTCCGACGAGTCTTATCTGAACGGTGTGCTGATCGGCAAGACCGGACGCATGCCCAGCGACCCGGGCGGCTACGAAGGTCGCTGGGACGTGGTGCGGGACTATCAGGTGGACCTGCCCAACGACAGCATCCGCTGGGACGCTGACAACGTGATTGCCGTGCGCGTTTACGACGGCGGTGGCGGCGGTGGCTTCTATCGTGACACGCCCCATCTGTCGATTCCGCAGCGCGCTGACGGCCTGCAATTCGATCAGGCGCAAGCCAGTCATCGGCTGCTCGCCAACGGCAAGATTCAAAGCGTTTTGAGCGTGCGCAACAGCTACCCCGTGGCGCAGCGCGGCCGCCTGGAGATCGAGGTCCGCGATCAGCTCAAGAACCGGGTGCTGATGACACGCAAGCAGTCCATTCGCCTGGCGCCCCAGACGAGCCAAACGCTGCGTTGGACGCTGCCCTCCGGGCCGGGAATTCAAGCCCGCTTGCGCTACCTTGATGCCGGTTCGGGCCACGCGGCCACGGCCATCCATCAACTGCCCTATCGGCTCACACCGCCGGATGGGCCCAAGCCCGCCTTGCACGGCGCGCGCCTGCTGGGCTCGCGCCCCGGCACACCGCTGCACTATCGGATTGCCGCGACGGGTCGCGCGCCGCTGCGGTTTTCGGCGCAGGGTCTGCCGCGTGGCCTCAAGTTGGATGGCAAGACCGGCGTCATCAGCGGCATCACACCCAAGGAGGGCCGCTACATCGTCAAGCTGGGCGTGCGCAACGCGCTCGGCAGCGCCAAGCGCGAGTGGACGCTGGTGGCGGGCGCGCAGCTCGCGCTCACGCCACCCATGGGCTGGAACAGTTGGTACGCTCATGGGCTGGCGGTCAGCGACTCACTGGTGCGCAAGGCGGCGCAGGTCTTCATTGACAAGGGCCTGGCGGCCAAGGGCTGGAGCCGCATCAACATCGACGATGGCTGGGAGTCGGAGCAGCGCGCTGCCGATGGCCAGATCTCGGGCAATCAGCGCTTCCCCGACATGCTCGCGCTGGGGCAATCGCTGCACGCGCAGGGGCTGGGCTTTGGCATCTACTCGTCTCCCGGCGCCACGACCTGCGGCGGCTACCTGGGCAGCCTGGGGCATGAATTCAACGACGCCGCGACCTATGGGCGCTGGGGCGTGGACTTTCTCAAGTACGACCTGTGCAGCTACGCGCAGACCCTGTCCAAACCGCCGACGCTCGATGAGCAGCAGCAACCCTACCGGTTGATGAACCAGGCACTGCGGCTGGAGCCGCGCAGCATCATCTTCAGCCTTTGCCAGTACGGCGAAGAAAAGGTCTGGAACTGGGGCCCGTCCGTGGGCGGCCAGCTGTGGCGCATGACTGGCGACATCGACGACAGTTGGAGCAGCGTGCTGCAGAATGGTTTTGCCATGGCGCCCTACACGGGTGTCGTGGCGCCGGGACGATGGAACGACCCCGACATGCTGATGGTCGGCACCCTGGGCCTGGGCGGCGCACCCCACCCCTCGCGCCTCACGCCAGACGAGCAGTACAGCCAGGTCAGCCTGTGGAGCCTGATGGCCGCGCCGCTGCTGATCAGCAACGACATGCGCAGCCTGGATGAATTCACGCTCGGTCTTTTGACGAACCACGACGTCATCGCCATCAACCAGGACGCGCTGGGCAAGGGGGCGCAGCGCGTGCTCGATCGTGACGGCTGGCAGGTCTGGGTCAAGGAACTGGAGGGCGGCTCCATGGCGGTGGGCATCTTCAACCTGGGCGAGAGCTTGCGCTCGACCCAGATCGAATCCAGCCTGTTCGCCCGCCCGGGTCAATTCGAGGCCTTTGATGCCTGGCGGCAGAAAAAGCTGGGGCTCAAGTCGAAGAACATCGACGTGACGCTGCCGGCCCATGGCGTCGCGCTGTTGCTGGTCAAGTAGTGCGCCGGGCCGCTGGCGGCTAGACCCCACAAAAGGCATCAAGCCCCGCGCCGTGGCGTGCGGGGCGCGAATTCCTTCGCCAGCTTGGCAAACACTTTCCAGAACGCCGCGTCCTGCGTGGTTGCGAAGTTGATGCGCATGAGGGTGCTGGGCGCGCGCGCGGCGTGAAACAGCGAGCCCGGCGCCAGCAGGTAGCCGTGGTCCAGCATGCGCTGTGCCAAGGCGTCGGTGTCCACGCCCGTGTCCACCCAGCCGAACAGGCCCGCCGGTTGCGCGGCAAAGCTGCAGCCGTGGGCCAGCGCCAGCTTCACGCTGCGCGCGCGCGCCAGGTCCAGGCGTTGGCGAATGCGTTCCGAGTGCCGGCGCAACTGGCCCTGGTCGATACACCAGGCCAGGGCTTTTTCCAGCAGCGCGGGCGTGGTCAGCGTGGTCAGCATCTTGGTGTCGAGCAGGCGTTCCACCAGCGCGCTCGGCGCGGCCATGAAGCCCACACGCCAGTTGGGCGCCAGGATCTTGGCAAAGCCGCTGACGTAGATGCTGCGCTGCAGCCCGTCGAGCGCCGCCAGACGGGTCTCGTGCTCCGAGGCGAGGTGGCTGTAGGTGTCGTCTTCCAGCACATAGAAGTTGTGCGCGGCGGCCAACTGCAGCACGCGGTGCGCGCTGCCGGGGGTGATGCAGTAGCCGGTGGGGTTGTGCAGCACGCTCACGCTGACGAACAGCTTGGGCGCCTGGGCCGTGCCCGCATGCGCCTGGCAATAGCGCGCCATCACGTCCAGATCGGGGCCGTCGGCGCGCCGCGGCACCGGCAGGATGACCATGCCCAGCGCGTCCAGGCGCGCAAACTCGATCGCCCAGCCGGGCTCCTCCACCATCACGGCGTCGCCCGGGCGCAGCAGCGTGCGGCTCACGATGTCCAGGGCGTGCGTGGCACCCACCGTGGTGATGATCTGCTCCGGGCTTGCCGGCACCTGCAGCGCCGTGAGTTTGCGCGACAGCGCGGCGCGCAGCCCGGCGTCGCCAGCGGGCTCGCCATACTGCAGCGAGAACGACTGCAAGGCCTTGCTGCTGGCGAACTTGCGCACCGCCGTGGGCATGAAGGCGCTCTCCATCCAGTCCGGGGGGAAGGCGCCCATGCCCGGCTGGGGCTTGTCGCTCGGGCTGTGAAACATGCTGCGGATCAGCGCAGCGGCATTCACCGGTGCGCGCAGCGGCGCGGTCTGCGCCTGGTGCGGCGCCAGGGGCCGCGCCGCACCGGCGGCCTCGCGCACGTAAAAGCCACGGTTGCGCCGCGACAGCACCAGGCCCTGGGCCAGCAGTCGGTCGTAGGCGGCGACCACGGTGGACGGACTCAGGCCGTGCAGCTGCGCGCATTGGCGCACCGAGGGCAGCTTGGCGCCGGGCGCCAGCAGCCGCGTGCGGATGCGCTGCGCAAAGCGTTCGGCCAACTGTTCGGTGAGTGACTGTGCGGCGCTGGCGGTCAACATGGGGCTTGGTGTTCCTGGGTCGGATAATGCGGGGGCTGTGCTGGCTCATGGAGCCATACAGATTGAATCATTGTCTTTCTATCTGTACTGGCCCTGTGCTGGTTTGAACTATAGAGTCAGGCCTCGCACTTTGGCAACTACCTTTTCATGAACGCCTCCGAATTCACCGCCTTGCTGTTGCTCTGCACCGTGGCCAGTTTCACGCCCGGACCGAACACCACCTTGTCCACGGCACTGGCGGCCAACAGGGGCTTGAAGCACGCGCTGCGCTTTGTGCTGGCCGTGCCCGTGGGCTGGGGTCTGCTGTTCAGTCTGTGCGCCGCAGGCGTTGGCGCCCTGGTGCTGGCCGCGCCGACGCTGCGTCTGGGCATCACCTGCGTGGGCGTGGCCTACCTGCTTTGGCTGGCCTTTAAGCTGGCGCGCGTGACCGCGCTGTCGCCCAGCGATCCGGGGCAGTTGCAGGTCACGTTTGGCCAGGGCGTGCTGCTGCAGTTCTTGAACATCAAGGCCTGGATGCTGGCGCTCACCGTGGCCGCCGGTTGGCTCGCCGGACGAGCCGATCCCTGGCAGCGTTTTGCCGTGCTGCTGCCGGTGCTGCTGCTGTTCGCCTTGGCCAGCAACTTGAGTTATGCGCTCATGGGAGCGCTGTTGCGCGACTGGCTGGTGCAAGGTGCGCGCCTGGCCTGGTTCAACCGCTGCATGGCCGCGGTGCTGGTGCTCACGGCGGCATGGATGGCCACGCTGTGAAGTCAAGCCAACAAATCAAACTTGGCCTGTGGCTGGGCGTCGTGGGCGTGGTGATCTTTGCCTTGACGCTGCCGCTCACGCGCATCGCCGTGGGCACGCCGCAGGCGCCGCAGATGTCGGGCGTGTTTGTCGCCACCGGGCGCGCCGTCGTGGCCGCCTTGCTGTCGGCGCTGTTCCTGCTGTTCACGCGCGCGCCCCGGCCCCGGCGCGAGGACTTGCTGCCGCTGGCGGTGGTGGCGCTGGGCGTGGTGTTCGGCTTTCCGTTGTTCACCTCGATTGCCATGCGCCATGTGCAGGCGGTGCACGCCAGCGTGATGCTGGGCGTGCTGCCGCTGGCCACGGCCGTGGTCGGTGCTTACCTGCACCAGCAACGGCCCTCAAAGGCTTTTTGGGGCTGCGCCTTGTTTGGCAGCGCGCTGGTGGTGAGCTTTGCCGTGCTGCGCTCGGGCGGGTCGGGGCTGTTGCTGCAGGGCGCAGACCTGCTGTTGCTCGCGGCCATGGCCCGCGCGGCCATCGGCTACGCCTGGGGCGCCAGGCTGTCGGGCTCGATGCGCGCCGAGCACGTGATCTGCTGGGCGCTGCTGCTGACGCTGCCGATCAACCTGCCGCTGGCCTGGGCACAGTGGCCCCAGGGCGTGATCCAACCGCTGGCCTGGGCCGCCTTTGCCTATGTCGCCGTGTTCTCCATGTGGCTGGGCTTTTTTGCCTGGTACCGCGCGCTCTCGCTGGGCGGCACGGTGCGCGTGAGCCAGGTGCAATTGATCCAGCCCTTCCTGTCGATGCTGTTTGCCGTGCCCCTGCTGGGCGAGTCGCTCGACGCCACCACGGTGGGCTTTGGCCTGGCCGTGATGCTGACCGTCTTCGTCGGCCGAAAAATGCCGGTCATCACCGTTCCTGAAAGCCAATCATGACAACCTCTGCAACCGCTTCTAATCCCTTGCCCACGGCAACGAGCAGCCCGTGGGTGCTGGCCGAACGCGCCGCGCTGATGAACCCTTCGGTGATCCGCGAGATCCTCAAGATCACCGAGCGCGCGGGCATCATCAGCTTTGCCGGCGGTCTGCCCTCGCCCAAGACCTTTCCCGTGGCCGAGTTCGCCGACGCCTGCGCCAAGGTGCTGCGCGACGACGCCGCGGCCGCCTTGCAATACGCCGCCAGCGAGGGCCTGGGGCCGCTGCGTGAGATGGTGGCGCAGCGCCTGCCCTGGAAGGTGGACCCGGCCCAGGTGCTGATCACCACCGGCTCGCAGCAGGGCCTGGATCTGTTCGGCAAGATCCTGATCGACCAGGGCGCGCGCGTGCTGGTGGAGACGCCCACCTATCTGGGCGCGCTGCAGGCCTTCGCGCCGATGCAGCCGCGGATCGTGGGCGTGGCCTGCGACGACGACGGCGTGGATGTGGCGGCGCTGCGCGACCGTGTGCGCGCCGAGCCCGCGCGCTTCCTCTACGTCCTGCCCAACTTTCAAAACCCCACGGGCCGCACCATGCCCGAGTCCAGTCGCGCGCGCTTGAGCCAGGCGGCGGGCGAGTTGGGCTTGCCGCTGCTCGAAGACAACCCCTACGGCGACCTGTGGTTTGACGCGCCGCCGCCGCCGCCGCTGACCGCGCGCAACCCCGAGGGCTGCGTCTATCTCGGCTCCTTCTCCAAGGTGCTGGCCCCCGGTCTGCGCCTGGGCTTCATGGTCGCACCCAAGGCGATCTACCCCAAGCTGCTGCAGGCCAAGCAGGCCGCCGATCTGCACACGCCGGGCTTCAATCAGCGGGTGGTGGTCGAGGTCATGAAGGACGGGTTTCTCGACCGCCATGTGCCCACCATCCGCGCGCTCTACAAGAGCCAGCGCGACGCCATGCTCGCGGCGATGACGCAGCACATGCCCGCCGGCGTGGAGTGGAACACGCCCAGCGGCGGCATGTTCCTGTGGGTGCGTCTGCCCCAGGGCATGAACGCGGTGGAATTGCTGCCCAAGGCCGTGGACCAGGGCGTGGCCTTTGTCCCCGGCGCCGCCTTCTACGCCGAGCACGCCGACGCGCGCACGCTGCGCCTGTCCTTCGTCACTGCCAGCGTGGCGCAAATCCATGGGGGTATCGAGGCCTTGGCTAAAACCATTCAGGAGAACATGGCGTGAAGCGTGCCTTCAAACAAGTTGACGTGTTTGGCGCCACGCCGTATTTCGGCAACCCGCTGGCCGTGGTGCTCGACGGCACGGGCTTGAGCGACGCCGAGATGCAGCATTTTGCGCAGTGGACGAATCTGTCCGAGACCTGCTTTGTGCTGCCACCGAGCGAGCCCGTTGCCGACTACGGCGTGCGCATCTTCACCCCCGGCGGCGAGTTGCCGTTTGCCGGCCACCCGACGCTGGGCACCTGCCATGCCTGGCTCGAAGCCGGTGGCGTGGCGCAGGCCAAAGACCATGTGCTACAGCAGTGCCGCTACGGGCTGGTGAAGATTCGCCGTGACGGCACGCGGCTGGCGTTCGCTGCGCCCGCGCTCCAACGCAGCGCCGCCTCGGCCGAACTGCTGCACGCCGTCGCCGCCGCGCTGGGACTGGACGCGCGCCGCATCGTGGCCGCGCAACAACTGGACAACGGCCCGCAATGGCTGGGCTTGCTGCTCGACAGCGCCGACACCGTGCTGCAACTTGAGCCTGACCATGCCGCGCTCAAAGCCCTGGGGCAAAAGGTCGGCGTGGCCGCGCTGTCGGGCGCCCACGCCGTGGCTTTGATTGCCCGCTCCAACCGCGAAGCGCGCGCCTTTGGCGAGCGCAGTGAGCGCGCTGAGGCCACCGAGCCCGACCTGCAGGTGCGCGCCTTTGCCGCCCCCGTGGGCGTGAATGAAGACCCGGTCACCGGCAGCCTGAACGCCGCACTGGCGCAGTGGCTCATCGCCGACGGCCACCTGCCCGAGCGCTACCTCGCAGCGCAAGGCGTCTGCCTGGGGCGCGACGGCCGGGTGCACATCGAGCGCGACGCCAGCGGCCAGGTCTGGGTCGGCGGCGACGTCGTCACCTGCGTCGATGGAGCGGTGCAGCTATGAGCCTGCCCGGCCTGCAGGAAATCGAAGCCGCAGCGCAACTGATCTACCGCGAGTTCCAGCCCACGCCGCAATACCGCTGGGCCGGCTTGAGCCAGCGCCTGGGCACCGAGTGCTGGGTCAAGCACGAGAACCACACGCCGGTCGGTGCCTTCAAGATTCGCGGCGGCCTCACCTACCTCGAAGCGCTGCGCCAGCGCGGCGCGCTGCCGCGTGAAGTCATCAGCGCCACGCGCGGCAACCACGGGCAAAGCATTGGCTGGGCGGCGCGCGCGCACGGCCTGGCCTGCAGCATCGTGGTGCCGCGCGGCAACTCGCTGGAGAAGAACGCCGCCATGCGCGCACTGGGCGTGACGCTGATCGAGCACGGCGCGGACTTTCAGGAGAGCCGCGAGCACGCGGCGCGCCTGGCGGCCGAGCGCGGCGCGCACATGGTGCCCAGCTTTCACCGCGACTTGCTCAGCGGCGTCGCCACTTGCTGGTGGGAATTCTTTCGCGCCGTGCCTCGGCTCGACGTGCTGTACGTGCCCATCGGCCAGGGTTCGGGCGCGTGCTCGGCCATCGCCGCCAAGATCGCGCTGGCACACCCGGTGCGCATCGTCGGCGTCGTCAGCGCGCACGCCACCACCTATGCAGACTCCATCGCCGCAGGCCGTGTGGTCGAGTCGCCGGTGAGCACGCAATTGGCCGATGGCATGGCCTGCCGCGTGGCCGATCAGGCGGCGCTGGACATCCTGATACCGCAACTCGACCACATCGTGCAAGTCAGCGACCTGGAGGTCGCGCAGGCCATGCGCAGCCTCTACAGCGACACGCACAACGTGGCCGAGGGCGCGGCGGCGGCCGGCTTTGCCGCCGCCATGAAAGAGCGCGATGTGCTTCAGGGGATGGTGGTCGGCACCACGATGTCGGGCGGCAACGTGGATGCGGCGGTACTGGCCCGGGTGTTGAGCGAATAGCGCGAGCGCAGGCGCTGCAGCGCGATGTGCTGCGCCTTTCAACCCTGCGTGTGGCGCACCGGAGCGGGGCTGGGTTGGGCCGCGAACTGATGGCTGTCGGCGTTGACCTGGGCCTCCCTGGCCATCTGGTCAAAGCCCGCCAGCAGCAAACCCTGAACGCAAAAAGTGATGGCAACGGCGGCCAACATGGAAGCCATCTTCGGCAAATACGTGGTGATGTAGGACATGTGAATTCTCCTGTGAAACCCAACCCGGTGGTCGGTTGCAGGAAATGTAGTTTTGCCGCGCCCGCATTGCACGCGCTTTGCGACGAAACGCCACAGCGCGCGAAGGACAGCGTTCTGGCGCGACGCAAGCACCGCTCAGCGTGGAGGCGGGCGCCGCTGCGATGGGCATCACCGAGAGCCGCTCAGCGCTCCCGCGCCGCCTCCTGCGTCACCTTTTGCACGGGGGAGATCAGATACTCCAGCACCGATCTCTTGCCTTGGTGAATCTCGGCCTGCACCACCATGCCGGGCGAGAGCTTGAGTTGCTCGCCGGAGCCCGAGCTCAGCTCCTGCGTCTGCAGTTGCAGCAGCGCCTTGTAGCTTTGCGGGCTCTGGCCCTGGGCGTTGGCGCGCTGCGGATCGTTGGCCGCCGAGTCTGCGGCCACGACCTGCACCACGCCTTCGAGCAGCCCGTACTTCTGGAACGGATAGGCCTGCAGCTTGAGCCGCACCTTCTGGCCTGGCACCACAAAGCCCACGTCCTCGTTTTTGATGGCCACCTCGGCGATCAGCGGCTCGTTGCGCGGCACGATGTTGAGCAGCACCGCACCGGGCTGCACCACCGCGCCGGCGGTGGCGGTGATCATGTCTTTCACCGTGCCCGCTTCCGTTGCCCTGAGCTCCAGCAGGCCCGACTTGTACACCTGCTTTTGCAGTTCGCCATGGGTGCGCTCCTGCTGGGACTGCATGTCCATGCGTTCGTTGCGCAACTGGCTGCGGTAGTTGGACTGGATCTGCGCCAGCTTGGCGTGCGACTGATCCAGGGCCGCACTCAGCGCCGCCACGTTGGACTGCTGGCTCTTGAGCTCCTGCTCTTTCTCGATCTTTTCCCGCAGCTTGTCGTTCGCGCCCAGGGCGCTGAAGAATCCCTCCTTGACCAGTTGTTCGTGCGAATCGGCGGCCTTCTGGTACAGCGGCACGGTGGCCTGGAGTTTGGCCAATTGCTGCTGCGCCGAGCTCAGCTCGTGCTGCGAGCGCAGCAGCGTGGCCTGTTCCTGGCTGAGCGCGTCCTGGTAGCTCTGGCGATGCGACTGGTATTGGGCCAGCACCTGGGCCGCCACGCCCGGTGGATCGCCGGCCTTGAGTTGCAAGGGCGCGTCCTGCAATTCGGCGTCGATGCGGCGCAGGCTCAACACCTTCAAGGCGGCGTCGGCGTTGAGCGTGCCCATGTCGGCGCTGGCGGTGGTGGCATCCATGCGCAACAGCACCTGTCCCGCAGCCACCTCGTCGCCCTCGCGCACCAGCACCTCGCGCACGATGCCCCCTTCTGCGGGCTGCAGCACGCGGCTGTAGTTGCGCGGCACGAGGCGGCCATCGGCCGTGGCAATGATGTCCAGTTGCCCCCAGAAGCCCCATGCCGCCAGCGCAGCGAACAAGGCCATGGTGACGTAGCCCACGGTGCGCGGCAGGCGCGCAGGCGGGTTTTCCTGCATCGCCAGCAGGTCCGGGGCGAAGTCGTTGGCCGTGCTCATGGCCGCTCCCTCACCCCGACCCTCTCCCGCGCGCGGGCGAGGGAGGTGCATGCCGCGCCTTGCGGTCGTCGCGCCACGCGGGCGAGGGCGGTGCTGGCCGTGCCTTGCTCCCTCGCCCCGGCGGGGGGAGAGGGTGGGGGTGAGGGCGGCATCAACTCAACCACACCGACCCCAGTTCGACCTGCGCGCGGGGCTTGCGCACTTGCCACTGGGCACTGCCCGCTGCCAGGGTGGCCTGTGCGGCCAGCAAACCGATCCCGCTGAGAGTTCCCGTGTTGGCGTACTCGAAGCTCAAGTCGCCGCCCAGTGCCTGCGTGGACGATCCGCTCAGGTGGGCGTCCAGCAGGCTGTTCATCGCCGACCAGCCGTTGGCGTTGCCCGCGTTTTGCGCCACAGCGGCGTCGAAGGTCTGCACCAGTTTGGCAAAGTCGAAGACTTCAACCGCTGCCCCGCTCGGGCCCGTAGCGCCGTTGGGCTGGTAGCCCCCCGAGGCGCCAATGATTTGCAGTTGGGCCACGGTCTTGACGGGCGTTGCGCCGTACCAGTTTTGCAGCGTGAGGCTGTCGCCCTGCCCCAGGTCCACCACCAGGTTGCTGCCGGAGCGGCGCAGCTTGAGGTCGGCGTACTGGATACCGTGCCCCAGGCTCAGCACGTCGTTGGCCACGGCTTCGGCACCGAACAACAGCGTGTCGGCGCCATCACCGCGGTTGAAGGCCACCACGTCCGCGCCTTTGCCCAGGTTCAACGTGTCGTTGCCCGTGCCACCCGCCAACCAGCTCGATCCGTTGCCATCGGTCAGCGCGTCGTTGCCGGCGCCGCCGTCAAGCAGGTTGTTGCCCAGCGTATCGCTCAACGCGTCGTCGCCGGCACCGCCTTGCAGCACATCGTCACCGGCGGCGCCGTTCAGGGTGTCGTTCCCAGCGCCGCCGTTAAGCAGGTCGTTGCCCGCGCCACCCACGATGCTGTTGTTGCCCGTGTCACCGGTGATGATCACGGCCGGGATCGGCGCCACGCTCAAGCCGAAGCTGCTGCTCACGCTGGCACCTGCGCTGTCGGACGCGGTAATTTTCAGGCTCAGGCTGCCGATGGCGCTGTGACTCGGGGTGCCGCTGAAACGGTGTGTGAGCGGATCGAAGCTCAACCAGCTTGGCAATGCAGTGCCGTCGCTCAGGGCGGTAGCATAGGTCAGGCTGTCACCCACGTCAGCGTCGGCGAAGGTACTGCCCGGAACGACAAAGCTCCAGGCGGAGCCCTCCAGCGCGCTTTGGTTGAGCAGCGCCACGGCCACGGTCGGCGCATCGTTCACCGCCGCCACAGTGAACGAGAGCGTGTTCGGGCTGGCAGCAAAGGCGCCCGCTTGATCCTTCACGGAGAAGTTCAAGGCAGCGTAATCCGCGCCGTTGGCGTTGGCCGCAGGCGTGAACGTGAGGTTGCCAATGCTGGCCGCTGCAATCACTTGGCCGGCCGTGACGGCCACACCGCTCAACTTAAGACTGCCCGCCACCGGCAAGCTGTCGATGCGCACGCCGCTGAGCGTGTCACCCGCATCCACATCGCTGTAGCCGAAGTCGGCAGCGCTCAAGCTGTAAGCCGTGTCTTCATTCGTGGTCACGGTCTTGTTGGTTCCCGTGGGTGCATCATTCACCGCCGTCACGTTGAAACTCAGCGTGTTCGAACCCGCAGCAAAAGCACCGGCCTGATCCTTCACGGAGAAGTTCAAGGCAGCGTAATTCGCACCGTTGCCATTGGCCGCAGGGGTAAATATCAAGCTGCCAATGCTGGCCGCTGCAATCACTTGGCCGGCCGTGACGGCCACACCGCTCAACTTGAGACTACCGGCCACCGGCAAGCTGTCGATGCGCACGCCGCTCATGCTGTCACCCGCATCCACATCGGTAAAGCCGAAGTCGGTCGCACTCAGGGTGTAGGCCGTCTCCTCGTTGATTGTGACCAGCTTGTTGGTTGCAGTCGGCGCATCATTCACCGCCGTCACGTTGAAACTCAGCGTGTTCGGGCTGGCAGCAAAGGCACCGCCCTGGTCCTTCACCGAGAAGTTCAAGGCGGCGTAATTGGCGCCGTTCGCATTGGCCGCAGGGGTAAATATCAAGCTGCCAATGCTCGCCGCCGCAATCACTTGCCCGGCCGTGACAGCCACACCGCTGAGTTTAAGACTACCGGCCACCGGCACGCTGTCGATGCGCACGCCACTCATGCTGTCACCCGCATCCGCATCGCTGTAGCCAAAGTCGGTCGCACTCAGGGTGTAGGCCGTGTCTTCGTTGGTCGTGACCAGCTTGTTGGTCCCCGTGGGCGCGTCATTTACCGCCGTCACAGCGAACGAGAGCGTGTTCGGGCTGGCAGCAAAAGCACCGGCTTGATCCTTCACGGAGAAGTTCAAGGCAGCGTAATTGGCGCCATTGGCGTTGGCCGCAGGCGTGAAGCTCAGGCTGGCGATACTGGCCGCCGCAATCACTTGGCCGGCCGACACGGCCACACCACTGAGCTTGAGACTACCGGCCACCGGCACAGAGTCGATGCGAATACCTCCCAAAGTGGCAGCGGCATCTGCATCACTGAAGCCAAAGTCGGCAGCACTCAAGCTGTAGGCCGTGTCTTCATTCGTGGTCGCGGTCTTGTCGGCACCGCTGGGCGCCACGTTGGACTTCAGCAACAACGCTGCCGTGTCCCACACCGTGCCATCGGCAAACCTGACCTGTTGAATCGGGTTGTAGGCGTTGGTCGGCGTGCCATCGCGGAAATAGTCACTGATCGTCACCTTGTCGGTGCTGCCAATGATCGACAGGACCAAGTCGCTTCCCGCGCGCTTGGCTGCCACCTCGCCTGGCGCCACACCGGCGGCAAATTGCAGCACGTTGAGCTTGCCGACTGACGCGTCGTAGCCGCTGGCAATCGTGTCCTGCCCACCGCCCTTGCCGAACAAGTAAGTGTTGTCCCCCGCTCCACCTAAGAGCGTGTCGTTGCCGGCACCGCCATCGAGTGTGTCGTTGCCTGCGCCACCGTCCAATACATTGTTGCCTGCGTTGCCGGTCAATAGGTTGGCCAGCGCGTTGCCGGTGCCGTTGATGGCCTGATTGCCGGTCAAAATCAAGTTCTCGACATTCGCGCCCAAGGAATAGCTGATGGAGGCCTTGACCGTATCCACGCCCCAGCTTGTGCCCGCATAGCCGACGTGACCCTCGCTGTTGAAAAAGCCCGCGCCGAGGGTGTTGTCGGCATTCAATTGGCCGGCGCTGGCGGCAGGGGCCGCTTGCCCGTCAGCCAACTCGTGCACGACATCCCCCGCGTTATCAACCACGTAAACATCGTTGCCCGCGCCACCCGCCATCACGTCGGCCCCGGCGCCGCCGTCCAAATAGTTGTCGCCTTGGTTGCCATACAGCGCGTTGCTTTCGGCATTGCCCAGAGCATCCAGGTCGGCCGTTCCTGCCAGCAGAATGTTTTCAACGTTGAGCAGTTTCCCTGGGTCCACATAGGCAATCACGGTATCGATGCCATTGTTGGCCTGCTCGATTACCAGATCGGACTCGTTGCCAATCACGTAGACATCGTTGCCCGCATCCCCCTGCAAACGGTCAGCCCCGCTGCCACCGTAGAGCCAGTCGTTGCCGTCGCCACCGTACAAAATGTCCACGCCGGCACCGCCCGACAACGTGTCGTCGCCTGCATCGCCCGCCAGCACGTCGTTGCCATCGTCACCGAACAGATGGTCGTTGCCGTCCCCGCCATAGATGCGGTCATCGCCGTTGTCGCCGTGCACCAGGTCGTTTCCCGCACCCGCGCTAATCGCATCATCACCCTTGCCGCCGTAAACATGGTCGTCGCCTGCGCCCGCATCGATCAGGTCATTCCCGGCGTCGCCATAGATCAAGTCATCGCCCGCGCCCGCCGCCACCTTATCGTCACCCGTACCTGCGTAGATGATGTCCCTGGCGGCGCTGCCGTGCACCTGGTCGTTGCCTGCGCCGGTATTGAGGGTGCCACCAGCCGCATTGGCGCTCACGACATCTATGGGGTTGGCCTCCAACTGCTCGGTGCTCAGAGCGAAGCGCACATCGGCGAGTTGCCCCTGCGAGCCATCCACCCGCGTGTAGCTACCCGTGCCGTACACCGTGTTGCCTGCCACTACGCTTTGCACTTTGTTGCTGGTCAGCGAGACCGACGCAATCCCGCGCTGCGCCAGGGTCGTCAGTTCATTCGGCGTTTGGAAACCATCCTGGTTGGCGTCCTGCCACACGTAGAACTTGTTCCACTGGGCATCCTGGGCAGACAGCACGCCATCATGGTTGGTATCGAAGGCTGCCAGGCCCTCCAGGTCAGTTTGCGCCCCAGGCAAATAGCCCTTGAAGCGAATCTCGTCGCGTTGGTTGATCTGGCCATCGCCGTTGGCGTCGTAGGCCAGGAATCCGTCAGAGCCTGCAATCCATCCTGTGCGTTCACGTACCCCGTCACCCGTGAAGTCGTAGAACGCCGTTGAGTCGCGTGAGGCGATAAAGCGAAAGCCGTTGTTGTTGAGGTCCAGGACGATGGGGGCGCCACCTTCGCCGCCGCCACCTTCACCACCGCCGCCACCTTCACCAGCCTCACCAGTTCCACCAGCCTCAGCACTGCCACCTCCACTTTCAGCGCTTTCGGCCGAAGCCTCAGCAGAAGCTTCCGCGCTGGTCTCGGCGGTCTCGGCGGTCTCAGCCGTCTCAGCGGTCTCGGCGGTCTCAGCGGTCTCAGCGGTCTCAGCGGTCTCAGCGCTAGCCTCCGCCGCTGCTTCTGCTTCTGCTTCTGCTTCTGCTTCTGCTTCTGTCTCGCCGCCAGGCCCCTCACCACTCGCAGCCTCTCCCTCCCCCTCCCCACCCCAAACGCCATAGTCCGCCACAGGGTCCGGATTGCTGATCACCACCTTTTGCTGCGACGCGGCTCCATGGGCGTCGGTGACTTCCACCACAAAGGCATCGTCCAGGCCGCTTGACGAAGTGTGCTGGTACTGCCAGACGCCGGTTTGTGTGTCAAACGCCAAATCCCCAAACCGCGTGCTGTTGACCACCTTGTAAGTCAGCTCGCCACTTGCTGCGTCGGCATCGGTGGCGCTGACGGTGCCGCGGTTACTGTCCTGCACGCTCACCGGTCGCCAGTCTGTGGCCAGCGCCAGCGCAGCGCCTGTTGGCACGGTGCCCAGGTACATCTGCCCGTCCTTGAAGCCAATCGCCTCCGTGCCATCGATGGCCGCCAGCGGCGCCACGCCTGCCAGGCCGCCTTGCACGCTACCCAGCACGGCGTTGGCGGGCAGCCCGTACTGCGCACCTGCAAACTCATTGAAGCTTTGCGTCATGTCCGCCCAGCCTGCGGCCCGCGTGTAGATCGTGTTGCTGATCACCGGAGCATCGTTCACGCTGCCGACATCCACCGTGGTCGTGGCGCTGCTGGTCTGGCCGGTGGCGCCGTCGGTCACCCGGTAATCAAACGTAGCCGTGCCATGGAAGTTGGCGTCGCCTTTGAAGCTGATGATCTGGTTGACCGTGTCAAAGGTGGCAACGCCGTGTTGGGCGTTGGCGACGCCTGAAATGGTCAACGTGTTGCTGGTGCCATCGGCACCCCTGTCGTTGGCCAGCAACTGGGCTACGCTCACAATGACCGTCGTGTCCTCCATGCTGTCCATCAGTTCATCCGCTGTGGTGAGCGTGCCCCTGCTGCCTCCGCCCGTCACACTGTGGTGAGTGTGCAGCGCCAGCAATGTGGCGTCTGTGCTTTGGCTGTAGTCCAGCAGCGCATTCGCGTACAGGACGGGGATGTTGTCGGTCTCGCTCACCACCACCAAGCTATTGCCCACGCTCTGGGTTGCATACCCCGCGCTATCCGCACCGAGCGCCGTCGCTGCCATC
Source organism: uncultured beta proteobacterium (assembly GCA_903844215.1). Lineage (GTDB taxonomy): Bacteria > Pseudomonadota > Gammaproteobacteria > Burkholderiales > Burkholderiaceae_C > CAIKVZ01. The sequence goes on along the minus strand of CAIMSP010000028.1, from coordinate 194 downwards.
GTCCTCCCCGTCCCGCCCATCACAAACTGCCCGGTATTGATATCGAGCTCGGTGATGCCTTTGCTGCTCAAACTGGCCAGCTCATAGCTTTGCACCTGCCCGTCGTGGTTGATGTCCTGCCACACCTGCAGGTAGTCAAACGCAAAGTCGACGGCCGTGATCTTGCCGTCGCCATTGGCGTCGATTTCATCCAG
>CAIMSP010000027.1 GCA_903844215.1 uncultured beta proteobacterium | reverse complement strand
CATCAGCAGCACGCCGCCGGCCTTCTCCGATTGGAAGAAGTGTTTGAAGGTGCGCGAAAGCATGGTCGGTTCGTCTGGCATGGAGGCGCCCTAAGGCATCGGTTTGGCAATCCAGCCCGGCAGCGTCAAACGTCGCGGCACGAGGCGGTTGGCTGGGACCTAGGATAACCCAGAGCCCGCAGATTGGGCGCTCGCCCGGCCGCGACCGGGCCGCAGGCGCAAGCGGTGCCAGCAAGGGCCGGTTTCGCGGCGCGCCGCAAACCGTTAGCATTGGAGGCCGCAGGCCAGTCCATGGTCCGCACTCTGCATTGAAAGGGACTTTCGGATCATGCCGGTTCCACCACCCTCACCGTTGCAACAGCTGAGCGTTGACGCCCTTGAAGGCGTGGACGAAGCGACCTGGCTGGACGTGATTCACAAGATGGACGAGGTCTATTCCAAACTCGTCAGCGACGAGATCGAGCTGGAAGAAAAGAACGCGCAGCTGGAGCAGTCGCAGCAGTTCATCTTCAGCCTGCTCTCGGCCATGAGCGACGTGCTCATCGCCTGTAGCCAGGACGGACTCATCGAGGAGACGAACGCCGCCCTGTGCGAGCTCGTGGGTCGCAGCGAGGCGTCGCTCAAGGGCACGCCGGTGCTGGCCTTGCTGGCCGACGATGAGAGCGTGAAACGCTGGCACCTGGCGATGTACCACTCGTCCTCGCGCGAGGGCACGGTGGTGGAAATCAACCTGCGCGGCGCCGATGGACGGGTGGTTGCGGTGGATCTGAACTGCACGCCCCGACGCAACAGCGCCGGACGCCAGGTGGGCCGCGTGCTGGTGGGGCGCCCACTGGGCGAACTCAAGCGCGCCTACCAGCAGTTGCGCGAAGCGCACGAGGCCCTCAAGCAGGCGCAGCAACAACTGCTGCATTCGGAAAAAATGGCCTCACTCGGGCGTCTGGTGGCCGGCGTGGCACACGAACTCAACAACCCCATCAGCTTCGTGCTGGGCAACGTGCACGTGCTGCAACGCTATGGCGGGCGGCTCAGTCGCTACCTGCAAGCGCTGCACCAGCTCGAGCTGCCGTCCGAGCTCAAGGCGCTGCGCGAGGAACTGCGCATCGACCACATCGTGAAGGACCTGCCCTCGCTGATGGATGGCACGACCGAAGGCGCGCAGCGCACGGCCGACATCGTGAGCGGCCTCAAGCGCTTCTCGGCCGTGGTGCGCGAGGAGGTCGCGCTGGTGGAACTCAACGCCGTGGTGGAGCGCGCCAGCCATTGGGTGAAGAAGGGCACGGCGCCGGGTTTTGAAATTCTCTGGTCGCGCGGCGCGGATTGCTACGTCAGCGGCAACGCCGGCCAGTTGCTGCAGGTGCTGATGAACCTGATCCAGAACGCCTACGACGCCGCCGTCAGCGGCGCCAGCCCAAGCCCGCAGTTGCAGATCACGCTGGAACGCGACGAGCGCCGGGTTTGCCTGCGCTTTTGCGACAACGGCCCGGGCATCGCGCCCGAGCATGTGTCGCGCCTGTTCGATCCGTTCTTCACGACCAAGGCCGTGGGCAAGGGCACGGGCCTGGGCCTGTCCATCAGCTATGGCATCGTCGAACAGCATGGCGGCCAACTCAGCGTGCACAACCTGCCGCAGGGCGGCGCGCAGTTCACCCTGAGTCTGCCGCTGATTTCGGGCTCAACCCCAGCCGCATGAGCTTCATGCGCAGTCCCACGCGGGTCAAACCGAGTTCGTCTGCGACATGGGTCTTGTTGCCCCGGTGGCGCGCCATGGCCGCGCGCAGCAGTTGCGCCTCGACCCGCTCCAACTGGTGTTTCAGCAGCGAAGAATCCTCGCCTGCGCGGTCGTCACCGGGCGCGTTGGCGGCGCTGGGCTGGCGCAGGCGCGGCGACAGCAGCTCGGCCGCCAGCATCGGCCCGTCGCCCAGCGCGAGCGCGCGCCGAACCTCGTTTTGCAGCTCGCGCACATTGCCCGGCCAGGCGTGGCCCTCCAGGCAGTGCATGGCCTGGTCCGACATCTGGCGTCCCTTGAGCGCCGATTGGCTGAGCATCTCGCGCACGATGGGCGCAATGTCTTGCGGCCGCTCGCGCAGCGCCGGCAGATACAGGGTGATGCCGGCCACGCGGTAGTACAGGTCTTCACGAAAGCGCCCGCTGACGACATCGGCCTCCAGATCGCGGTTCGTGGCCGCGATGATGCGCACGTCCACCGCCACCGGTCGCGGGCTGCCCACGGGCCGCACCTCGCCCTCCTGCAGCACGCGCAACAGCTTGACCTGAAACGCGGCCGAGGTCTCGCCGATTTCATCCAGGAACAGCGTGCCGCCGTCGGCCTGCTGAAACAGGCCGATGCGCGACTCGATGGCGCCGGTGAAGGCGCCGCGCTTGTGGCCGAAGAGCTCGCTCTCGAGCAGGGTGTCGGGCATGGCGCCGCAGTTCTCCACCACGAACGGCTGCTCGGCGCGTGCGCTGGCGTAGTGGATGGCGCGCGCCAGCAATTCCTTGCCGGTGCCCGACTCGCCGGTGATGAGCACCGGCAGGTCGTGCGGGGCGATTTTTTCGGCCAGGGTGCACACCGCATTCAAGGGGCTGTCGGCAGCGCGCGTGAGACGGTCGAATCCGGCCTGGGCCTTGGCCTTGAGCCGCAGGTTCGCCACGCGCAGCCCCAACTGCTCCGGGCTGGCGCGCAACTCCAGCGTGAGGCGCTGATTCTCCTGCTGCAAGCGCCACAGCTCCGCCGCACTTTGCAGCGTCAGCAGCAACTGGTCCGGATGCCAGGGTTTGACCAGGTATTGCCAGATGCCGGCTTCGTTGATGCCGGCGATGATGTCCTGCGCCTCGGTGTAGCCCGACAGGATCAGCCGCACCGTGTCCGGCCAGCGCGCGCGCACGCCGCGCAGGAACTCGACGCCCGAGCTTCCCGGCATGCGCTGGTCCGAGACCACGATCTGAATGAACTCGCGCTCCATCACGAGCAGGCCCTCATCGGCCGACGCGGCGGTGAAGACGCCGAAGTGGTCGTCCAGTGTGCGCCGCAGCGTCTCCAGCGAGCGCTGCTCGTCGTCCACCACCAGCACCGACAGCGGCGTTTTTGTGCTCATGGCACGACCCAGCCCAGCTCGCGATGGCGCGCCAGATGCCGCGGCGTCCATGAGGCCGGCGACTTGTGCACGAAGTGGTGGCGCGCCACGTGGTAGCTCGGATCAAAGCCGTAGAAGTTGCGCCGCATCTGCGCCAGTTCCTCGGCGCGGTACGCCGCCAGCGGCTTGGCCGCTTCATCGCGCTCGCGGCGCTCGCGCTTGGCGGCGATGCGGTCGTTCCAATCGGCTTGCTCCGCAAGCTGTGCCGCGCGTCGGGCCACCTCACGGCGAAACGCCGGCCCGTCACCGGGGACACAGGCGTCGGTGAAAGCGATCGCCAGCGCCCGCTGCGCCGTCAGCGGTTGGCGTTCGCGCATGATGGACTTTGCCGCGTCCTCGCCCAAACGCCGGGGCAAGGAGTAGGTCCAGTATTCCGAACCGTACAGGTTGCCCATGTTCTTGTAGTGCGGGTTCAGCAGCACCGCCTCGCGGGCCCACACCTGGTCGGCCGCGCGCGCCAGAAAGCAGCCGCCCGCGCCGCTGTTGCCAGAGAGGGCAGCCACGGTGATCTGGTTCGGCGTGCTGAGAAGTTCCAGCGTCAGATCGTTCATGGCGTTGATGTTGCGCCAGGATTCGTCGGCCGCCGAAGCGCCGTTCAGACTCGCGGCCTCGATCACGTTCAGGTGGATGCCGTTGGACCAGAAATCACGGCCGCCCATGAGCACCAGCACCCGCACCGGCCGCTGCTTGGCCCAGGCCAGCGCAGCCTGCAAGCGCTGGCATTGGGCGCTGGACATCGCGCCGTTGTAGAACTCGAAATGCAGCCAGCCCACGGCAGCGTCTTCCTCGTAGGCGATGTCCTGCCAGGTCGTTGCCGCGCTGCGCCACCAGCCGTCCAGCGGCGCCTGCGGCAGCGCGGCCGCTTCGCTGCCAAACGCCAGCGCCGCCGGCAGCTTGATGCCGTCGGGTCGCTTGACATGACCGATCCACACCGCGCCGTCAACCGTGGCCCGCAGCACCGCGGTCTCGCGCCGCGCGATCACCGCGCCCGGTTCCCCTCGCAGCAGGCCTTCCGGCCAGGCGTCGAACAGATGGCAGGGTTGCTCGAACAGGCTGTCGGCGACGCCGGGGAAGCCGTCGGCCGCGTGGATCTTGCGCAGCACCGTGGCGCTGTCGTCGCGCTGCCAGTCGAGCTGGCGCTGGGCTTGCTTCATCAGCGGGCGCAGCCGCCCTTGCACCTCGGCCAAGCTCGCCAGCGCCTGCGCCAGGAAGTCCCCCGACTCGAAACGCTGCACCGCCTGCAGCAGCGCAGCGGTCGCGGCTTGCGTCACCTGGTTGCGATAGACGCTGGACTTCTTCGCCAACGGCAGGGGGAAGTTCGCGCTGGCCCAGATCGGCCCTGCGTCCATTTCCGCTTCGGCCTGCAACACCGTCACGCCCCAGTGGCACACGCCCTCCTGGATCGCCCAGTCCAGTGCCGATGGACCGCGGTCACCAGGAATGCCAGGATGCACGATCAGACACACGTGGCGCGACCAGACCGACTCGGGAATGGCGCGGCGCAGATAGGGTGCGACGATGAGCTGCGGGCGAAACAGCGCCACGGCTTCTTCCGTGACCGAGTCCGCGATATCGAACTCGATCGAAATCTCGTGTCCGCGCTGCGCCAGTTCAGCGCCCAGACGCTGGGTCAGGCTGTTGAAGGCATGGGTGAGCAGCAGGATGCGCATGCGGGCGATTTCAACAGATGCGCGGCAACTGGTCGCCGGCCAACCAGTCAACAATGCGCCGCCCGCCAAAGGCGGTGGTGAGCTGCACAAAGTGATGCGCGTCGGCGATCACGGTGCCGATCAGCGCGGCCTGCGCGCCCAGCGCATGGGCGCGCATCACGGCGAGCAGCGCCGGCGCATCGGCCGCAGCGCAGATGGCAATCAGCTTGCCCTCGTTCGCGACGTTCAGCGGATCGAGTCCGAGCAGTTCGCAGGCCGCAGCCACCACCGGCTTCACCGGAATCGCCTTCTCTTGCAGCATCATGCCCACGCCCGACTGAGCGGCGATTTCGTTGAGCGTGGCGGCGAGTCCGCCGCGCGTGGGGTCGCGCAGGCAGCGGATGTCGGCGCCGGTGGCGAGCATGGCGGCAATCAGTCCGTTGAGCGCGGCCGTGTCGGACGCGATCGGCGCGTCAAAGCGCAGGTTCTCGCGCTGGCTCATGATGGCCACGCCGTGGTCGCCCATCGAGCCCGAGACCATGACCACGTCGCCGGGACGGGCGCGCGCGCCGCCCAGCTCCAGGCCCTCGGGCAGCACCCCGACCGCCGTGGTGGTGATGAAGACGCCGTCGCCCTTGCCGCGTTCCACCACCTTGGTGTCGCCCGTGACCACCGGCACGCCCGCCGCCTTGGCCGCGTGCGCCATGGACTCGACGATGCGCGCCAGATCGCTCAGGGCCAGGCCTTCTTCCAGGATGAATCCGGCCGCCAGATACAGCGGCGTGGCGCCCATCACCGCGACATCGTTCACCGTGCCGTGCACCGCCAGGCAGCCGATGTCGCCGCCGGGAAAGAACAGCGGCGAGACCACGTGGCTGTCGGTGGACATCACCAGCCGCGCCGGCCGTCCGTCGAGCAGCGGCGCGGGCAGCACGGCGCCGTCGTTGCCCTGACCCAGGTATTCGTTGCCCAGATGTTTCGCGAACAGTTCGGAAATCAGTTGCACCATGGCGCGCCCGCCCGAGCCATGCGTCATATCGACGCGACCGTGTTTCAGATCGAGCGCGCGCACATAGCCTCGTTTGACTTCAGCCATCAGTTCATGTCCTTGTAGCGCCCGTAACTGTAATGCGCGGCGCACGCGCCTTCGCTGCTCACCATGCACGAGCCCACGGGGTTCTCGGGTGTGCAGACGGTGCCGAAAATCTTGCAGTCCTGCGGGCGTTTCACGCCACGCAAAATGGCGCCGCATTCGCAGGCCTTGTTGTCGGGCACGCTCTGGTAGTCGATCGCGAAGCGCAACTCGGCGTCGAAGGCGGCGTACTTTGCGCGCAGCTTGAGCGCCGAATAGGGCACGATGGAGAGGCCGCGCCACTCGAATTCGCGGCGCAGTTCGAACACCTCGGCCACGCGGTCCTGCGCCTTCACGTTGCCGTCGCGCGTGACGGCGCGCGCGAACTCGTTTTCCACCACGGCCCGGCCTTCGTTCACCTGGCGCACCAGCATCAGGATGGCCTGCATCACGTCCAGCGGCTCAAAGCCCGCGATCACCACGGGCTTCCTGTATTCCTCGGCGAAAAATTCATACGGCCGGCTGCCGATCACCGTGGACACGTGGGCCGGGCCGATGAAGCCGTCGATCGGCACCGTGCCCCATTGGCGCACTTCGGGCGACTCCAGGATATGGCTGATGGCGGCGGGCGTGAGCACATGGCAGGACAGCACGCTGAAATTTTGCAACTGCTCCAGGCTGGCTTGTTGCACCGCCAGCGCCGTCGGCGGCGTCGTGGTCTCGAAGCCGATAGCCAAGAACACCACCTCGCGCTGCGGGTTGTCGCGCGCGATCTGCAGCGCATCCAGCGTCGAATACACCATGCGGATGTCGCCACCGCGCGCCTTGGCTTTGAGCAGCGACAGGCCGTCGCTGGCCGGAACGCGCAGCGTGTCGCCATAGGTGCAAAGGATCACGCCCCGGTCGAGCGCCAGGCGGATCGCCATGTCGATGCGCCCGATCGGCAGCACGCACACCGGGCAACCGGGGCCATGCACCATGCGCACATTGGCGGGGAGCAAATCGCTCAGACCGTAGCGCGAGATCGCATGCGTGTGACCGCCACAGAACTCCATGAAGCTGTAGTTGCGCCCGCTCTGCACCAGCGCGGCGATCTTGTCGGCAATCGTCCTGGCAACGTCGCCGTCGCGGAATTCGTCGATGTATTTCAAGAAGCCACCTGGATCGCATCCTGCATCTGCGAAAACAGCGCCAGGGTTTTTGCCGCTTCATCCGGGTCGAGCTTGGACAGCGCGTAGCCCACGTGCAGGATCACGTAGTCGCCGACCTCGACCCCGTCGAGCAGCGCGAGCGAAATTTCCTTCTTCACGCCGCCCAGATCGACGACGGCGAAATCGCCTGCGGGGCCGATGCCGACCTCGATGACTTTGACCGGAAGTGCAAGACACATTGCTTCATTGCTCCCATGATTGGATGGCCACCCAGGCCTGCCCCAGCGCCAGGCCCGCGTCCCCCGGCGGTGCCCGCTGCGGCGCCAGCACTTGGAGGCCCAGGGCCTGCAGGCTCTGGCGTAGCTTAAGCGATAGCAAGGCGTTGAGGAAGCAGCCGCCGCCCCAGGCCAGCGTGCGCAAGCCCTGCGTCTGCGCCGCCTGCAGCAGCCACTGCGCCAATGCGGCCACGAGCGTGGCGTGAAAGCGTGCCGCCGCCGCGTCCACATCGCCCGCGCCGTCGAGCGTGGCCAGCAGCGCCAGCAGGTCGAGTTGCCCATCGCTGCCGATCGACCAGCCCTGGAGCAGCGGCTGCGGCCAGCCCTGCCGCTCGATGTGGCGCGTGGCGCATTGCTCCAGCAGAATCGCGGCCTGGGCCTCGTACTTCATGTGCTCGCACAAACCCAGCAGAGCGGCGGCGGCGTCGAACACGCGGCCCATGCTGGAACTGCGCGGGCTGTTCAACTGGCGTGTCAGCATGGCCGCGACGGTGTCGGCGCCGCGGGCCTGGAAGCGCGCACCGATCTCGGCATTGCGCCCCAACTCGTGCAGCACCGACGCCGCCATGCGCCAGGGTTCGCGCGCCGCCCGGTCGCCACCGGGCAGAGCCAGCGGCCGCAGATGGCCCAGGCGGGTGGCCAGCGCGCCGTCCAGGCGCAGCAACTCGCCGCCCCAGGCCTTGCCATCGCTTCCCAGTCCGACGCCGTCCAGCGCCAGCCCGAGCACCGGGCCGCGCTGGCCGTGCTCGGCGCAGACGGCGGCGATGTGCGCATGGTGGTGCTGCACCGCCACTGTGGGCAGGCCGTGGCGCGCCGCAAAGGCGATGGCCGCGCGCGTGGCGTGGTCGTCGGGGTGCAGGTCGTGGGCCACGACCTCGGGCTGGATCTCCAGCAGGTCCAGCATGCGCTGCACGGTCTCGTCCGCAAAGGCACAGCTGGCCGCGTTGTCCAGGTCGCCGATGTGCGGCGACAAAAAGGCCTGGTCGCTGCGGGTCACGCAGACCGCGTTCTTCAGATGCGCGCCGAAGGCCAGCACCGACGGCCCGGCGTGCGCCAGGGTGATGGCGGCGGGCGCATAGCCGCGGCTGCGCCGGATGAATTGAAAACCGGTTCCCAGCGGCCGCAGCACCGAGTCGTCGCAGCGCGCGACGATGTCGCGCTCGTGCTGCAGGTAGGCGTCGGCGATGCCGGCCAGGCGCGCCTGCGCTTCCTCGTTGGCGCGCACGATGGGTTCGCCGCCGGGGTTGGCGCTGGTCATCACCAGCAGCAGCTCCTGAGGTGTTTCCAGCCAGGCCGTGCCAGCAGGTCGCCCGGCGGCTTCGTGGAACAGCAGGAAATGCATGGGCGTGGTCGGCAGCATCGCGCCCAGGCTCAGCAGGCCGGGCGCCACGCCAGCGAGTTCGGCGTCGCAGCCGACGCGCTGGCGCAGCAGCACGACCGGTCGCTCGCGCCCCTCAAGCAGACGGCGTTCCAGGTCCGAAATGGTGGTGTAGCGCTCCAGGCTGAGGGCGTTGGCGGCCATCACGGCCAAGGGCTTTTCCTCGCGGTTCTTGCGCAGCCGCAGCCGCGCCACGGTGTCGCCTTGGCGCGCGTCGCAGGCCAGATGAAAACCACCCAGTCCTTTGATGGCGACAATGGCGCCGGCTTGCAGCAGGGCGAGTGTGGCCGCGATCGGATCGCCCGGCAGGCTCTGGCCCTGTGCATCGAGCAGTTCGAGTTGCGGGCCGCAAACCGGGCAGCAGGTGGTTTCAGCGTGAAAGCGCCGGTCGGCGGGGTTGCGGTACTCGCGCTCGCAACTCGGGCACAGGGCAAAGGGCGCCAGGCTGGTCTGCGGCCGGTCATAGGGCAGGGCGCGCGTCACGCTGTAGCGCGGGCCGCAGTGGGTGCAGGTGATGAAGGCGTGGCGCCAGCGCCGGTCGGCCGGATTCAACAGCTCCACCAGGCAGTCGGGGCAGGTGACGACGTCGGGACCGATGGCGGTTCTGGCGGGGCCTTGGACACTGTCCCGGATGGTGAAAGCGCTGAGCGCTTGCAGCGCTGCGTCCTGTGCCAGCACCGCATCGACCCGTGCCAGCGCGGGCGCGTCGCCGACCAGGCGCTGCAGCAGTGTGTCGATCTGCGCGGGCGCACCTTGGACCAAGATATCCACGCCTTGGGCGTCGTTGCGCACCCAGCCCACCAGTTCAAGCGCCTGGGCCGCGCGCCAGACGAAGGGCCGAAAGCCCACGCCCTGGACGATGCCTGTGACCCGGATGCGACGCGCGACGAGGGTCAAGTCGCAGGCCGCTGCGGTTGGGCTTCGAGCTGCGCAATGCGCGCCTTGAGGGCGGCCACGGAGGGACGCTTGCTGACCGCAGCGAGCGTCAGGCCGGCACGCAAATACTGCAGCCATTCGTCCATGCCCGCGCCGCTGGTGGCGCTGAGCTGGATCACGCGGATCTGCGGGTTGACGCGTCGCGCATAGCGAATCGCTGCTTGCACGTCGTAATCCAGATAGGGCAGCAGATCGACCTTGTTCAGCAGCATCAGGCTCGCGGCACGGAACATGTCCGGGTATTTGATGGGCTTGTCCTCGCCCTCGGTGACCGACAGGATCACCACCTTGTGCGCCTCGCCCAGATCGAAGGCCGCGGGGCAGACCAGATTGCCCACGTTCTCGATCATCAGCAGAGAATCCTCGGGCAGGGCCAGTTGGCCCAGGGCGCGGCCCACCATGTGCGCGTCCAGATGGCAGCCCTTGCCGGTATTGATCTGGATCGCCGGCGCGCCGGTGGCACGGATGCGCTCGGCGTCCTGGCTGGTCTGCTGATCGCCCTCGATCACGGCGACCGCTTGGTCCTTGAGCAGCGTGATGGTCTTGCACAGCAGTGTGGTCTTGCCCGAGCCCGGACTCGACACCAGGTTCAGCGCAAAGATGCCGCGTTCGGCCAGCGCCTGGCGGTTCTGCTGCGCGTAGGCGTTGTTCTTGGCCAGGATGTCCTGCTCGATCTGCACCATGCGATTCGGCGCCACGCCCGCAGCGTGGGAATGCTCGGGCAGATGATCGTGTTCATGGTCATGGTCATGGTCGTGTTCATGGCTGTGGCCTGCAGGGGGTACCAGCCCATGGCCGTGCCCATGACTGTGGCGCGTGCCGTCGGCATGCACGTGCTCGGCCTGGGCGGCCGCACCGTCAATCGTCACTTCGCCGGGGCCGCAGCCGCATGTCGTACACATCGCTTCCTCCAAATCAGTTTGTAATTCGGGTCAGGGCCGTGCAACCCGACAATTCTCAAATCAGCTTACTTCCAGTTCCTTGACCCGCATCTCGGTCCCGCCCGTCACCTGCATCTGAAAGCCGCCGCATTGCGGGCACTCGCCAAACACCTCGCGCATGGCAACCGTCTGCGCGCAGGCCATGCACCAGCCCGTTCCGGGCAGCGCGATGATCTCCAGGCGCGCGCCAGCGGCCACGCTGTCACGCGTCACGGCGTCAAAACAGAACTTCATGGCTTCGACCTCGACCCCGCAGAGTTGGCCGATCTCCAGCCACACGGCGACCACCTTGGTGAAATGCTGCTCGCGCGCCGAGTCCTCGATGAGTTGCAGCACGCCTTCGGCCAGGGACATTTCGTGCATGGTAAATGCGCTATTGCCCGCTGCGCACCAAGTCGGCAAAGCGTCGGTCGCGTGTGGCGATGTGCTGGGCGATAAAGCTCAGCGCCGTTTGCGCCTTGCCCGCCACCAGGGACGAACGCCCTGCGGCATGATCTGCGGCGATGGCGCCAAGCGCTTCCAGCATCTGCTGGTGATCTTCCACATGCTCCTCGTAATCGTCGTAGCTCTTGAGCCGCATCAGCAGTTCTTCCGACATGAAGTGGGCCTCGCTGTAGGCGCTCAATTGGTCGAGGATTTCGCTCACCGCTGCGGCGTCGCGCTGTTCCTGCGCGGCCTGGCACAGCGCCTGCAGCAGGCCGAGCTGGACTTCGTGCTCGCGATCGGTTTGGGCGTTGGAATCGGTATTGAATTCGGAGATGTTCGACATGCTGGGTTCTCGCTGCTCTGATTGCGTGAATGTCATCCTGGCGTGGGACGTTTCAAGGAGAAGAAGCCGCGCCGCGACAGCGCCGGTGCCGCCGGCGTCGGCGCTGCCGGGGGCGCGGCTGAAGCCGTCTGAGGGGGCGTGAGCAAGCCGCTGATGGACGCACGCGCGGTCAGGCTGGCCTCGGATTGGGTGGTGAATTTTCCCATCGGCGAGAACAGCGAACAGCTCTGGTACTCGCCCAGCTCCTTTTCGGCGCTGCCGAGGAAGGCAAAGTCGCCCGCCGGAAAGTTCACGAACCGGCGCTTGTTCTCCCCGGTCGAAACCCAGTTCTCGGCACTGCCGGGAATGAGCAGCAGACTCATGCACCAGGGGGTGACGACGATGCCCAGCCAATGGCCCTGCCAGCGCTGGAAGTCCACGGCCTCGACGATCAGCGCCGGGTTCAGGATCGGCACGTCGGCCATGTGGTCGCGCTGGATGCGAAAGAAGGCCTGCTCCACGGCGTCTGCGGGATTGCTGTGGTGGATGCGAAAACTCATGCGGCGTCGCCCCAGTTGCGGTCCTGCGCGCCCTGCGCCATCAACTCCTGCATCAGCGCCAGCGCCTCCTCGGCGCGCGCCACCTCGACGCGCTCGAAGGCAAAGCCGCCGGCCTGTATCAGCAGGTAGTCACCGACGGCGACTTCTTCATCCAGCAGCAGCAGGCTGACCTCGCGCGTCTGGCCAAAGCACTCGGTGAGCGCCGTGCCATCGCGCACCTCAATCACCCGCGAAGGCGCTGCTATGCACATGTCAAACCACCGCCGCGGTCAAGGCTTGCAGCCCATAGCCGCGCGCCACGAGTTCGGCCGCCGCCATGGCCGCCAGCACCGGGACCTTGGCGGCCACGGTGGGCGTCATCTCCATGCCCAGCTCCAGCGTGATCGGCTCCACGCCGAGCACGATGATTTCCTTGGGCATGGTGTCGAGCAGTTCCAGGCTGGCGAGCACGTCGGGCAAGGCGATCTGGTGCGGCGAGAGCTTGTGGCGAAAGAACACCGGAATCTCTTCGCCCTCGATCTTCACCACGGTGCCGGGTGCGGCCCCGGTCTTGACGACGTCGATGACGATCAGGAAGTCCAGATTCGAGAGGTCCTCGATCATCTCCATGCCGGAGGTGCCGCCGTCGATCACCATCACGTCATCGGGCATGCGGTAGGCATGCTCCAGCGCCTCAACGGCGCGCACGCCCGCCGCTTCGTCGCTCAGGATGGTGTTGCCGATACCTAGAACCACTGCACGCATAGTTGCTCTGCCTCACAAAATAAAGAGGGCCGACATCGGTCGACCCTCGCATGGTAACCCCGCGCGGCCGCCGCGACGGGCCGCCCCTAGCATGGTCCTGTCCAGCGCAGTACACGCAGTGACAAGCGTGGGGGCCTATTTCAAACCGCTCGCACTGAAATGGCGGTATCGTTTTCCTTGTCGGTGAGGTGGATGGCGCAGGCAATGCAGGGGTCGAAGGAGTGGATGGTGCGCAGCACCTCCAGCGGCTTCTGCGCGTCGGCGATCGGCGTGCCCATCAACGACGCCTCGTACGGCCCGGGTTCGTCCTTTTCGTTGCGCGGGCAGGCGTTCCAGGTCGAGGGCACGACGCACTGGTAGTTCTTGATCTTGCCGTTGTCGATGACGACCCAGTGCGAGAGCGCGCCGCGCGGTGCTTCGTGAAAGCCCACACCCATGACCTCGTCCTTGGGGAACACGGGCTTGTTGAACGTCGTGAGGTCGCCCTTGCCCATGTTCGTGAGCAAGGCCGTCCATTGTTCGCTCAGCAGGTCCACGTTGACGCAGCAGGTGATGGCGCGCGCGGCGTGGCGGCCGATGGTCGAGTGCATCGCGTCCAGGCCGATCTTGGTCTTGGCCAGGGCGGAGACCGTGTCCAGCGCCGCTGTCGCGTACTTCGTGGTCGGCGCATGGCCTGCGGCCAGTCCGTTGAGCACGCGCGCCAGCGGACCCACCTGCGCGACCTTGCCGTAGAACGTCGGCGACTTCATCCACGAGTACTTGGCGTCGTCCTTGAAGTCGGTGTAATTGGGTGTGGTCTCGCCCTTGTAAGGGTGCAGGGCGCCGGCCTTTTCGTAGTTGTACCAGCTGTGCTTGACCGATTCCTCCACGCCCTTTTGCCAATAGGCGTCGTTGAACGAGCTGATTGGTTTGCGTGAGGCCAGATTGCCGCCCTCGATGAAGCCGCCGGGGAAAGCGAACTGCTCGCCCTTGGTGTCCAGCGGAATGTCGGGCACGGACAGGTAGTTGGTCACGCCCTTGCCGATTTGCGTCCATTCTGGGTAGAAAGCGCCGACGGCGGCGACGTCGATCAGGTACACGTTCTTCACAAAGTCGGAGAGCTCGTCGATCCAGCCCTTGATCGCCATCAGGCGCTCCACCGTGAGCACCGCCTGGGAGTCGGTGGCCAGGGGATTGGCCACGCCGCCCACGGCCACGTTCTGGATGTGCGGCGTCTTCGAGCCCAGGATGGAGACGATCTTGTTCGCCTTGCGCTGCACCTCGAGCGCCTGCAGGTAGTGCGCCACGGCCAGCAGGTTCACCTCGGGCGAGAGCTTCATCGCCGGATGGCCCCAATAGCCGTTGGTGAAGATGCCGAGCTGCCCGCCGTTGACGAAATGCTTCAGGCGCTCGTGCACGCGGCGCATTTCGTGCTTGCTGTTCAGATGCCAGCTGGAGAGGCTCTCACCCAGGATGGAGGTCTTGTCGGGGTCGGCCTTGAGCGCCGACGTCACGTCCACCCAGTCCAGCGCCGACAGGTGATAGAAGTGCACGATGAAGTCGTGCACCGAGTGCGCCAGGATGATCAGGTTGCGGATGTACTGGGCATTCAGCGGGATCTCCATCTTGAGCGCGTTTTCCACCGCGCGCACCGAGGTGATGGCGTGCACCGTGGTGCACACGCCGCAGATGCGCTGGGTGATGGCCCAGGCGTCGCGCGGATCGCGCCCGAGCAGAATGAGCTCGACGCCGCGCCACATCTGGCCCGAGGACCAGGCTTTTTGGACATGGCCATTGTCGACATCGACGTCAATACGCAGATGGCCTTCGATGCGGGTGATCGGATCGATCGTGATGCGTTTGGACATTTTTGTCTTCCTCTTTGCTTAAGTGGCCAGCTTGCCGTCTTCCCGCGGCAGCACCGGGAAACGACGCGTGATGATGATGTACCCGAGGACCTCAACCGAGAACATTCCCAGCGTCACCATGACCTCGGCGAAGGACGGGAAATAGCTCCAGCCGGTTCCGGTGAAGTGTTGATAGCCGATCAGGAATCCGTTCAGGCGCAGCAGGCTGCCGCCCAGCATGATCGCCAGTCCGGCCAGAAACAGCCTTGCCGGGTTGCGCCGCGCGGCCACGCTGCCGATGAGGAAGAAAGGCGCGACGAAGCAGATGTTTTCCACCCAGAACGACAGCGCCACGAAGCTCGGTCTGAAGGCTTCTCCGAGCGCGCCGCGCATCAGCAGATCGCCAAAGCGCACGACCAGATAGACGCCGAGCACGCCGAGCATGACTTTGGACATGGGGTTGAGCAGATGCATTTCGATGCTGCGCCGATAGCTCGCCGCCGCCACGCAGGACTCGAACAGCACCACGCCGTAGCCGATGACGATGGCCGTGAGCAGGTAGATCAGCGGCACCGCCGGCGTTTGCCACAGCGGATTCACCTGGTCACCCATCACCACCAGCATCGTTCCCAGAGAGGACTGGTGCATCATGGGCAACAGGATGCCCAGGGCGATGAAGAAGAAGACGGCCTTGTTGAGCTTCTTCTTGATGTCGTGCAGCCCGAGTTTTTCCAGGAACACCGGAGCGAACTCGACCCACATCACCAGGATGTAGACGGTCACGCAGACCGCGACTTCGAGCATCACCGAATTGGGGTTGGCGTAGCTGGGCCAGAAGATGTGCCAGAAATTCCACCAGCGCCCCAGGTCAAAGAAGATGCCGCCACCGGCCAGCGTGTAGCCGAACAGACTGGCCAGCAAGGCCGGACGCACCAGCGGGTGGTACTCGCCCTTGTTGAAGATATAGACCAGCATGGCCACCGAAAAACCGCCGCAGGCCAGGGCCGAGCCGATCATCACATCGACCACCACCCAGATGCCCCAGGAGTAGCCGTCGTTCACGTTGGTGACTGCGCCCAGGCCGAAGACAAAGCGCACCAGCAGGATGGAGGCCATGATCGCGATCAGCACGCCGCACACCAGTGTGGTGGCGTTGAGCAAAGGGCCTCCGACGGGCGTGGGTGCTGCGTGGGCTGGCTGGGTCATGATTTTTTCTCCCCTGACTCATGGCCAGATGCGTCCTCTTGCGCGTGCACATTGCGCTTGGCGATGAAGCCCAGAACCCCCAACACCGCGATCGGCATCACCATGCCGCCATAGAGCGAGTGCTGAATGGTCTCCGAAAGGGCGGCCGACGCCTTCGGTTTGAGGTCGGGCATTCCCACCTTGGCGAACGTCACGCCCGAGAGCTTGAGCACCTGGGTGCCACCGTATTCGTGCTCGCCATACACGTGTTGCAGGTACTTGCCCACCGGCCCCTCGTAGCTCTGGTCCACGCCGCCGAGTTTGCCGCGCGGGTAGCGCGTCACAGCGCCGGGCTTGAGCGCAACGCGGCGCTTGGCCTCAAGCAGCAGGTCGGCGGTTCGGCCGTAGAGCGTGGCACCCGTGGGGCAGACTTCGGCGCAGGCCGAATAGTGGCCGTCCTTGGTGCGATGGCGGCACAGCTCGCACTTGCCGATCCTGCCGGTGGGCGAGTCATACTGATATTTTGGAATGCCGAACGGGCAGGCGACGACGCAGTAGCGGCAACCGACGCAGATGTCGGGGTCGTAGCCCACGACGCCGCTGACCGGGTCCTTGGTCATGGCCGAGACCGGGCACGCGGAGACGCAGGAGGGGTCGGCGCAATGCATGCACGAGGTCTTCATGAAGGCGTAGCCGTTGACTTCGGCGTCCTTGGTTTCCATCGTGCCGTTGCGGTACATCTTGATCAGGTTGAAGGTGTGGCCCGAGGTGTCCAGTGGCGTGTCCCACAGGTGGTCTTCGGTGGAGAACTCCGGGGGGTTGTCGTTGGCGACCTTGCACGCCGCCACGCAGGCCTTGCAGCCGATGCACAGCGTGGCGTCATAGAGCAGACCCAGCGCTTCGGCTGGACGGGTATGTGTTTCTCGGGCGCAAGCCGGGGGCGCAACGACCGCAGCGGTGACCGCGGCGCCGCCTGCAACCACGCCTTTGAGGAATCCGCGACGCGTGTCCATGGCTACACCTTGGCCTGGTCTTGAGCTTGGGCGTCCGCTTGGGCCGCTTTCGCCTCCTGCGCCGCGTGCGACAGACCCAGGTTGCGGGTCAGCATCACCGCCGCCCCTGCGGCCGCTCCGGCCAGTGCGGCGAGCGCTGCCGCTGACGCGAAGGACGCGCCCTTGCCCTGCTCCTCGACGATCCTGGCGTACTGCAGCGGCGGCGCCACGTTGAGCATCCTGGCCACCTGATGGATGGGCTTGGTAAAGCCCACGCCCTTTTCGGTGCAGCCGATGCAGGGGTGGCCGCAGCCCACCGGCCAGTTGTTCTCGCCGGCGTCGCCAAAACCCAGCGTGGAACAGTTGCCGTAGGTCTCCGGTCCCTTGCAGCCCAGCTTGTACAGGCAGTAGCCCTGACGGTGGCCAGCGTCGCCAAACTCCATGGCAAAGCGACCTGCGTCGAAGTGCGCGCGGCGCTCGCAGTTTTCGTGGATCAGGCGCGAGTAGGCAAACTTGGGCCGACCCAGTTTGTCCACCTCGGGCAGTTTGCCAAAGGTCAGGAAGTGCACCACGGTGGCGAGGAAGTTGTAGGGGTTGGGCGGGCAGCCGGGAATCGTCACCACCGGCTTGCCCAGCACTTCGGCCACGCTGGAGGCGCCCGTGGGATTGGGTCCGGTCGAAGGCATGCCGCCCCAGGACGCGCAAGAACCGATGGCAATCACCGCTGCCGCATCGGCCGCGCACTCCTTCACCAGGTCGATGGCTGTGTGGCCGCCGATCTTGCAGAAGATGCCGTTGTCCTTGACCGGAATGGCGCCTTCGACCACCAGGATGTACTTGCCCTTGTTCGCCTTCATCGCGTCCTTGCGTGCGGCCTCGGCCTGATGCCCGGCCGCCGCCATCAAGGTCTCGTGGTAGTCGAGTGAGATCACGTCCAGGATGAGCTTTTCCAGGGTCGGATGCTCGGCGCGAAGCAGCGATTCACTGCAACCGGTGCACTCCTGAAAGTGCAGCCAGATGACCGAGGGCCGTTTGGCCGACTCAATCGCCTTGGCCACAGCGGCTTCGGCGCCCTTGGGCAAGCCCATGGTGACGGCCAGGGTGGCGCAAAACTGCAGGTAGTCGCGCCGGGACATGTCCAGGCGCTGCTCGATGTCGCGCAGCGCCTTGCGTCCGAGGTCAAAAATCTCATTCATGTCGCCCATGTCGTCTCCTCTTGAGCCAGGCTGGATCAGTCCTGATCAGGGCTCAGAAGCAAGTTGCGCGCCACGCTGGTGCAGACCCTGATGACGCTGGAGCGGCAATGAAATCAGCGCTTCAATTTGTGGTGAAATTCATCGCAAACGATTACTTGGTAATCTGGTGGGTAACCGGCCGAGACGTCGACTGGCTCAGCGCAGGTCGCGCCACGGCCTGGTTCAGCGGAGAGGCGCTCGGCCTGCGGCTCGGCACGGTTTTTGCGTCAAGGCGTGGTACGCAAACAAGCTCACACTCAACTGCTGCCAATCAGCGCGTGAACCCCATGTTTGTTTTATCAACTCAGGAGCATCGTATGAAGCTGTCGTCTCTCAAATCCCTTCGCTGCGCCGGCCTGGGCGCCTTGGTGCTGGCGGCCGGAGCGGCCCAGGCCCACACCGGGCACGAGACGGCCGGCGTCTTTGCCGGCCTGATCCACCCGTTCGGCCTGGACCATTGGCTGGCCATGGTCGCCGTGGGTGTTTGGTCGGTGAACGCGCTTCCACAAGGCAAGGCCTGGTGGGGCCCCGCGACCTTCATGGCGGCGCTGGGCGTCAGTGCTGCGCTCGGCGCGCTGGGCTTCACGGTTCCCGGGTTGGAGCAGTTGATTGCCCTGAGCGTGGCCCTGTTCGGCGCCATGCTGGTTCTTTCCCGCCAGAAGACATCGACTCCGGCAGCACTGGGCGTGGTCGCCTTGGCGGCGTCGTTTCACGGCCTGGCCCATGGTGCCGAAGCGCCAGCATCGGCGTTCGTCAGTTATGCCGCTGGATTTCTGCTGACCACGGCCGCCTTGCATTTCGGTGGCGTGTTGGCGGGTTTGGCGATCCGCCGCCATCTCGCAAGCCAGCAAGCCTGGCTTGTCACCGGCTTGGGTTCGCTGTGCGGTGCGGCCGGTCTGTATTTGTTCAGCCAGGTGTGAGCTGAGCTGAGCGCAGCTGACGCGGCAAACCCGTGTCAGCGGTTCAGCCGTCCTGTCCCAGTACCAGCCGGTCGGCCGCTTCGAGGCGATAGGCGGGTATCACCAGATTCGCCGTCGCCGGTCCGGTCTTGAAGACGCGACCGGCGAGGTCGTAACGGGAGGAATGACAAGGGCACAGAAACCCCCCGGTGCTGGCCAGCGTCGGCGTGCAGCCCTGGTGGGTGCACAGACCGATGGCGACAAAGATGTCTGGACGCAGTGAACGATGACGGTTGCGGCAGCCGCTGGGCTGCGCCGAGGCCCTGGAGTCCGGGTCCACCAGCCCGTCCTCGCGGCTGGCGAGTGCCTCGATCTCGGCGCCGGAGCGGCGCAAGATCCAAACCGGAAACCCGCGCCACTCCACCGTTCTGAGCTTGCCTTGTGGCAGATCGCCGAACTCGATGGCGAGCGCTGATCCCTGGGGATACGAGGCGCTCGAGCAGGCGCGGGGTAACAGCAGCGCGGCCCCGCACGCCACCGCGCCCGCACCGGCCACCCGCATCAGGGTCCGGCGTTGGGGGCTGGTGTTCTTTCCCATGATCTTTGTATTTTGCCTTTCGACTAACAAGCAAGTTTGATTCCAATCAGCGTCGGATGCATGGAAATTCGCCCGAGCCGGCACGCCAGCGTGAAATCAAAGCGGCACAATCCCCGGCATGAACGAATTGCAAGAACTGGAGTCGCTCGGACGGGTGCTTCCAACGCCGACCCACATCGCGGGGGTGCTGTTGTTTGGCCTGCTTGGCTACGCCGCATTCCGGCGCGGCAGGAAGGCCTCCAACCAGGCGCTGACTTGGTCGGGCGTGGCCTTGATGCTCTACCCCTACCTGATTTCCGGCAGCGCGATGCTCTGGGCCGTGGGCGTCGCCCTGTGTGGCTTGGCCTACGCCAACTGGAATTGACGCGGTCCGCCCCGCAATGCCTCAGTTGAGCATCATGCTCAGGCGGCGCCGATAGCGCGACACCAACTCGGCTTGCGGGTCTTCCTTGGGCGCGGCCTGGCCGGCCAGCTCGATGCCGCCGGCGGTCTTTGCGCCCGCATCGGCGCCGGCCTTGGGCTTGGGCGGAGTCAGCAGTTCCAGCATCGCCACCATGGCCTTGCGCGCGGCCTCATCGTTCCACTTCTTGTCGCGCAGCACGATCTCCAGCAACTCGTCCATGGCGGCGGTCCATTCGCCGCGCGCCATCAGGACCCGGCTCTTGGCGTAGCGCGTGTCGAAGTCGCGCTTGTCCTGCGCGATCAAGGCGTCGAATGCCTCCGGCGTCCATGCGCCACGGGGGTCCGTGGCGGCGAACTGCAGTGCGTCCAGCCATTGCGCCACGGCAGAAAAACGCAAGCCCACCGGGATCTCGGTGAGCTTGGGCGCCAGGGCCGCGCGCGCCTCTTCCAGCAGGCTGGAGCCGATCAACAGTTTGATGTAGTCGTAGCGCGCCTCGTCATTCGCCGGATTCGTGGCCAGCGCCTGCGCCAGCTTGTCCAGCGCCGCGCTGGAGTCGCCCTGCTCCAGCAACTGTTGCGCCAGTTCGGTTTCTTCGTCGGCCTCGAGTTCGGCGGCGGACGGCAGGTGCTTGTCCAAAAATTCCCGCAACTTGCCCTCGCTCAGCGCGCCCGCGAAGCCGTCCACGGGCTTGCCGCTCATCATCAGAATGCAGGTTGGGATGCTGCGCACGCCGAATGCCGCCGAGAGTTGCTGCTGTTCGTCGGAGTCGATCTTGGCCAGGCTGAAGGCCCCGGCATAGTCGAGTTCGAGCTTTTCCAGTAGCGGGCCGATGGTCTTGCAAGGGCCGCACCACGGCGCCCAGAAATCGATCAGCACGGGGGTGGAGAAGGAAGCGTCGATCACCTCGGCTTGGAAATTTTGTTCGGTAATGTCAATCATTCTGGGTAGCTCAGGGGTAAAACGTAAAATTCAACGATGACTCAAATTTTAGTTGGCGTGGTGATGGGTTCCAGTTCCGACTGGGAAACGATGCAGCATGCGGTGCAAATCCTGCAGCAGTTTGGCATTGCGCACGAGGCGCGCGTGGTGTCGGCCCACCGCATGCCCGACGACATGTTCGCCTACGCGCAAGACGCGGCACAGCGCGGCCTCAAGGCCATCATCGCCGGCGCAGGCGGCGCGGCGCACCTGCCGGGAATGCTGGCCGCCAAGACCCTGGTGCCGGTGCTGGGCGTGCCGGTGGCGAGCAAGCATCTGCTGGGCGTGGACTCGCTGCACAGCATTGTGCAGATGCCCAAGGGCATTCCGGTGGCCACCTTCGCCATCGGCGCTGCCGGTGCTGCCAATGCCGCGCTGTTTGCGGTGGCGATGCTGGCGAATGAAGACCCGGCCTTGCGCCAGCAATTGCAGAACTGGCGCCAGGCGCAAACCGAGACGGCGCGCGCCATGAGCTTGCCGCCCGTGGCCGGGTCATGAAGCCCATTCTCCCTGGCACCACGGCGAACGGCCAGCAGACCACCTTGGGCGTGATGGGTGGCGGCCAGTTGGGCCGCATGTTTGTGCACGCCGCGCAATCCATGGGCTACTTCACGGCGGTGCTCGATCCGGATCCGGCCAGCCCGGCGGGTCTGGTGAGCCACTTCCACATTCAGAGCGATTACCTGGACGAACAGGGACTGGCGCAGATGATGCAGCGCTGCGCGGCCATCACGACCGAGTTCGAGAACGTGCCGGCGCCGGCTTTGCGCACGCTGGGCGCGCAGCGGGTGGTGGCGCCAGGCGCCGCCGCCGTCGCCATCGCCCAGGACCGCGCGCTGGAAAAGGCGCATTTCGTGCGCTGCGGCGTGCCCTGTGCTCCCTATGCGGTGATTGAGTCGGCCGAACAACTGCGCGCCGTGCGCGACGCACTCCTGCCCGGCATCCTCAAGACGACGCGGCTCGGCTACGACGGCAAGGGCCAGGTCCGCGTCAACACCCGCGCCGAATTGTCGGCGGCGTGGGATGGCTTGAAGAACGTTCACTGTGTGCTCGAGCAGATGCTGCCCTTGGCAAGTGAATGTTCGGTGATCGTGGCGCGCGGCGCCGACGGCACGGCGGTGAACTTTCCGCCGCAGCTCAACCTGCACCGCGACGGCATCCTGGCCGTGACCCAGGTGTTTGAAGGCAACCTGCCGGCAGCGCTGGCGACAAAGGCAGTGCATGCGGCGTTGGCCATCGCCAACGGCCTGGACTATGTGGGCGTGCTGTGCGTGGAGTTCTTCCTGTTGCAGGAGGGCAGCGCGGCCGCCAGCGAATTGGGCGTGCTGGTGGTGAACGAGATCGCGCCGCGCCCGCACAACAGCGGTCACTACAGCATCGACGCCTGCGACCAGTCGCAGTTTGACCTGCAGGTGCGCACGCTGGTCCACCTGCCGCTGCTGCAACCGCGCCAGCACAGTGCGGCCATCATGCTCAATTTGCTCGGCGACCTGTGGCTGCGCGGCAGTACCGAGCCCGTGACGCCGCCCTGGCGCGAGGTGCTGGCCCTGCCCGGCGTCACGCTGCAGTTGTACGGCAAGCTCGATGCGCGCCGGGGCCGCAAGATGGGACACCTGAACATCACTGCGGCGCATGCGGCCCAGGTCCGCGCCACGGCGCTGCGCGCGGCCGAGCTGCTGGGCATCGCGCCGTTCTGATCCGCCCCGCAGTCTTTTCATGATTCTTCCCGGCGATCAACCCGACTCCATCGTTGCCGCCGTGTGCGCGCTGGCGGCTGGGGAACTGGTCGGCCTGCCGACCGAGACCGTGTATGGGCTGGCCGCCGACGCCTGCAATGACGCGGCCGTGGCCAGGATCTTCGCCGCCAAGGGGCGCCCGAGCGACCATCCGCTGATCGTGCACCTGGCCAGGCCGGCGGACGCGAGCCAGTTTGCGCAGGGCATTCCGGCGTTCGCCCAAGCCCTGATGGCGGCGTATTGGCCAGGCCCATTGACACTGATCCTGCCGCGCCGACCCGGCGTGGCCACCGCCTGTGCCGGCGGGCAGGACTCGATCGGCCTGCGCTGCCCCTCGCACCCGGTGGCACAAGCCCTGCTCAAGGCCTGCGCCGAGCGCGGCATGGCCGGGCTGGCCGCACCCAGCGCGAACCAGTTCGGCCGCATCAGCCCGACCACAGCGGCGCACGTGCAAGCCGAATTGGGCCTGGACTTGCTGATTCTGGACGGCGGCGCCTGCAGCGTCGGCATCGAGTCCAGCATCATTGACTGCACGCGTGGTGCGCCGGTGTTGTTGCGCCCGGGCGTTCTGACGCGCGCGCAACTGGAGTCGGCGTGTGGCTGCGCCGTGCTGGAGCGCGACGCGGCACTCGGTTCGGGCGCGGCGCCGCGCGCTTCCGGCACGCTGGAGTCGCACTACGCGCCCAAGGCCCCACTGCGGCTTATGGATGGGCCCGCGCTGAAAACCGCCATCGAGCTGCTGGCCGCCGAGATGCCGGCCTCGCCGGGCGCAGCGCCGACGGTGGCGCTGTACAGCCGCGCGCCACAGACCGGGCGCGCGCCCTGGCTGTTGCAACGCGCCATGCCGCATGAGGCTGGCGCTGCGGCGCGGGAATTGTTCGCCGTGCTGCGCGACTTTGACGCCGCTGGCGTGCAGCTGATCTGGGTCGAGGCGCCGCCTCTTTCCCCCGAATGGGACGGCGTGCGGGATCGGCTGCAACGTGCGGCCGCATGAACTCTTGCGGCACCGGCGCGCGCCCCAAACGAGCACAAACACGGGCTTCACGGGCCCTCGTTAAACTACCCCGCTAGCACTTTGGAGATTTGAATGATTGCAACCTGGCCGCGTCTGGCCACCCTGATCGCCGCTGGCGCCGCTTCATCGCTGTTGGCGGGCTGCGGCTCCAGCACCACTGTGGGCGCTTTGAAGCCCGCGCGCATCATCTCCTTTGGGGATGCCTTCAGCGATGTCGGGCAGCAGGGCGGCAAGAAGTACACCGTGAACGACGGCAGCGTGAACAACTGGGTGAACACCTTGGCCAACAGCTATGGCTTCAGCATGACGCCTTCGGCGGCTGGCGGAACCGGCTATGCGCACGGTCTGGCGCGGGTGAGCACGAGCGTGAACGCGGCCGGCAATCCGGGTACCCCCAGCATCAGCCAGCAGATCGACCAATTTCTCGCCGTTGACAACTTTGGTGCGAACGACGTGGTGCTGATCAATGGGGGCATGAGCGACATCGTGGCCGAGATGAGCGCCGTGAACGCCGGTCTGGAAACCACGGCCCAGATGCAGGCCAACGTGCAACAGGCGGGTCGCGACCTGTCGACCCTGGTCAAGCGCCTGGTCGGCAGCGGCGCCAACTACGTGGTCGTGCTCGGCACCTACAACCTGGGCCAGACGCCCTGGGGCGTGGCCACCGGAAGAAGCGAATTGCTGACCAGCATCAGCACCGAGTTCAACGATGCCATGCTCGTGCCCATCGTTTCCATGGGCAAGAATGTGCTGTACGTGGATGCCGCCTATTACCTGAATCTGGCTTCCAACCCGCTCTCCGCGCCCGGTTATGGGCTGACGGATGCGCTCACCCCGGTGTGCACTTCCATCGACTACGGCCCGGGCATTGGCACCGGAACCGGCCAGGTGAATTCGCTGCTGTGCAACCCCAGCACCGTCATCAGCGGCGCCAGCATCGCCAACTACACGTTTGCCGACGCCTTGCATTTCACGCCCGCCGTCCATCGTTTGTTTGGTTCCTACGCCTACCAAAAGCTGGCCGTGCGCTGGTAGCGAGCAGTCGCCCGCAGGCGCAAAAAAGCCGACCAGAAGTGGCCGGCTTTTTTTGCTTTGGCTTCGCCTAGAACTTGTAGCCGATGGCCACGCCGTACGAGGCCGGATCGAGTGCTGCATCCACCTTCTGACCCGTAGACAGCGTGGTGGTGGCCGTGAGCTTGGTCTTGCTATAGAACACATCGGCAAACCATTTGGCATCCACGGCGAAGCTGGCGCCGATCTGCGCGGTCGGGGCGAACTTCGATGCCACTGAGACTTTGGTGGGCGGTCCACCCGGATTGGTCATGGCCGTCAAGGCGCCGCTGCCTTGGGCGTTGAAGAAGTAGGCATAGGTGGCGCCCAGGCCGACGTAGGGACGGAATCGGGAACCCGCTTCCAGGAAACGGTACTGCAGGAACAGCGTCGCCGGGAGGGCTTGGACCTCGCCGATTTGCCCTGCACCCTCGATCGAGCCAGCGCCGTAAAGCTTATGGTGGAACGGTAGCGCCAGGGGCACATCGACGGAAATATTGTCGGTGTACATGTAGGTGATGCCGCCGCCAAGTTGGGTGGCCGAAGCCGTATTCGTCTTGCTGCCGCCTCCACGGGTACCGGTAACCGGGTCAAGTGAGACGAAGCTCGGGGCACTCAGATCTCCACTGGGGTTGCTGGGGACGAGCTGGGTGGCGCCGGCGCGCAGCAGCCAGCTACCGGCAGATTGGGCGCTGGCAATGCCACCGACACACAGCAGCGTTGCTGCAGCGAGCCACTTTTTGTTGTGTTTCATCATGATGATTCCTTGTAATAAAAGTGGATCAGAGCCAACCGGCCTTGGCCAGATCGCGCGCCACCAACTGCGCTAGCAGTTTGTGGCCGTAGGGGGTGGGGTGTACGCCGTCGGCAAACAAGTAATGCGTGGTGTCGCCCGCGACCAGCGTGGCGGCGCTGCAAAACAGTGACGTGTTGCTCACCTTCGCCAAATCACAGGCCATATCCTTGACGTTGCTCAGACTGTATTGCTCCGGGTGGTTGACCTCATCCTGGATGTTGTGGAAGGCGTCCACGATGAGCACGCCAGCCGTGCCTGCCAGGCCGGCTTGCAGCGTGTTGTTGAACGCCGTGGTCATGGCCAGCACGAGTGGCTGATTGGCGGGTGTTGCCCTGGCTGAAGGCGTCAGGCTGACGTCGGGCAGGTTCACCACGATCACGTACTTGGCGCCCTTGCCGACCATGCCATTCTTGATATAGCCAGCCAGTTCGGTGGCGGCGACGACCATGCCGGTCACGGCGTTGGTCGCGCCGGTGGTGGCGGCGTAGCTGTTGCCTGCGGCTGTGCCGGCTGCACCGGCGCTGGCACCAATGGCCGCTGCATTGGCCACAGCGCTGTTGCTGTAAGCGTTCATGGCTGCGTGGGTGGCAGCGGCCGTCACGGCCGCCGTCACGATGGTGGTCGGCGTGCTGGCGGGTTTGGCGGCCTCGGTCCCGACGGCCAAACCGATGGCCTGCCCGGCGGCTAACTGATTCGCGGGCGGCGCGCCCGCAGCCAATTGGCCGATCAAGGATTGCGCGAACGCCGCACCACCTACCGCTGTCGCATCCAGCACCAGCTGATCCGTCAGGCCAAAGATGTCGTTCGCGCCGGCCAACACCGTGACCAATTCTTTTCCGTTGAAGTTGGCCGACCCGTTGTCCAAAGCGAAATTTGCCAGTTGCTTGACCACCGGTTCAGTCAGCGGGCCAGCAGTAAAGCCAGCGCCCACAGGATTGCCAACACCTTTCGGATCGGTGACGCGGGCGCCGCCCTGGGCGTAGTTGCGGCACACAGCCACGGCGATCTCGGCCGCACCGAAACCACCGTTTCGCGCCGCGCAAGCGCTGGCGCCGAGCCCGAGTTGGGCCGCGATCAGCTCCTGCCAATTGGTCGGTGTCCGGGGATCGGCCGGGTTGACGCTGAATCTGCCTCCCCCCGTCGCCGCCACCGGACCCACCCGGTAGGTGCCTACATCGCTCAGGCTGTCGCCAAAAGTGACGATGGAAGAGAAGGTGATTTTGGGCGCTTGATTGCCATCCCCGCCGCCGCCGCAGGCAGCGACCAAAAGTGCCGCGCTGATCGCGGCGACTGTGATTTTGAAATTCCTCATCCGGCTTCTCCTGGTTGGTCTGGGTCAGAAATACAAAATAGAACGCTCGTTCTATTTGCTGTTGGAGATATTAACCCCGTGCCCTATTCCAAAGGCACGGGGTTAACACTGACAACCAGCGACCGATCAGGCAGGGGCCGTGTGCATCTTGAGCTCAGCTCGAAGGCCTTGGCGCGTAGCGCAACTTCATGCTCAAAATCAACGCCGCCAGGCTCAGCGTGACGGCGTTGGCGGCCACGATGGGCCAGGCCGCCAGCAGCAGGCCATAGACCAGCCAAAGCGCCACGCCCGCCGTGAAGGCGCCGTACATGCCGAGCGAAATGCCGCTCACATCCTTGGTTTTGAAGGTGTGCCAGGCCTGGGGCACAAAGCTGGCCGTGGTCAGGCTGGCGGCCAGATAGCCGACGAGTTCGGAGGTGGGAAGCAAGGCGAAAGTCTTTCAGGAAGTCACTGGTCTTGGGCAGTCCAGTCGATGAGCGCGTCGATGGCCGCGCGTGCGGACGCAGCGTTCGGGTGGTTCACGATGGCGACCAAGACGTAGCGTCGTCCGCTGGCGCCATCCACATAGCCCGCGACGGCGCTGACGCCGCGCAGGCTGCCGGTCTTGAGGTGGGCGCTGCCCGCCGTCTTGACCGGGCTGCGGCGCAGCGTTCCGTCCACGCCGGCGATGGGCAAGGAAGACATCAGCTCCGACATCAGCGTCGAGCGATAGGCGGTTTGCAGCAGCAGGCCCAGGGCCTGGGCGCTGATGCGCCCCTCGCGTGACAGGCCCGAGCCATTGTCCAGCACCGGCGCGTCCACGCCGACGGCGGCTTCGCCGCGCGCAATGCGCTGGCGCCACCAGGCATTCACGACCTCGCGGGCGCCGGCCAACGTGGCCACACGCGCGCCGGCGGGTGGGCGCTCCCCGGCTTGCAGCGCCAGCGTCAGGAACAGCTGCTGCGCCATCACGTTGTTGCTGAATTTGTTGATGTCGCGAATGACTTCGGTCAGCGTCGGGGAACTCAGTTCGAAGGCCGGCTTCAGGCCCGCCGGCGCCGGGCCTTCGCGCACCTTGCCGCCGAGCTTGCCGCCCATTTCCTGCCACATGCCCAGCACCGCGCGCGCGCCATAGCTGGCCGGGTCGGCATAGGCGATGGGCCAGGTCTTTTCGCCGCAGTCCAAGGGATAGTGGCCGGCAAAGCGAAGGCGCGTCGGGTCCGAAAAATCGGCTTTGAGCGCGGCCCGATAGTCGTTGCACGCGCCTGCGGCCAGCGCCACCGTGGCCTGCATCTGCACGCCCGCCAGCGGCGGCTCAAACTGCACGCGCGCCAGCCGGTGGGCGGCGTCGGGAACAAAGCTCATCACGACCGACTTGTAGTTCAGCAGCAGGGCGTCGGGCGCGGCGTTGTAGGGGCGCAGCGGCTCGCCGTCGAAATCGCCTGGGTCCTGCGGCGCGGTGTCGAAGGCGCTGCGGTCCAGCACGATATCGCCGCTGATGTGCTTGATGCCCAGCCCCTGCACGCGGCGCAACAGCAGCCACAGCCGCTCGACCACCAGTTTGGGGTCGCCCTGCCCCTGGATGACGAGGTTGCCGCGCAGCGTGCCGTCCTGCACCATTCCGTCCACGAACACCGGGGTGCTCCAGCTGAAGCCGGGGCCCAGCAGATCCAGCGCCGCGTAGGTGGTCAGCAGTTTCATCACCGAGGCCGCGTTTGCTGCTTCCTTGGCCCGGTGGCTCAGGCGCGGCGGGCGCTCCCCTTGCGCGTCCGTCACCAGCACGCTGAGGGCGTCGCGCGGCAGCTTGGCGCGCGCCAGCGCGAGCTCCACCTCGCTCGGCAAAGCCTGGGCCCACAGGGCCTGGCTCGCGCTCAAAAGCGCACAGAACAGGAGGCGTTGCAGCACGGACATGGCAGGATTATCCGGGCACGGGATAATCGACCCCCTGTATGAAACTTCTCGCCTTCGATACCAGCACCGAAACCCTGTCCGTGGCCGTCTGCCGTGACGGCGCCGATGGCGCGCCCAGCGTCTGGGAGCACAGCGGCGCCGGTGGGGCACAGGCGTCCAGCACACTCATCCCGGCCATCATGGCGCTGCTCGACCAGGCCGGACTGCGCCTGGAGGAGCTCGATGCGATCGCCTTTGGTGCTGGTCCGGGTTCGTTCACCGGCTTGCGCACGGCCTGCTCTGTCGCGCAAGGGCTGGGGTTCGGGGCCAACGTCCGGCTGTTGCCGGTGGACACGCTGCTGGCGCTGGCCGAGCAGGCGCGCCAGTCGCGCACCGACCCGGCGCAGCGCTTTCAAGTCCTGGCCGCGCTGGACGCGCGCATGGATGAAATCTATGCGGCGCGCTATGAATTCCATGCCGGGGCCTGGACCCTGCATGGCGACTTTGAACTGCTTCGTCCGGAACAACTGGCACTGCAGCCGGGCTGGGTCCTGGCGGGCAATGTGGCTGCGGCCTATGGCGCGCGGCTGGCGCTGCCCGATGGCTCGGCTTGCGCGGTGATCCACGCCCTGCCCAGCGCCGCGGCCATGCTGCGCCTGGCGCCCGAACTGCTCGCGGCCGGCAAGGCGCTTGTCGCCGAACAGGCCCTGCCCCGCTACATCCGCGACAAGGTCGCCCAGACCACGCAGGAGCGCGCTGCGCTGAAGTCTGCCGCCGCTGCTGCTGGCTGAAGCGAAGACCCACCATGCATCTCGCGCGCCACCATGACTCGCTCCAGTTCCAGCCGCTCACCGAAGCGCGGCTGGACGAGGTCGAGCGGCTGGAGCAGCAAGCGCACGCCCATCCCTGGACGCGGCGCCATTTTGCCGACACGCTGGTCGCCGGCTACCAGGCGCAGTTGCTGTGCAGCGCCGACGACATCCTGGGCTATTTTGTCGCGATGCAGGGGGTGGACGAAGTGCACCTGCTCAACATCACGGTGGCGCTGGTCCACCAGCGCCAGGGCTGGGCCCGGATGCTGCTGGACGCGCTCGCCATCTGGGCGCGCGCTCAGGGCGCGCAGTGGCTTTGGCTGGAAGCGCGTGTCAGCAATGCCCGCGCCTTGCAGGTGTACGAGGCGTTTGGCCTGAGGCGCGTGGGCCTGCGCAAGGGCTATTACCCCTCGGGCCAGGGCCAGCGCGAGGACGCGGTCGTGATGAGCCTGAAACTATGATGGCCGACTTATGAGCCTGAACCTTGATTCGCGCCAACGCGCCATGCTGCAAGAGATGGGCGTGCAAGTCTGGTCGCCTGTGCCGCAGCCGGCGTCAAGGCTGCAGCCGGCGCTGACGGCAGCCGCTGAAAGCGTCGCGCCTGCGCTGCTTGAGCGCGCCGCCGTTGCGCCGCGCGCCGCATCCACGCCCGACGGCGCCGCGCTGGAGTTGCAGCCGCGCGGGGCCGGGGTGGAATCGATGGACTGGCCTGGCTTGCAGCAGGCCGTTGCGGGCTGCCGCGCCTGCGCTCTTTGCCAGGGTCGCCGCCACACCGTTTTCGGCATCGGCGGCTTGCCTGCGCCGGGTGCGGATCAGCCGCCCGCTGCCGACTGGCTGATCGTGGGCGAGGCCCCGGGCGAACAGGAAGACCTGCGCGGCGAGCCCTTCGTTGGCCCGGCCGGACAGTTGCTGGACAACATGCTCAGGGCCATGGGCCTGGACCGCCGGGGCGCATCGGCCACCGGGGACGCACGGGCGGCGCAGGGCTGCTTCATCGCCAACGTGCTCAAGTGCCACCCGCCCAGCAACCGCAAGCCCGAGGGCGAAGAAGTGGCGCAATGCCGGCCCTACCTGCAGCGCCAGATCGAGCTGCTGCAGCCCAAGATCATCCTGGCCATGGGTCGTTTTGCCGCCCAAGCCTTGCTGCAGGACGAGGTGGCCGAGGTGCACAGCCTGCCGCTGGGCAAGCTGCGCGGGCAAGTGCATCGCTACCACGGCATTCCGGTGGTGGTGACCTATCACCCGGCCTATTTGCTGCGCGCCCTGGGTGACAAGGCCAAGGCCTGGGCCGATTTGTGCCTGGCGATGCAAGTGCGCAACGGCCCGCAGGGCTTGTGATGCCGTAGCTACCACGAAGTGTCAGCGCAGGCTCACAACTGCCCGCAGGGCTTGTGCTGCCGTAGCTACCACGAAGTGTCAGCGCAGGCTCACAACTGCCCGCAGGGCTT
>CAIMSP010000026.1 GCA_903844215.1 uncultured beta proteobacterium | reverse complement strand
TTCACCACCGTAGCAAACTGGGCGCCCAAGCTGGAGGACCGCTTTCGCTGCCTAGCGGTCTGCCTCAATTTTCTCCAACCACACGTTCATCCTGTTCGACGTTAACGGTTCAGTCAACGTTGGGTTGGCGAGCTCGTGCATTGGGTCTTCAATAGTCGAAGTGGAAAACCCGACACCCTTGGGCGTCCGCGTCGCAGGACCTTTTATGCCGCACCTTTACAGTCCTTTGAAGGGCGAAGAGAGATTTCCCCAAAGAGCCAGTAGGCCTCACCGGTTTTGTTCTTTGACACGAACGCGTCTACGCAGTCACCTACATTGAACTTGTCGGCCGTGGGTGCCGGCTTTATGACCCCCTCGTTTGTCATGACCGAATAAGTGAAGTGTTCATCCTGAACCGGGATGGATTGCAATATCCCCGCTACAGCCCCTCCCAATGCCCCACCCATTCCAGGACGGTAAGCACCCGACCCCGTCCTAATTGCCGCTGCACCAGCTACCGAATCAATGCGGCCAGTAAATACGCGCGCGTCGTGCGGCCCCTCATCGGAGGGTCGCCTCGATGGTGCCGCACATGCTGCTAAAAGTGAAGCGGTGGCCAGCATCAGTGCTAAGTGTTTCATCGAACTCTCCGTGCAACATAACGAAAATGTTTGGTAGCACAGTATCCTATCAAATTGGAAAGTAGCACTGTACGGCTGCTTTCGCTGCCCTGCCGAAGTGGACTCGTCTTCAAAGCTGACGCAGGATCTGGAAATCAACAGGCGGCGCACAGTGAGCGCACCCGGCGTTTCGATTGCTGAACGAGAAGATCTTCTTATCGAAGAGACGATGCTCGCGCTTGATCCAGCCCCCTTGCGATCAGGCTGCCCAGCCCCGATCCGCCAACGAACTCCCACGCCGATTCGATCGCGCCCAGCGCATCAACCAGCAGTTTGGGTGTCTTGTCGGTCATAGATCACAGCGCCAGCCTGCTCCCACTGCAGCCACAGCGCCGTGCGCGCCAGCGCTGCCTTGTCCGCGTTCACCTGTTTCACATGGCCAAAGCCGCGCACGGTCTGCGGCAGCGCCGCCAACGCCAGGGCCGTGGCCTGGCGCTGGGCGCTCAGGCCGTCGATCAGGCGCGCCACGTCGGATTCAAATTGCGCCAGCAGGCCGCGCTCGAGCACGCGCTCGGCCGTGTGGCGCAGCGGATCGGCCCAGGTGTTGCGCCAGCCGCGCAGGCCCGCGAGCAGGCGAAACACCGGCAGCAGCCACGGTCCGACCTCGGCCTTGCGTACCTGGCCCGCGGCGTCGCGCCGCGCAAAAGGCCACAGACCCAGGTGAAAGTGCAGCCTGTAGTCGCCCTCGAACTGGCGCTGCAGATCGGCGTGGAATTGCGGCGCGCTGTACAGGCGGGCCACTTCGAAGGCGTCCTTGGCGGCCAGCAGCTTGAAATAGCTCTCGGCCACCGCCCGGGCGAGGGTCTCGTCGCAGCCTTTTTCGGCTTGCGCCTGGGCCACGCGCTGCACCAGTTGCTGGTAGCGCGTCGCCAGTGCCGCGTTCTGGTACTGCGTCAAAAAGGCGCAGCGGCGCGCCACCAGGCTGGCCAGATCCTGTGCCTGGACGCTGAGCGGGGGCGCGTCGTCGCTGGCTTGAAGCGCCTGCGCCACGGCCTGCGGGTCGCACTGCGCCGCGCGGCCCCAGGCAAAGCTTTGCAGGTTGGCCGGAACCTGTACGCCATTGAGTTCAATGGCGCGCTGCAGCGCACCCAGTGACAGCGGCAGCAGGCCGGCCTGCCAGGCGAAGCCCAGCAGGAATAGGTTGGACAGCAGCGGGTCGCCCAGCAGCGCGGTGCAGATCCGGGTCGCGTCGATCGGCGTGCAGGCTTGTGCCAGCACCGCCGACAGGCGCGCCAGCAGCGCCTGCGGGTCCAGTGCCCAGTCGGGGTTGCGCGTGAAGTCCACGGTCGGGACTAGGTCGGTGTTGACCACCGCGCGGCTCACACCGGCGCGCAGTTTGGCCAGGACTTCGTCGCCCGCGCTCACCACCAGGTCGCAGCCGATCAGGGCGTGGGCGGCACCGGCGGCGATGCGCGTGGCGTGCAGGTCCTGCGCGCTGGAGGCGAGCACCACATGCGACAACACGGCGCCATATTTTTGCGCCAAGCCGGTCACGTCCAGCACCGACGCATGCAGGCCGTCGAGGTGCGCGGCCACGCCCAGGATCTGACCCATGGTGACCACACCGGTGCCGCCGATGCCGGTGATCAGCACGGCGTAGCCGCCCACGGTGCTCGGCAGCAGCGGATCGCGCAGCGGCGGCAGGGACCGCTTGAGCGCGGGCGGCTGGCGCAAGCGAGCGCCATGCACGGTGACAAAGCTCGGGCAAAAGCCCTCGACGCAGGAGTAGTCCTTGTTGCACGAGGCCTGGTTGATGCGGCGCTTGCGGCCGAACTCGGTGGCCAGCGGCTCGATCGACATGCAGCCCGAGACCTGGCTGCAGTCACCGCAGCCCTCGCACACCGCCGCGTTGATAAAACTGCGCTTGGCTGGATCCGGGGCTGTGCCGCGCTTGCGCATGCGTCGGCGCTCGGTGGCGCAGGGCTGCTGGTAAACGATGACCGAGACGCCGGCGAATTCGCGGCACTCGCGCTGCACCGCGTCGAGCTCGGCGCGCGCCCGCACCGGCACGCTGGCCGGCAGTGCGCCCGCGGGGTAGTTGGCGACGTCGTCCGTGACCACGACGATCCGCTGCACGCCCTCGGCCAGCAGCAACTGCACGGTCTGCAGCACGCTCAGATTGCCTTCGATCGGCTGGCCCCCGGTCATGGCGACAAAGCCATTCACCAGCAGCTTGTAGCTCATCGGAACGCCGGCTGCCACGGCCTGGCGGATCGCCAGAAAGCCGGAGTGAAAGAAGGTGCCGTCGCCCATGTTGGCGAACACATGCGGCTCGTCGGTGAAGGGCTGCTGCCCCAGCCACATCGCGCCCTCGCCGCCCATTTGCGAAATCGAGTTCGTGCGCACCGGATCGACCAGCACGGCCATGGTGTGGCAGCCGATTCCCGCCAGGGCGCGGCTGCCGTCGGGAACGCGTGTGGAGCGGTTGTGCGGACAGCCCGAGCAAAAGCCCGGCATGCGCACCGGGCCTGGCAGTCCCGGCGCCGCTGCAGGCCGGTGGCACGCCAGGGCGAATTCCGGGTGCGTGGGGGCGAGTGCTGCGGCGATGAGTTGCGCGATCTGCGGCGGCGCCAACTCGCCGCTCATGGACAGGCGCTGCGTGTCGGCGCCCTGCGACCAAGCGTTGGCGGCGTCGCGCTTGCCGACGATGGTCGGGCGCGAGCCGGTGGCGTCGTACAGCGCCGACTTCAATTGCTCTTCCAGTAGCGGGCGCTTCTCCTCCACCACCAGCAGCAGTTCCAGACCGTGCGCCACGCGCTCGACGAATTGCGGGTCGAGCGGCCAGATCATGCCGACCTTGGCCAGGCGCAGACCCAGGGCGCGGGCCCGGGCGGCGTCGATGCCCAGCAACTGCAAGGCCTGGCGCACGTCCTGCCAGGCCTTGCCGGCGGCCAGGATGCCGATGCGCGCCGTCGAGCGGTCGTCCTCGATGCGGTTGAGTTCATTCGCGCGGCAATACGCCAGCGCCGCCGGCAGCTTGTGCTGGTACAGGCGCGCTTCCTGCACCGCGCCGTGCTCCAACGCACGCGCGTGCAGGCCGCCCAAGGGGGGCTGGATTTGCGGCACGACGATGGCCGGCAGCGCCAGACCCACGCGCACGCTGCCCGCGCCTTCGACCACGTCGGTGACGACTTTCATGCCCACCCAGCAGCCGCAGTGGCGGCTCATGGCGATGCCGTGCAGGCCGAAGTCCAGCAGCTCCTGCGTGTCGGCCGGATAGAGCAGCGGCATGCCGCAGGCGACGAACGACGGGTCGGAAAAATTCGGGATCGTGGACGATTTGCAGCCATGGTCGTCGCCGCCAATGGCCAGCACGCCACCCCAGGCGGAGCTGCCGGCGTAGTTGGCGTGTTTCAGCGCGTCCACGGAGCGGTCCACGCCCGGACCCTTGCCGTACCAGATGCCGAACACGCCGTCGTAGCGCGCCCGGGCCTGGGTGCCGACGTATTGCGAGCCCCAGACCGCCGTGGCGGCCAGTTCCTCGTTCACGCCGGGACGAAAGACAACGTGGTGTTGCTTGAGCAGGGCATCGACGCGCCACAGTTCCAGGTCGTAGCGTCCCATGGGCGAGCCGCGGTAACCCGAGATGTAGCCGGCCGTGTTTTTGCCGGCCGCCAGGTCGCGCCGGCGCTGCTGCAGCGCAAGCCGCACCAGCGCCTGATGGCCGGTCATGAAGACGCTGCCCTCGGCCTGCAGGTACTTGTCGTCTAGGCTGGATTCGTGCTGGACCGGGGTGTTGGCTGATGTCATGGTGCGCGCCTACGCGACCAAGTTGCGCAGTTGCTTTTTGTCCACCTTGCCGATGGGCAGCAGCGGCAAGTCGCTGCGCAGATCGATCTTCTTTGGCACCTTGTAGGCCGCCAGGCGCTCGCGGCACAGCGCCACCAGGTCCTCGGCGGACACCTCTTGGGCGTTGGCAAGCACAAAGGCATGACCCACCTCGCCCCACAGCGGGTCGGGCACGCCGATGACGGCGGCCATCGCCACACCGGGGTGCGATTCCAGCACCGCTTCGATCTCGCGCGGGTAGATGTTGTAGCCGCCGGACTTGTACATCTCGGTCAGGCGCCCGGCCAGACGCAGACTGCCGTCGGCGCACCACGTTCCCGTGTCCCCGGTTCGCAGCCAGCCATCGGACGCGAACGCCAGTTGCGTGGCTTGCGGGTTTCTCAGGTAGCCCGGGAAGACATGGCGCCCGTGCAGTTGCACTTCGCCCGACTCCCCTGGCGCCACAGGCTGCCCCTGGGCGTCAACGATGCGCACCGCGCCCTCGAACACCGGCACGCCAACACTTGCGGCGAGTTGCTCGATGCTGGCGCCGGGCGCCGTGACGCTGATGGTTCCGGATGATTCGGTCAGGCCGTAGCTGTTGAACAGGTCCGGGATGAAGCCTGCGAGGTGCTGGATCAGGCTCTCGGGCATGGCCGAGCCGCCCCAGCCCAGGTGCCGGATCGAGGCCAAGAAGGCGGGCGTGAGCACGCCGGCGGCGTGCATCATCTGGTACTGCGTGGGCACCTGGCCCAGGGTGGAGATGGCCTCGTCGCGCACCAGTTGCCCGGCCTGCAGCGCGTCAAATTCGGCCATGAAGACCAGGCAGTCGCCGTTGAGCAAGGCCACGAGCGTGGTGTCGGAGATGCAGCCCGCGTGATTCACCGGCAGGTTGATGAGGAAGCGCCCGGCTTCGAAGCCCAGGCGCCGCGCCAGCCACCAGGCGTTTTCCACGAGGTTGGACGCGCTCAGACAGGCGCCCTTGGGCCGTCCGGTGGAGCCCGAGGTGTACACCAGCACGGCCGCGCTGAGCGCGATCAGGTCGTCTTGTGGCGAAAGGCGCTCGGGCGCTAGCGCTTGGGCTTGGGCGATCGCGTCGGTGAGACCGGCGGGGCCGTCTTGGGCCGCCACCAGGCTCAGGTTGACGCCGCTCTTGTCCAGGGCCAGCGCCAGCTCGCTGCGGCTGCGGGCGTCGGTCGTGCTGGCGACGAGGAGCATGGCGGGGCGCGCGTGGCCTATGACGTAGGCCAGTTCGTCCGAGCGGTATTTGGGATTGAGCCCGACCCAGGTGGCGCCACAGTGAAAGGCCGCCAGCAGGCTGACGTAATACTGCAAGCCTGGCGGCCCGATGTAGGCCAGGACCTGGCCTGCGCCCAGGCCCTTGGCGCTCAGCAACTGCGCGACGCGCTCGACCTGCTGCGCCAACTCGGCGTAGCTCAGGCGCACGCTGCCTTCGACGGCGGCTTCGCGCTGCGGATGGGCTCGGGCGTGTTCCCGCAGGTAGTCGAGCATCGCCGTGCGGCGCTCATGCAAGTCGCTCACGGTGCGCTCCTTTAGCGTTGGGTCTTGGGCATCACCACGCCCAGCCACTCGGCCACCATGCCGGGGCGCGGATTGCCTTCGATCTCCACGGTGACCTGGGTCTTGAACAGCGATCCGCCATCCGCCCTGGGCGTCACGTCCATGACAATGAACTCGGCACGGATGCGCGAATTCACCGGCACGGGCTCGACCCAGCGGATCTTGTCGAAGCCGTAGTTCAGCGGGTAGTAACCCGTCAGGTCGGCTGTGACCTGGGTATGAAAGTAGGGCAGCAGCGCCGCGACAAAAAAGCCCGGCGCGATGATGGACTTGAAGTGCGTGTTCTGCGCGACCCAATCGGCATCGGTGTGCAACTTGTCGTGGCTCAGGGTGAGCGACTCGAACTGGTCGAACATCGGTTGTTTCAGTTCGAACCAGGGCGTCACGCCCAATCGGGTTCCGGGCTTGAGGTCTTGCAGTACTTGGGTCATCGCTTGGATCTCCTGGTGAGCGTCGGTGGTCAGTCTAGCGCAAATTGAATTTGAATTCAAGTACAATCAAAATCCGCTGCACGGCAGTCCTCTGGCTACACTGAGGGCTTGCCCCAAATCGACGGCGGAACAGGAAGCGACAGGCCCATGCGAGCAGCCAGCCCCATTTCTTCAAGCCAACAGGCCGCGTTGACGGCGCTGCTGCGCGCGCTGCCGAACGAGTCGCTGCTGCGCATTCGCCGCGCCGCCAGCAGCTGGGAAGGCACAAACCGCGCGGCAGCGGCCCCCGGCAGCCGTGCCTTTCGCACCGCCAGCGTCACCAAGACCTTCACCGCGGCACTGGTGCTGCTGCTGTGCGAGCAGGGCCAGCTGGCGCTGGGCGACCGCCTGGCAGCGCACTTGCCGCCCGGGCTGACCGACCGCATTCACGTGCGCGACGGGCAATGCCGGGGCGCGCAGATCACGCTCGAGCAATTGCTGCAGCATCGTAGCGGCCTGTTTGACTACGCGACTTGTTCCCAGTTCAGGGCACATGTGGCGCTTGACCCCTTGCGCTCGTGGACGCCGTTGGACCTGCTGGACCAAGCCGTGCAGGCCGGAGCGCCCGACTTTGCGCCGGGGCAGGGGATGAATTACAGCGACACCGGCTACGTCTTGCTGGCCATGGTGATCGAAAAGGTGCTGGGACTGCCGCTGGCACAGGCCTACCGCGAGCGCCTGCTCGAACCCCTGGGCCTGGCCGACACCTGGCTGGAAGGCCGCGAAGCGGCGCGCTGTTCGTCGCTATCGCATGCCTTTGCGGGGGCCATCGACACCGCCGGGTTCAATCCATCGTTTGACACCTTTGGCGGCGGTGGCCTGGTATCGACCGCCGCGGACCTGGATCGTTTCATCACCGGTCTGCTCAGCGGCGGCGTGTTCCGCCACATCGACACGCTGCTGCACATGATGGAGGGAACGGACGCCGCGCCGGGCAGCGGCACGCGCAAGACGCGCACCGCTTGCGGCCTGTCGGCCTTTGTCGTCGCCGACCATTTGTTCTGGGGCCACCTGGGGCATTGGAACAGCTTCATGCTGCATTCGATGGAGCGTGACATTTCGATTTGCGGCAGCTTCAACCAGTCCGAACCGGACCCGCGCCACCTGCGCCTGCTCGAGGCAGCGGCAGCGGCAGCGCTCGAGGGCGGCAGTTGAACGTCGAGGAGCGCGCCCTCTGGGAACTGCAGCACGAGCTGGCGGCGGGCCGCACCGATGCGCTGAACTTGGTGACGCAGTACCGGCAGCGCATACAGACGCTGGACCGCTGCGGACCGGCGTTGCGCAGCGTGCTCGAACTCAACCCCGACGCCGAGCAGATCGCACAGGACCTGGACGCCGAGCGCCGCCAGCGCGGTGCACGCGGACCGCTGCACGGCATCCCGGTGCTGCTCAAGGACAACATCGCCACGCTCGACCGCATGCAAACCACGGCGGGTTCGCTGGCGCTGCTGGGCTCGCGGGTAGCGCGGGACGCCTTCGTCGTGCAGCGCTTGCGCGCCGCAGGCGCGGTGCTTCTGGGCAAGGCCAATATGAGCGAGTGGAGCAACGGGCGCAGTCTGCAAAGCCGCAGCGGTTGGAGTGCGCGCGGCGGACTCACGCGCAACCCCTACGTGCTGGACCGCAGCGCTTCGGGCTCGAGCTCAGGCTGCGCCGTGGCAGTGGCCGCCTCGCTCTGCGCCGCGGCCGTGGGAACCGAGACCGACGGCTCGATTCTGAGTCCGGCATCGGTCTGCGGCATCGTCGGACTCAAGCCCACGGTGGGCCTCGTCAGCCGCTGCGGCGTGATCCCGCTGTCGCACAGCCTGGATACACCCGGTCCCATGGCGCGCAATGTGCGCGACTGCGCCTTGCTGCTGGGCGCCATGACGGGCCGTGATCCGATGGATGGGGCGATGCCTGAGAGCGCGGAGTCGGCTTTGGGCGACTACGCCGGCGCGCTCGACCCGCAGGCGCTGCGCGGTGCGCGCCTGGGGGTGGCGCGTCAATTCTTCGGCTTTCACGAAGACGCAGAGCCGGTTTACGGGCAGGCGCTGGCGGCCTTGAGCCAGGCCGGCGCGGTGCTGATCGACCCCGTCGCCTTGCCGCAACTCGCTGCCATGGGCGCCGCCAAGCGGACCGTGCTGCTGTATGAAATGAAAGCCGGCATGAACGCCTATTTGCACGCGCTCGGGCCGGGCGCGCGAGTACGAAGCCTGGCCGACATCATCGCCTTCAACCAGGAGCACGCGGCGCTCGAGATGCCCTGGTTCAGTCAGGACCTCTTTCTGATGTCGCAGGCCAAGGGGCCGTTGAGCGACAGCGATTACCTTGAGGCGCTGGCCACCCTGCGGCGCATCGCGCGCACCCAGGGCATCGCAGCGGTGCTGCGTGAGCACCGGCTTGACGCGCTGCTTGCGCCCACCTGCGGCCCCGCCGGGGTCAGTGATCTGCGGCGGGCTGAGCGCAGCCTGGGCGCCAGCAGTTCGCCGGCCGCCGCTGCCGGAACGCCGAGCATCAGCATCCCGGCGGGCGATGTGCAGGGACTGCCGTTGGGCCTGAGCTTTTTTGCCGAAGCCTGGAGTGAAAGAAAACTGCTGGGGCTGGCCTACGCGTTCGAACAGCTGACCCGCGCGCGCCAGGCGCCACGCTATCTTCCGCGCCTGGGCCTAGAGCAAACTCCGGGATGACTTTGCAAGGCGGCGCCCCATGCCTGGGCCGCGAGCGCCGAACGTCGCGCCGGCACGGTCTTGCCGATCTTGCGACCCCGTTGCGCCGCTTCAAAGCGGTGGCGGCAGCGCTCCGTTGTGCGCTTGCTGCGCGGGGGCTGTCGCGTACCGAACCAGTTCGCGCGCGAGCCCATCCAAGTCCGCCTTGAGCCGCTCAAAACCCCCACTGCGCTCCAGCGTTCCCGCGCGCAAATAAAGGCTCTTGTTGAGTTCGATCTGCAAACTGTGCCGACCCGCGTGCGGCGCCGAGAACATGCGCACCAGCTCGACGCCCTTGTAGGGCTTGTTGATCGCCACCGAGTAGCCGCGTGCATCGAAGAAGGCGGCAACCGCCTGCGTGAAGGCGCCCGCGCAAGTCGTGCCGTCGCGGTCTCCGAGCACCACGTCGGCACGAACAGCGCCCGCCCCACCCTCGGCCATCACGTTGCCCACCGGGTCCATGGAATGGCAGTTGACGTGATAGACGACGCCGTGTGCGGCATGCGCCTGGTCCAGCAGCGCCTTGAGCGCCGACTGGTAGGGCGTCAGGTAGTGCGTGATGCGATGCAGCACCGTTGCCACGCTGAGCTTGCCCGCGTAGATCGGCGTGGCGTCATCCAGATTGCGCCACACCAGGGCCTTGCCCAGCCTGGCTTTGCCGCTGGGTTCGTAGTGGTGCGGCCAGGGGCCATCGAGCAGTTCCAGGTCGATGTCGCCCGCAGACCGGTTCGGGTCGATGTAGCTGCGGGGAAACAGCGCCTCCAGCAGGTGGGCACCGTGCTCCGGTGCGCCGGCGTAGAGCTCGTGCACGAAACAGTCCTCGGTGCTGCGCAGTTGCGTCTGGCTCAGCACCGAGCCGAAGTCGTCGGGATAGTCTTGCCCCGAGTGCGGCGAGTCGAACACCAGCGCGCTGCTGGCGCCTGCGGGTGCATGGATCTTGAAGATGCGGGCAGTGTTCATGGCGGCTCCGGTCAGGCGCATAAGTGGCAGGCCGCCCAATGGCCATCGGCGCTGGGTTTGAGTTGCGGCGCCTCGGTGCTGCACAGCGGGAATTGCGCCGCCGGGCAACGCGGGTGGAAGTGGCAGCCCGAGGGTGGATGGATCGGGCTCGGCACATCGCCCTGGAGCGCGATGCGTTGGCGCTTGAAGCGCGGGTCCGGCACCGGAATCGCCGACAGCAGTGCCTGGGTGTAGGGGTGCAGCGGATTCGAATACAGGTCGCGCGCGCTGGCAAGCTCCACGATGCGCCCCAGGTACATCACGGCCACCCGGTCGCTGATGTGCTCGACCACGGCCAGGTCGTGTGCGATGAACAGATAGGTCAGGTTGAACTGGGACTGCAGGTCTTCCAGCAGGTTGATCACCTGCGCCTGGATCGACACGTCCAGCGCCGACACGGCCTCGTCGCAGACGATGAGCTTGGGGTTCACCGCGAGGGCGCGCGCAATGCCGATGCGCTGGCGCTGGCCGCCGGAGAATTCGTGCGGGTAACGCTGCATGTGGTCGGCGTTCAGCCCCACGGTCTCCAGCAGTTCGACGATGCGGTCCTGGTATTCGCCGGCGCTGCGGGTCAGCTTGTGGATCGTCAGCGCCTCGCCCACGATGGCGCCTGCGCTCATGCGCGGGTTCAGCGAGGCGTAGGGGTCCTGGAAAATGATCTGCATGTCGCGCGACATGGCACGCAGTTCCTGCTTGCCCATGGCGGTGACGTTCTTGCCTTCGAACCAGACCTCGCCCGAGCTCGGTTCGATCAGGCGCAGGATGCAGCGCCCGGTCGTGCTCTTGCCACAGCCCGACTCGCCCACGACGCCCAGCGTCTCGCCGGCCTTGATCTCGAAGCTCACGCCGTCAACCGCGTGCACCTTGTCCACGACGCGACCCAGCATTCCACCCGTGATCGGGAACTGCTTGACCAGATTCTTCACGCGCAGCAGCGGCTCGGTCATGGCATCCCTCCGGCAAGAAAACAGGCGACCTTGTGCCCGGGTGCCAGTTCGCGCAGGGCCGGCGTGGACTGCGCGCAATCGGGCCTGGCCTGGGCACAGCGCGCGGCGAAGCGGCAGCCCGGTGCGGGTGCGATCAGCTTGGGGACGCTGCCCGGGATGGTTTGCAGCCGCTGCTTGTGCGTGGCCACCAGATCGATGCGCGGAATCGAGCGGATCAGGCCTTGCGTGTACGGGTGCAGGGGATGGGCGAACAGTTCGTCCACGTTCGCCTCCTCGATCACCTGGCCGGCGTACATCACGACCACGCGCTGGGCCACTTCAGCCACCACGCCCATGGCATGCGTGATCAGCAGGATCGCCATGCCGAGTTCCGCTTTCAGCTCGGCCAGCAGGTCCAGGATCTGCGCCTGTATCGTCACGTCGAGCGCGGTTGTGGGCTCATCGGCGATCAGCAACTGCGGCTTGCACGACAGCGCCATCGCGATCATCACGCGCTGGCGCATGCCGCCCGAGAACTGGTGCGGGTAGTCGTGAACGCGGCGCTCGGGCGTGGGGATGCGTACCAGCTTGAGCATTTCCACCGCGCGCTCGATCGCGTCCTTGGGGCTCAAGGCCTCGTGCAGCATCAGCCCTTCGGCGATCTGCTCTCCCACGGTGTACACGGGATTGAGCGAGGTCATCGGCTCCTGGAACACGATGGCGATTTCCTTCATGCGGATGCGCCTGATCTCGTCATCGTTCATGGGAACGATGTCGCGACCCTGCCACAGGATCTGACCCGCGACGATGCGCCCCGGCGGCATGGCGATGAGCTTGAGCACCGACATCGCCGTCACCGATTTGCCGCAACCCGACTCACCCACCAGGCACACGGTTTCACCCCGGTCGATGCCGATGTCCACGCCGTCCACGGCGTGCAGCCAGCCCTCGTCGGTCTTGAAGTGCGTCTTCAGGCCGCGGATGTCGAGCAGGCGTTGCGGATGGGCGCTCATGCTCACATCACCTTGCGCGGATCGAGCGCGTCGCGCAGCCCGTCGCCAATGAAATTGATGGTCAGCACCGCCAGGAAGATCGCGCTGCCGGGGAACAGGGCCCAGTGCGGCGCAATGTCCAGGTAGTCCTTGCTGTCGAACAGGATGCGACCCCAGGTCGGAATGTCGGGCGGAAAGCCCAGCCCCAGGAACGACAGCGTGGACTCGGCGATGATGGCCGCGGCCACGTCGATGGTGCCCGCGACGATCACCGGTCCCAGCGTGTTGGGCAGGATGTGGCGCAGCACCACGCGCGTGGTCGAGGCGCCCAGGGCGCGCGCGGCCTCGACGTACTCTTTTTCGCGCAGCGAGAAGAACTGCGCGCGCACCAGGCGCGCCACCGGCATCCAGCGAAAGCCACCGATCACCAGCACGATCAGGATGAACACACCGACCTCGGGCCCGAACAGCGACTTCAGGCCCTCGCGAAACAGGTAGATCAGCAGCAGCAGCAGCGGCAGTTGCGGCAACGACAGGAACAGGTCGGTCAGCCACATCAGCGCCGCATCCACGGGGCCGCGCGAAATGCCGGCGATGGCGCCGATGGTGACGCCCACAAACAGCGCCATCGACATCGCCGCCAGTCCCACCGCCATCGAGATACGCCCGCCGTAGAGCATGCGCGCCAGCAGGTCTTGCCCCAGATCGTCCGTGCCCAGCGGGTGCGCCAACGACGGGCCCTTCAGGCGCGCGCTGAAATCGATGTCGTTGATTGCCAGCGTCCACAACACCGGCCCCAACACGACCAGCAGCACCATGCAGAGCAACACGGCCAGGCTCAGCAGGGCCATCTTGTGGCGGCGAAAACGCCGCCAAGACTCGCGCGCCAGCGAGAGCTGCCGAGCAGGCGCAGGCTTAACGGTAGGAGATGCGGGGGTCAAGCCAGCCATAGAGCAGATCTGCAATCAGGTTGAAAAAGATCACCAGGCAGGCGAACACGAAGGTCACGCCCATGATCACGGGCGTGTCGTTGCGCAGGATCGCGTCGATCAGCAGCGAGCCGATGCCGGGGATGCGAAAGATCTGTTCGGTGACGATGGCGCCGCCGAAGATCGCGGGCATCTGCAAGGCCACCAGCGTCACCACGGGAATGAGCGCGTTGCGCACCACATGTTTCATGACGACGACGCGCTCCTTGAGGCCCTTGCTGCGCGCCGTCGTGACATAGTCCATGCGGATCACGTCGAGCATGGCCGAGCGCACATAGCGCGTCCAGCTCGCGCCCTGGAACAGGCCCAGCACGGCCACCGGCATGATGGACTGGCGCAACTGCTGCCACCACCATTGAGCGCCGGTGGCGGTGAGGTCGGAGCGGTACACGAAGGGCAGCCAGTCGAGCTTGATCGAGAACAGCAGGATCATCAGCAGCCCGGTGAAGAAAGTCGGCAGCGAAAAACCGACGAAGGCCAGCGTGCTGGCGATGCGGTCGAACCAGGAGTAGGGCTTGGCGGCGGAATAGATGCCCACGGGCAGCGCGATCAAGAGTGCCAGCAGTTGCGACGCGCCGATCACCGCCAAGGTCACGGGCATGCGCTGCATGATCAGGTGGTCCACATCGACGCGGCTGATGAAGGAGAAGCCCCAGTCGCCCTGCAACATGGCGGCCAGCCAATGGAAATAGCGCTGCCAGATGGGGTCGTCCAGCCCGAACTTGAGGCGCAGCATTTGCCGCACCTCGGCCGGCACGTTCGGGTTCGTCGCCAGTTCCTCGAACGGATCCCCGGGCGCCAGCGCCAGCACGGTGAACAGCACCACGCTGATGCCCAGTACGCTGGGCAGCGCCAGCAACAGGCGCCGAAGGATGTAGCGACCCACGGCCGCCTCCTACAAGGGCAGCTGCATCAGGCTT
This sequence comes from uncultured beta proteobacterium, assembly GCA_903844215.1. Taxonomy (GTDB): domain Bacteria; phylum Pseudomonadota; class Gammaproteobacteria; order Burkholderiales; family Burkholderiaceae_C; genus CAIKVZ01. Next base: position 27,245 of record CAIMSP010000026.1, on the reverse strand, counting down.
CGCGGTACCAGTTCTGCAACTGCGCAAAATCCAGGTCCCAGCCCGACAGCGTGGTCACCAGGTTGAGCGCGCTGCCGCGCACGCGCGGTCGGCTGATCAGCGGGATGATGACGCCGTCGTTCACCACCATGTCGTTCAGGCGGATGAACAGCCCGGCGCGCTTCACGGGGTCGAGCTCGGCTTCGCCCTGGGCATAGATCTTGTCGTACTCGGCGTTCTGCCAGCGGCAGATATTGCGGCCTTGCCACTTGTTCGCCTTGGATGAGATTTCCCGGGTCAGGTACTGGTCCATGAAACGCTCGGCGTCGGGCTGCGTCATGGTCGTGGTGTACATCTGCATATCGCAGTAGAGCTTGCCGTAGGTGTCGGGGTTCGCCACGTCAGACGAGAAGAACACCGCAGCCGTGACCGATTTGAGCTCCAGCTCAATGCCGGCCTTCTGGCACGACTGCTTGATGACCGCCTGTTCCTTCTGCCTGATGCCGTTGACCGAGGTCTGGAACACGAACTTCATCTTCTTGCCGCCCTTTTCGCGGATGCCGTCGGCACCGCGTTTCCAGCCGGCGCCGTCGAGCAATTGGTTCGCCTTGTCGATGTTGAATTCCCACTTGGTGTTGGGCGAGCGAAAGCGCGGCGGGTTGTTCACGAAGTTGCTCGTGGCGATGCCGGTGCGACCGTAGATGAACTCCTGAATGCTCTTGCGGTCGGCCAGCAGCCCCATGGCCTGGCGCACAGCCGGCTCGGTGAAGGCAAAGTGCCGGGTCTTGATGCTGGAGCGCTCGCCATCGACCTCGGCCACCGGGTCGGTCGGGTTGAGCTGGATGAACTCGATGTCGCCGCTGGGGATGATCTGCGAGCGGCCCTTGCCGCCGGCCTCCATGCGCTTGAGCACTTCGTCTTCCACCTGCAGGTTCCAGGCGTAGTCGTACTCGCCGGTCTGCAGCACCGCGCGCGCGGCCGACGCCGCGTCTCCGCCGCCTTTCATCTCGATGCTGTCGAAGAACGGGCGGTTGGCCACATGGTAGTTCGTGTTGATCTCACCGCGCACCATATCGCCCGGCTTGAAATCGACAAACTTGTAGGGACCGGTGCCGACCGGTTTCAAGTTGGCCGGCGCTTCGCGCGACTTGGCGCCGATGTAGGGCGCGAACAAATGCTTGGGGATGATCATCCCTTCGGCCGCGACAAAGGCCGTGGCCCAGAACGGCGAGGGTTTGGAGTAGTTCACGCGGATCGTGTGCGAATCGATCTTCTCGACCTTCACGTCCTTGTAGATACCCGAGGTCACGGCAGCGGTCGCGGGGTCGCGCGCGTACTCCCAGGTGAACACGCAGTCGTCGGCCGTGAACGGCTGGCCATCGTGCCAGGTCACGCCTTTCTTGAGCTTCCAGGTGACGGACTTGCCGTCGGCGCTCAGGCCACCGTTGGCGCGCGTGGGAATTTCGGTCGCCAGGATCGGCACCAGGTTGCCCTCGTTGTCCCAGACCGCCAGCGGTTCGTAAAAGATGCGCGAGCCTTCCTGATCCTTGGTGCCGGCGGCGAAGTGCGGCTGCAGCAGCGTCGCACCCTGCCACCAAAGGACCTTCAGCACGCCGCCGCCGCCGCGCTTGGTCGGCTTGTACACCGGCGCATTCACGACCTGTGCGATGCCCGAATGCATCAACATCATCGAGGCCATGGGCGCTGTCAGACCCAGCGCCACCATCTTCTGGATGAAGCTGCGTCGCGGCAACTCCCCGCTGCGCACGTTTTCGATCAGTGCAATCATTTCACGTTCTTGCATGCCAATTCTCCTTAGGCTGTGACAACTCGGACCCGCCGCATCGTACCTTCAAGACCGCCGCCGTCACCCTAGGGCAGACCCTCGGAGCGTCAGCGTGAGCGCGAGCTTGGTGAGCAGGCCGCAGATGCGCGCAAGAAAAGCAAATTGAACGACAGGCAACAGCGCGGGCAGAGGACTCCTGCGGGCTGTTGGGAGTCATTCACCTATAACTTTTGGAAGTCAAGTACGCAGCGGAAGCGGTCACTTAGAGCTGCTCTCTAATTTTGCGTGAAATCGCAGAAAATTGCGCTAAGCTATCGTGACCGCCTGAGCACGCGGTTCAATCCAACAAGGTTTATCAGCCGCGAGGAGGTATCTTGGTTTCTTTCAGCATCTCAGCCCGGCAGATAAGCGCTGTTCGTTAGTGTGCAGTGATCCTGTGAACCAAGCAACTCCCTTCATACCTTCGGACGTCGCCGACCGTTTGATCCAAGAAGATGATGCTGAGGCCCGTGCGCGAGGTGCGATGGTGGTCGCGTTGCAGCTTGATCACTCGAATGCTTTCGTGCAAGTGCTGGTGGGGTCGATGGCTATAGGTGGTGGCTTTGCCCTATCGCTTCATTCCTGGAGTCCGGTCATCTATGCCATAGTGTTCGTGGCCTTCATGTACTACAGGCTCTTTATTTCGACCGGCCGCGAAGTAGCCAAAGCTGGAATCCTTCCGGAGCTTCAGGCAGGATATAAACGGCTTTATTACCTGGATGCCAATTTCAAGAAGCAGGTGGACGATCTTCGTGCAAAAGAAAAATAGCTCGGCGCGCACGGACAAGCAACTTCAGGTTGCCGCTTCGCGGCGCGTGTTGCGTGCTGGTGGCATCGGACGTTAGGCCACCACATGAAAGGTCTATCCGATTGGGTTGTAGTCGCCGCGCTTGTAGCGATCGGATGGTGCGTCCTGGGGCTTGTCACCCGAGGCCTCATTGGTTATTGGTTTTGGAAGCATCTTGACTTCTTTGTCCTAGTCTGGGTGGTCTTGCCTGTCTTTGCGTTCAAGCTTCGCGAGAAGCATGTGCGATCGCATTTTTCAATATTCGTTCTCCGAGTTACACGTAACGCACTGCTGACCGCCGCAATTGTCATATCAGTAGGTTGCTTTTTTCACTACGACGGAATCCGCGATGCCATTGGTCACCGCTACATCGACGGGTACTACACAACCACATACGACGACGTCACAGACTCCGGCCAAGAGACAACAGGTACTGAGCCGCATACAGCGCATTGGTATTCTAGGATTGGGCTAGTGTTATTTGAGTGGGGCTTTGTAGCTACCTGCTTCCTCATACCAGTGCTAACTTGGGGTGGTTCGAATAAAGCACTAAACGAGGCGGTCCTAGATCAAGATGAAGGTCCGCAGCCTAGCGAGTAAGGTTGCGTGCGATGCCCTTCCCTACCGAAGATGAATGCGCCTGTGGACCGCTGATTCCCGACCTATTGGTAGCGCCTACCGTCGCCCAACTCGCGGAGTTTTCGGTGCGTCTTGTTGATCGCTCAGTTCCCCAGTCTAGTCGCTACAAGATAGCGGACGTCGCAATGGTCGCTCAGCGGTCAATGCCTCGCTATCCCGCAGGCTACGACGGGACGGTGACCGAAGACGACCAACGGCTGTACGTGCTCGCCGCAGAGGAACGGGCAATCGCGTTCGTCCTTACAGCGTTCGCCACAAGGTTTTGGCGCCTATCGTGGCGCGTCGATGGCACGATTGAGTTGCTTCAGAACGAAGCTTTGTTGCATCGTGGTCCCAAGGTCGGTCGTGTTTGGGTCGCATCGGAGAAGAGATGTCGTGGTTTTTCTGCTCGGTTGATCGAGGTAGCAGCTCAGCACTTGGGTGTCGAAGTCCCCGCGCTTGGCTGGGAATTGCCCTTCAGTCCCGCTGGCATGGCTCTCGTTCGGCACCTCCTACCGAGCACCTTCTACGGCTGTGGTGATTGCTACGCTCTCCGTCAGGCCATCAATCCGCAGGCTGTCTCACAAGATGCAATCTAACCGGCCTATGAGCGACGTTGATGCACCAAGTCAGATGATGTGAATGACTTCTGTCTGGAAACTTGGCTGTCGGCTTTGTGTCTTTACAAGACTGCCACGGCCACAAATCTTATGACAGCTTTCGCTGCGGTCCGGCAACACAGATTTCTCTAGACCCGACATTCGCATTGACACTCGATGGGCTGTGGCAGTGGCTGGCTCTTTGGTGCGGGTAGCGGTCCCGACGTTTTGAATGGTGCTTACTCTAAACCTGCTACGGGGAACACGAAGATTCAAACGCGTTCAGGTGGTCGGCGGCCGAGCGACTACTCGTCAAGTGCCTTCTCAATTCGTCGGTCTGGAATAAACCACATCAGTGTTACCAGGATGAGCAGCGCCCCAGCCAGCCAAGAATATCCCAGAAACGCGAGCGGAATGGCAATCAGATACGCGGTCAAGGAAGCTTTGCCCTTGTTGTCTCCGCCGATGGCGTTGGCCAGCGGTGACTCATTGCCGTGGAGCGAAATAATCTGCTGTTGCAAAGCGAAATACGCGATGGCGCACATCAGCAAATCAAAAGAGTAGAGCGCCACCGGGGCTGGTGCGAAATGGTTCTCACCCATCCAACCAGTCGTGAAGGGCATCAAGGAAAGCCAAAACAGCAAATGCATATTGGCCCACAAAATTCGGCCGTTCACCCGCTTGGCTGCATGCAGTAAGTGATGGTGGTTGTTCCAATAAATTCCAACGTTTAGAAAGCTCAGCACGTAGCTCAAAAACACTGGCCCCAAAGTCGCGATGTCGGCCCACGCGGCGCCGTGCGGCACCTTCATCTCCAGCACCATGATGGTGATGATGATGGCGATCACGCCGTCGCTGAATGCTTCTATCCGCCCCTTGCCCATGAAGAACCCCTTTGACTGATGATGTCAATCTCTGTGCATCACGCTGCCAGCGAAATTGCGCCCCAAGCGCTGTTTGAAGGCCACGTGACGATAGAGGATGTTGTAGGGAAAACCAGGTACACGGCAGCGGGAATGTTGGAAAACGTTGCCCTGCAGTCCACTCATCCCCCTGAGTCGTCTATCGCGTGCTCGGAAAACTGAACACCGAGCCTTCGCGCACGCCGGCCGAGGGCCAGCGCTGGGTGATGGTCTTGCGCTTGGTGTAGAAGCGCACGGCGTCGGGGCCGTAGGCGCTGAGGTCGCCAAACAGCGAGCGCTTCCAGCCGCCGAACGAGTGGTAGGCCACGGGCACCGGCAGGGGCACGTTCACCCCCACCATGCCGACCAGGATGTGGTCGGTGAAATACCTGGCGGCTTCGCCATCGCGCGTGAAGATGCAGGTGCCGTTGCCGTACTCGTGCGCGTCGATCATGTCCATGGCTTCTTGCAGCGTGTTCACGCGCATGACGCCCAGCACCGGGCCGAAGATTTCTTCTTGGTAGATCTTCATGCCGACCTTGACGTGGTCGAACAGGCAGGCGCCCAGGAAGTAGCCCGCCTCATGGCCGGGCACCTTGACACCACGTCCATCGACCACCAGCGTCGCGCCCTCGGCCACACCCTGATCGACGAAGCCCAGCACCTTTTCGAAGTGCTGCTTTGTCACCAGCGGACCCATGTCGTTGCTGGCGTCGGTGCCGGGTCCGACCCTCATCTTGGCGATCTCCGCCTTCAGGCCGGCCACGACCGCATCGGCGGTGGCGTCGCCCACGGCCACCACCAGCGGGATCGCCATGCAGCGTTCGCCGCAGGAGCCGTAGGCCGCGCCCATCAGGGCGCTGACGGCGTTGGCCACATCGGCGTCGGGCATGACGACGGCGTGGTTCTTGGCGCCGCCCAGGGCCTGCACGCGCTTGCCATTGGCGCAGCCGGTGGCATAGATGTACTCGGCGATCGGCGTGGAGCCGACGAAGCTGATGGCCTGCACGCGCTTGTCCGCGAGCAGCGTGTCCACCGCCTCCTTGTCGCCGTTCACGACGTTGAGCACGCCGGGCGGCAGGCCGGCCTGCAGCGCCAGTTCGGCCACCAGCAAGGCGCTGCTGGGGTCGCGCTCCGAGGGCTTGAGAATGAATGTGTTGCCGCAGGCCACGGCCATGGGCCACATCCACAGCGGCACCATCACCGGGAAGTTGAACGGCGTGATGCCGGCCGTGACGCCCAGGGCCTGGAACTCGCTCCAGGAATCGACGCCGGTGCCGACGTTCTTGCTGTGCTCGCCCTTGAGCAGTTCGGGCGCGTAGCTGGCGTACTCGACGTTCTCGATGCCGCGCTGCAGTTCGCCCAGGGCGTCGCTCAGCACCTTGCCGTGCTCGGCCGTGACCAGGGCGCAGATGGCGTCGGCGTTCTCTTCAAGCAGGACTTTGAGCTTGCTCATGACACGGGCGCGCTTGAGCGGCGGCGTGGCACGCCAGGCCGGATAGGCGGCCTGGGCCGAGGCGATGGCTTGTTCCACGGTGAGCTTGTCGGCCAGCAGCAGGCGCTTTTCGGCCTGGCCGGTGGCCGGGTTGAAGACGTCCTGCGAGCGGCTGCCGCCGGTGACGAGTTGACCGTCGATCAGGTGTCGAATGATGGGAAGTGTGGACATGGTGTTGTTCAGGCAGTTTGGTTGAAGGTTTCGCCCAGCGCGTTGATCAGGCTGTCGATCTGCGCCGGGGTGGAGATGAAGGGCGGCGCGAGCTGGATCGTGTCGCCACCATAGCGCACATAAAAACCTTTTTCCAGCATGGCCATGGCGATGTCGTAGGGACGGCGCGCGGGTTCCCCCGGCAGCGCGTCCACGGTGAAGCCCGCAGCCAGGCCGTAGTTGCGGATGTCGGTGATGTGCTTGGCGCCCTTGAGGCTGTGCACCGCGTTCTCGAAATACGGCGCCAGCGCTTTCACCTTGTCCACCATGTTCTCTTGCACCAGCAGGTCCAGCGTGGCCAGGCCCACGGCGCACGGGACCGGGTGCGCCGAGTAGGTGTAGCCGTGGGCGAACTCCAGCAGGTAGTCGGGCCCGCCGGCGGCCATGAAGGTGTCGTAGATCTCCTTCTTCACCAGCACCGCGCCCAGCGGCTGCGAGCCGTTGGTGATCTGCTTGGCCACGTTCATGATGTCGGGCGTGACGCCAAAGGCCTCGGCCCCGGTGTAGGCGCCGGCGCGGCCAAAGCCGGTGATGACTTCGTCAAAGATCAACAGGATGTTGTGCGCGGTGCAGATGTCGCGCAGGCGCTGCAGGTAGCCCTTGGGCGGAATCACCACGCCGGCCGAACCCGAGAACGGCTCCACGATCACGGCCGCGATGTTGCTTGCATCGTGCAAGGTGATCAGGCGCAGCAGATCGTCGGCCAGCTCCACGCCCTTGTCCGGCATGCCGCGGGAAAAGGCGTTGCTCGCGAGTTGCGTGTGTGGCAGGTGGTCGGCGGCGATGCCCTGACCGAACATCTTGCGGTTCGCGCCGATGCCGCCCACCGAGATGCCGCCGAAGTTCACGCCGTGGTAGCCCTTCTCGCGCCCGATCAGCAGCGTCTTGCTGGCCTGGCCCTTGGTGCGCCAGTAGGCGCGCGCCATCTTCAGCGAGGTGTCGGCCGACTCGGAGCCGCTGCCGGTGAAGAACACGTAGTCCAGCCCGGCGGGCGTGAGTTCCTTGAGCTTGTTCGCCAGCGCAAACGACAGCGGATGGCCGAACTGGAAGGCGGGCGAATAGTCCAGCGTGGAGAGCTGTTTCATGGCCGCTTGCGTGAGCTCCTCGCGCCCGTGTCCCAGACCGCTGCACCACAGGCCGGACAGGCCGTCGAAGATCTGCTTGCCGTGGTTGTCGGTGTAGTAGGCGCCCTTGGCCGCGACCATGATGCGCGGGTTCGCCTTGAACTGGCGGTTGCCGGTGTAGGGCATCCAGTGCGCGTCGAGCCAGGCGGCGTCGGTGCGGGGAGCGGCCAGGTTCTGGGTGTCGTTCAAGTTCATGAAGCTTCTCCTTAGCGTGGAAGTCAGGGAATGGATTGGCGATTCTGGCACTCTCTGATACTCTCGCCAATGTAGTCCTATCACTCTTTAGTTGGCAATTCATGAAAGTAAATACCCGCCCTTCCCTGGGCCAATTGAGCGACATGGACCTGCGCTTGCTGCGCGTGTTCCGAAGCGTCGTGGACTGCGGCGGCATGGCCGCGGCCGAGCTCGACCTCAACATCGGCACCTCGACCGTGAGCCGCCACGTCAAGGACCTGGAGACGCGCCTGGGCCTCACGCTGTGCCGTCGCGGCCGGGCCGGTTTTGCGCTGACCGCCGAGGGCGAGAGGATTTACGCCGAGACCTTGCGCCTGCTCGCCGGTGTGGACGCGTTTCGCGCCAGCGTGGACGAGATCCACCGCCGCATGGGCGGCGAGCTGCACATCGCCGTGTTCGACAAGACCGCAAGCAACCCGCAAGCGCACATCGGCGCGGCGATCGCGCAGTTCTCGCAGCTCGCGCCCGAGGTGAGCCTGCACCTGCACGTCGCGCCCATGAACGCGATCGAGCGCGGTGTCATCGACGGCCAGTTCCAGGTGGGCGTGATTCCGGGCCACCGCAGTTCCAAGACCTTGGCGTACGAGAAGCTGTTCAGCGAGGGCATGCTGCTGTACTGCGGCACGCAGCATGCGTGGTTCCAGGCGCTGGACAAGAAGCTGACCTGGGAGGCCTTGCGCTCCCAGCCCTTCGCCGGCCTGGGCTACCACTCGCCGAATATGGAGATCAGCCAACACAAGCGGCTGCCACGCAGCGCCACCGGCTACGACCAGGAATCCATCGCCACGCTCATCCTGTCGGGCAAATACTTGGGCTTTCTGCCGGACCACTACGCCGAGTCGTTCGTGCGCGCAGGCCGCATGCGCGCCGTCAAGCCCGAGCTGTTTCACTACGCCTGCGACTTCTTCAGCATCGAACGCCGCTCGCCCCAGCCAACCCGGGTCACGAGGGCCTTTCAGGACTGCCTGCGCCAGGCCCACGCGGCCTGAAGCGAGCCGGCGCCGTACCCCGTCGCGAATCCACCTTCGCCCGCACGCAGCGCCACCCGCGCAAGTCAGTCGCCGGCCTATCGGGCGGCGTCGCCTTGCTGATTCGGCCGCTGTAAATTGCTATCGAGTTTGCATAAGTAATAGCCAATGACTATTTGGCTGATGTTGTCAATCAAATAGCCAAGCGCCGCCATCGCTCCTACAGTCGAGCCAGGTTCCAAGAAGCAGCGCCGGCACCGACCGGGCGCAAGCAGGCCCCGAAGCCTTGTTTCAACATCGACACTCAACCCCAGGAAAACCATGTCCAACGAAGCCAAATGCCCTTTCTCGCGCGCCGCCGTCAACCCCGCAGCGCGCGCCGACGCCCCAAGCAACGCCACTTGGTGGCCCCAGCAGCTCAGGCTGAGCATGCTGCATCAGCACAGTGAAAAATCCGACCCCATGGGTGAGGGCTTCAACTACGCGCAGGAATTCAGCCGCCTGGACCTGGATGCCGTGGTCCGCGACCTGACGGCGCTGATGACCGACTCGCAGGACTGGTGGCCCGCCGACTGGGGCCACTACGGCGGCTTGATGATCCGCATGGCCTGGCACAGCGCCGGCAGCTACCGCATCAGCGACGGCCGGGGTGGTGCGGGCAGCGGCAATCAGCGCTTTGCGCCGCTCAACAGCTGGCCCGACAACGTCAACCTGGACAAGGCGCGTCGCCTGCTTTGGCCGATCAAGCAGAAGTACGGGCGCCAAATTTCCTGGGCCGACCTGATGATTCTCGCGGGCAACGTCGCACTCGAATCGATGGGTTTCAAGACCTTCGGTTTTGCCGGTGGCCGCACCGACATCTGGGAGCCCGAGGACGACGTTTACTGGGGTGCCGAGCGCGCCTGGCTGGACGACCAACGCTACAGCGGCGAGCGCGAGCTGGAGCAGCCGCTGGCCGCCGTGCAAATGGGCCTGATCTACGTGAACCCCGAGGGCCCGAACGGCAAGCCGGATCCGCTGGCCTCGGCCCGTGACATCCGCGAAACCTTCGCCCGCATGGCCATGAACGACGAAGAGACGGTGGCCTTGATTGCCGGCGGCCACACCTTCGGCAAGGCCCACGGCGCGGGCGACCCCAAGCAGGTGGGTCCCGAGCCCGAAGCCGCCGGCATCGAAGCGCAGGGCCTGGGCTGGACCAGCCGTTTCGGCAGCGGCAAGGGCGCCGATACCATCAGCAGCGGCATCGAGGGCGCCTGGAAGCCCAACCCCACGCAATGGGACAACGGCTATTTCGACATGATGTTCGGCTATGAATGGGAGTTGAGCAAGAGCCCCAGTGGTGCCCAGCAGTGGACGCCAAAGAATTGCCAACCGCAGCACCTGATCGCGGACGCGCACGACGCATCGAAGCGCCATGCGCCGATGATGACCACGGCCGATCTGGCGCTGCGCTTTGACCCGGCCTACGAGCAGATCGCGCGCCGCTTCCACCAGGATCCTTCGGCCTTCGCCGACGCCTTCGCCCGTGCCTGGTTCAAACTGACGCACCGCGACCTGGGTCCGCGTGCCCGCTACCTGGGTTCGCTCGTGCCGCCAGAAGTGCTGCTCTGGCAGGACCCGGTTCCCGCCGTGGATCAGCCCCTGGTCGATGCGCAGGATATCGCCGCGCTCAAGGCCGAGTTGCTGGCCAGCGGCCTGTCCATCGCCCAATTGGCCACCACGGCCTGGGCCTCGGCGGCAAGCTTTCGCGGCAGCGACAAGCGCGGCGGGGCCAACGGGGCGCGCCTGCGGCTGGCGCCACAAAAGGATTGGCAAGCCAACCAGCCGGTCGAACTGGCCGCCGTGCTGCCCAAGCTGCAAGCCATCCAGCAGGCCTTCAACGCCAGCGGCAAGACCCTCTCGCTGGCCGACCTGATTGTGCTGGGCGGTTGTGCGGCGGTCGAGGCCGCGGCGCACAAGGCCGGCGTCGAAGTCACGGTGCCGTTCGCCCCGGGTCGCACCGATGCCACGCAAGCGCAGACCGACGTCGATTCGTTTGCCGTGCTCGAACCGGTGGCCGACGGCTTTCGCAACTACGTCCGCCCGGGACTGGAGGCGGTTGCAGCCGAGCTGCTGGTGGACAAGGCGCAGCTGCTGCAACTCAGCGTGCCCGAACTGACGGTGCTGGTGGGCGGCTTGCGTGCACTGAATGTCGGCCAGCCCCAGCACGGGGTGTTCACCAAGCGTCCGCAGACGCTGAGCAACGACTTCTTTGTGAACCTGCTGGACATGGGCACGACCTGGCAAGCGTCCGCGATCGAGGGCGTGCTGGACGGGCGCGACCGCAGCACCCGCGAGCTCAAGTGGACGGCGACCGTGGTGGATCTGGTCTTCGGTTCAAACGCCCAACTGCGGGCCGTGGCGGAAGTCTATGCCGCCAGCGATGCGCAGCCCAAGTTCGTGCGTGACTTCGTCGCGGCCTGGGTCAAAGTGATGAATCTGGATCGCTTCGATCTGGCCTGATCGCGCCGCGCCGGGCCAAGCGCCCTGTCCTTGGCGCCGCGCGCAGCGCCAAGCTCACTTGCGGGCTTGGCGCCGCAACCAACGCGTGACGCCGCCGAACAGCGGCAGCTTGTCGTACAGCTCGGCCGCGTCCCAATAGTCGCGGTGCAGCAGGACCTGGCCCGCGCCATCCAGAAACAGCTGCGAGCCACCCAAAATGCAGTGCTCCTGACCCTGCTGAAAGCGCTTGAAGGCAAAGCGGAACTCCCAGCTCAGAAAGCAATGCGGGCCTTGCACGATGCGCTCGGTGATGCGAAACCGTGGCTGCTCCAGGCTGGCGTACATGTGGCGAAAAATCTGCTCGATGGCGCTCAGCCCGCGCACGTCGTTGAACGGGTCGATGAAGCGCGCGTCGGCGGCGTAAACGCTCTGCAGCGCCTGCACGCCGGCAGGGCTCAGGGTCTCAAAGGTGTGGACGATGTGGTCAACGTGTTGTTTCATGGATGCTCAGTTTGGTTTCAGGCGGCCGGTGGCCGCAAAGAAGGCCGGGTAGGGCAGCAGTTGCAAGGCTTTCATCAAACGGCTAAAGCGCTTGGGAAAGTGGATTTCAAACTCACCCCGGGCCCAGCCTTTGAGAATCTCCTGGGCCGCCTGCTCGGGGCTGATCAGGGCCGGCATTCGGAACTGGTTTTGCCGGGTCAAGGGCGTGTCCACAAAGCCGGGGCTGATGAGCGAGACGCCCACGCCTTGCGCGTGCAAGTCCAGGTACAGGGTCTCGCTCAGGTTGATCAGCGCCGCCTTGGTGGGCCCATAGGCCAGACTGCTGGGCAAGCCGCAGTAGCCCGCCACGCTGCCCATCAGACTGATGTGGCCGCGCTGCCCGCTGCGTGGCTCCAGCGCTTGCGCCAGCAGCGCGGGCACGACCGCATCGAGCAAGTGCAAGGCGCCCAGGTAGTTGACTTGGTTGTGGCGCAGCAACTCGCCCAGATCCATGGCGGCGGCGTCCATAGCGCGGTAGTGACCCGCGCAGTACACGACGCAGTCCAGCGCACCCTGCGCCAAGAGCCGCTGCGCAGCTTCCTTGACGGCCGCCGCATCGGTCACGTCCAGCGCCAGCGCCGTGGCGCCGGGGTGCTCATCGACAAAGGCGTTCAGCGCCGCCGCCGAGCGGGCCGAGACCACGACGCGCGCGCCCTGGGCGTGCAGTGCGCACGCCGTGGCGCGGCCAATGCCGCTGGAGGCGCCCACCAGCCAGACACGGCGTGCGCGCCAGTCACTCATGCAAGGGTTCAATGCCATGGCGCGCTCATCGTTTGATGAACGAGAGCGTGACTTCGCCCAGGCCCACACCCCATTTGCCCATGGCCGCCTTGTTCAGCATGACCCGGTCGTTCATCAGGTACATCCAATCGTCAAACTGCACCTCGATCACCCGACCGTCCACCGGCAGCGCCAGCGTGTAGGTCCAGTGGAAGGCGTTGCCGCTTTGCTGGCCTTGGGCGCTGCCCACCACGTCGTCGGCCTGGCCGCTGTAGTGGCCATCGGCGTGGCGCGTGAGCCGCCAGACGCGCCGCTGTGTGCTGCCGTCGGCATAGCTGAAGGCCTCGTCGAGCACGCCCGTGTCACCCTGCCAACTGCAGTTCATCAACACCGTGAAGCGCTTCACCACCTTGCCGGACCGATCCGTGAACAGGCCGTAGGCGTCCAGCGTGCCGTTGAAGTAGTCGCGCAGTTCGAGCACCGGAGTTTGCGCCGAATAGTCCTGGATTTGCGGCGTGCTGCAGCCCATGAGCAGTGCGCTGCAGGCCAGGGCGCTGATCCCGTGGCGCAGCCGAAGGAGGCGAGTTTGCAAGTGTGAGTTCATGGTGTGTTCGGCCGGGCCGCGGGTTGGATGATGAGGAGTTGGAGCGCCAAGGCCGCCAGGGCTTTGAGCACGCAGGGCAGCAGGCAGTAGCACGCGCTGAGCAGGGCCAGTCCCGCGGCGCTGCGCTCGCCCGGCGCATAGCCCAGCCAGCCGAGCAGCGGCAGCGCCAGGCCTGCGGCCAGGGCCAGGTTGAGCTTGCTGGCAAAGTTCCACCAGCCAAAATACGCCGCGTGGCCACGGTCGCCTGCTTGGGCGATCACGCCCGCCAGCAGGGCGCAAGGGAGTACCAGATCGCTGCCCAATGCCGCGCCAGACAAGGCGCAGATGGCCAGGAACCAGAGGCCATCGCCTGCGCTCAGCAGGCTCGCGCTGATGAATGCGGCAATGGCCAGCAGCATGCCCACGTGCCAACTGCGCGCCAGCCCCCATCGAGGCACCAAGCGCAGCCACAAAGGCAGCGACAGCGCGCCACTTAGAAAATAGACAGCCAACGCGGCCGCTTGCAGGCCCTGGCTGCCCTGCAAACGGTCTTGCACAAAGAACAGCACCAAGGTGGCGGGGATGGCGCTGGCAATGCCGTTGAGCAGAAACACCACCAGCAGGCGACGAAATTCGGCGTTGCGCCAAGGCTGCGCCAATGCTTCAGGCGTGCGCAGTTCGCCGCCCCTCGCGCCAGCCGGGTTCACCACCGGCTGGGGCGCGCGGCTCCACGCCCAGCATCCGCCGAGCAGGCCCACCAGCAACAGCGCCAGCATGGCGCTCACGCCCAAGAGCGCGGGCGTGACGGCCGCCAGCAGCACGCCCACCAGCCCCAGTCCTTCGCGCCAGGCCACGACACGACTGCGGTACAGCGCGTCCCCCCCGAGCATGGCGCCCCACGACTGGTGCGCCACCGACAAGGCGCTGTAGGCCGCGTAGGTCAGCGCCAAGCACCCACCAGCCCACCACAGCAGCGCCGAGGGCGCACGCGGCAGCGGCACAAACAGGGCGGAAAACCCCAGCGCCAGCAGCGCCGCCGCGAGTGCGCCCATGCGCAAAACCGCACGCGCTGACTTGGCAAATAGCTGATCGCACATTCGGCCCAGCAGCGGGTCCGTCAGCGCGTCGAGCAAGCGCGCGCCCAACAACACGGCCCCCAAAGCCGCCAGCGGAACACCCCATTCGCGGGCGTAGAGGTTGGGCATCAACACGTACAGCGGCAGGGCGCAAAACGCCAAGGGCAGACCCAGCAGCCCATAGCGCAGACCGTCGCCCGTGCTCCAGGCCAAGGGGGGCACGCGGCCCGTCATCGCGGGGCCCCGACCGAGCGCGTGGACTGCGCCAGCAAGCGCTGACGCAGCTGCGGCTGCGAGGTTTGGGGTGCCAGCCAGATGCCAAAAAAGCGCTTCGCAAAAACCGGGTCGCGGATCTCGCCCAGCAAGCGCCCGTTGCACCAGAACACCGCGCCCAGGTCGGGCTGGTGCACCCCGCTGATGCGGTCGCCCGCCTTGACATCGGGGAACAGGGCGCGCAGCTGGGTTTCCCAGCGCGTGCGCAGGTCTGGATGCAGGACCGCTTGATCATGCATTTCCGCGATCGAGCGTTTGGCGATGTCGGCCCCACTGAAGTCCCGCAGATAGGCAAGTTCCAGTCCAAAGACGCTGCGCTCGTAGGCACTGGCAGCAAAGCCTGGGGTCACCCACAAGCTCGCGGCATAGAGGTCCAAACCCCAGAAGCTCAGCGTGGCCTGACCCGACAGCACGGCCGCTGGCAGGCTTGCGCGAATCTCTTGCGGCAGCGTTTGCGCCTGGGCCTGGAGCGCACAAAAGCCCGCGCTCAGCGCCAACAGGGCTTGCGCAGCGTGGGTTTTCATCTGGACGGTGCAGCGGGTTTGAGCAGCGTGTACTGCACCAGGCTGATGTCACCGTTGTCAAACGCGGCTTCGCAATAGGCCAGATAGAACTCCCAGATGCGCATGAAGCGCGCGTCAAAACCGAGCGCTGCCACCTCGGCCTTGCGGCTCAGGAAGGCGTCGCGCCAGCGGCGCAGGGTCTCGGCGTAGTCGGCACCAAAGGCAAACTCGTCCACCACCTGCAGGCCCGCCGCCTGTGCCTGGCGGCGAAACTCGGCCGGACACGGCAGGCAGCCGCCGGGGAAAATGTATTGTTGGATGAAGTCGGTGGATGACACGTAGCGCTCAAACAGCGCGTCATCGATGACGATGCTTTGCACGCAGGCGTGGCCACCGGGTTTGAGCAAGCGGCTCACGGTTTCAAAGTATTTCGGCCAGTAGGCGCGGCCCACGGCCTCGACCATTTCGATCGAACAGATGGCGTCAAAGGGCGCGTCCGCAATGTCGCGGTAGTCCTGCAGGCGCAGGTCGGCGCGGCCGCCCGCGCCGGTGCTCATGCCCAGGCCTTGCAGGCGCGCATTCGCATAGTCCAGTTGCTCGGTGCTCAGCGTCACGCCCACCACCGACGCGCCCAGCCCGGCCGTGACCTGCTCGGCCAGCGCGCCCCAGCCGCAGCCGATTTCGAGCACCCGGTCGCCGGGTTTGACCTGGGCCATGTGCAGCGCGCGGCGCACCTTGGCGTGTTGCGCCCCAGCCAAGGGGCGAGTCAAGTCACCCTCGAACCAGGCGCTGGAGTAGTTCATGCTTTGGTCCAGCCACAGGCCGTAAAACGCGTTGCCCAGGTCGTAGTGGGCGTGGATGTTCTTGCGGCTGTTGGCGCGGTTGTTGTGCTGCAGCAGGTGTTTCACGCGGTACAGCAAGCGCCCGGCCCAGGTGCCAAAGAGCATCGCGTCCACTTGTTGGCGGTTGGCGGAAAAGAGCTTGAGCAGCTCGGTCAGATTGGGCGTGCTCCAGTCCCCGGCGATATAGCTTTCGGCAAAGCCGATGTCGCCGGACTTGAGCGCCGCGCCAAACACGTTCCAGTTGTTCAGCGTCATGCTGGCGCTGGGGTGGCGCGGCGTGTGCAACTCGTGCTGCTGCGGGTGCTCGCCAAAGCGGCGCTGCGAGCCGTCGGGCAAGTGCAGCGTGAGCGCGCCGTGGCGCAGGTTTTGCAGCAGGCGCAAGGCCGTGCGCGCGGCGGCGCCGGCGCCTTTGGGGAAGGCGCTGGGCGCGGTGGTGACGGTGGCGGTATTCATGCGTGGGCTCTCAGGGGTGTGACTGGCGCGAAACCAAGGCTTCGGGCGGCGTGGGCTTGCGAAAGAACGGAACTTTTTTCAGCCACAGGCGCAGGGCCTGGGTGTGGATGTGCAGCACCACGCCCAGCGTCATGAGCGGGTAGCGCCACAGGGCGCGGCGCAGCGCGCTGCGGGTGAGGGGTTCGAGCGTGCCGCTCACGCTGGTTTGCAGCACGGCGTTGTCGCTGTCGTGGTGGTAATCGATGCATGCCAGCGTGCGCTCCCGCCCCGCCTGGGTGCTGCGCAGGAAGCGAAAGCGGTAGTGCCCGGTCACGGCGTTGAAGGGCGACACATGGAACACCTTGTCGGCACGTTGCTCCACACCCCAGCGTGGCGTATCGAGCAAATAGCAATGGCGTTCGCCAAAGGTGTTGTTCACCTCCACCACGATGGCACGCAGCGCGCCGCCCTGGTCGTCGGCGGCCCGATGGCAGTACCAAAAGCTCACCGGTTTGAAGCTGTAGCCCAGCACCCGCGGCGTGGTGTGCAGCCAGACCTCGCCGACAGCGTCGGCTACGCCTTCGCGCAGCAGCAATTCGTCCAGCCAGGCCAGGGCTCCGCCTTGCGCAGGGGCGCGGCCGTCGCCGTGGTCTTGCTCGAAAAAGCTCAGCCACCCGGGGCGGTTGATGGACCAGGGCGCGTGCTGCGACGCCGCGCTCTTCAGGCTGCGCAAGGGCAGCATGAGGAAGTATGTCGGGTAGGCAAAGGCGTGGTGTTGTGGGCTCAGCCGGGTGTGGCGCACCTGGCCAAAGCCGATCAGCGCCTGCGGCGTCAGCACAGCGCCGCCTCGCCCCGGCCGACGTCCGCCAACAGCCGCGCTGCGGCGGCCAGGCCCGCCTTGAGCCCGTCTTCATGGAAGCCGTAACCCATCCAGGCGCCGGCGAAATAGCGGCCGTGCTGGCCTTGCAGTGCGGGCATGCGAGCCTGTGCGGCCACGGCAGCCAAATCAAACACCGGGTGCGCGTAGTCGTAGCTGCCAAGCACCAAGTCGGGCGCAATCGGACGCAGCGGGTTCAGCGACACGATCACCGGCTGCGTCCATGGCAGGGGCTGCAGTCGGTTGAGCAGGTAGTGCAGGCACACCTGCGCCGCTTGCCCGGCGGCTGCGTCGCCGCGCTCGTAGTTCCATGCCGCCCAGGCCGAGGGCCTTGTGGGCAACGCCGACGCGTCGCTGTGCAGCACGGCCCGGTTCGACTGGTAGCGGATCGCGCCCAGGGTCTCGCGCTCCTGCGCCGTGGGCGCGGCGAGCAGTTGCAGCGCCTGGTCCGAGTGGGTGGCGATGATCACCCGGTCGAAGCGCTCGGCGCCGGCGTCGGTGTGGATGCGCACGCCGCCCCTGCCGTCGGGGCTGTCGCCCAGGTGTTCGATCTGGCGCACGGCGCTGTTCAGGCGTTTGTCGGCGATGCCGGCGGTGATCTTTTCCACGTAGTGCCGGGCGCCGCCCTGCACCGTCCACCACTGCGGGCGCTGGGTGATTTGCAGCAGTCCATGGTTATGGCAAAAGCGCACCATGGTCGAAACCGGGAACTGCAGCATGCTCGAAGTGGGGCAACTCCAGATGCAGGCCATCATGGGCAGGAAATACCAGTCGCAAAACGCCGCGCCAAAACCCTGCTCGCGCAAGAACTCGCCCAAGGGCTGGCTCAGTTGCGCGTGGCTGCCGCTTTGGGCCATGCGCGTCGTCAGTGCGTTAAAGCGCAACAGATCGCGCAGCATGCCCCAAAAGCGCGGATTGGCCAGATTGGCGCGCTGGGCAAACACGCTGCTCAGGCTGGTGCCGCTCCACTCGATGGCCCCTCCCGTGGCCGGATCGCTGGCCTGCACCGAGAACGACATCTCGGACTTGACGGTCGCCACGTCCAAGTCGGCCAGGAGGGCGATCAGTTGCGGATAGGTGCGCTCGTTGAGCACCAGAAAGCCGGTGTCCACGCCGTGCGTCACCGGCCCCTGTGCCGTGGGCAGGGTGACGTTGACGGTGTGCGTGTGGCCGCCAAAATAGTCGCCGGCCTCCAGCAGCGTGATCTGCGCTTGACCCCGCAGCGCATGGGCTGCGGCCAGGCCGGCAATCCCCGACCCCACGATGGCAACTTTGAGCGACACAGCGTCTCCTTGGTAATGATTGTGGCAAGTATATGCCAACTGGTATTAAATGTGACTTAGCAGTATGCATTACGACTATACGTTATAAATCACGCCTTTGCAGACTACAATCGCAGAATGACGCGCACTGCTCCCCCCAAGGTTTCCTTCAAAGCCCAAATGCGGGTGGCACGCGAAGAGGCCATCATTCAGTCGGTGAATCGCCTGCTGGCAGAGAAGGGCTTTGAGGCCATGACGGTGGACGAAGTGGCCGCCGACGTGGGCATTGCCAAGGCCAGTCTGTACAAGCATTTCACGAGCAAGGAAGACCTGGCCGCCGCCGCCATGGTGGCGGTGATGCAGCGTGCCCAGGACTTCCTGGACGGGCTGCCGGTGCAGGCCGCGCCCATGGAGCAGTTGCGCGCCGTCGTGCGCTGGACCATGGGGCTCAAACTGGCCGGCGAGATGCCCTCGCTACCGAGTCAAAACTCCCGACTGCGCAGTGCACTCATGGGCAACAAGGCCTATATGGACGGGCTGATGGACGTGAGCGACCGGCTTGGGGCCTGGATCGAGGCGGCGCAGGCCCAGGGGAGCCTGAATCCGAAATTGCCGCCGGTTGCGGTCCTCTACACGCTGTATGCGCGCGCCTGCGACCCGGTGCTGGAATTCCTGAAAATGGGCGACCTGTACCGCGACGACGAGGTCATTGAGTTGGTGATGGGCACCTGCTTTGACGGATTGAACGCGCGTTAAAACCGCTGTCCCACAAGCTCAATCAGTTGAGGACAGAGCAGGTTATTGGGGTCAGAGCAAAACGCGCTGCGCGTAACTCTTGGGCTGTCCCACAAACTCAATCAGTTGAGGACAGAGCAAAGTTCGCTGCGCGTAACTCTTGGTCTGTCCCACAAAGTATCAGTATTTAAATATTTTCCCGGGATTCATGATGTTCTGCGGATCGAGTGCGTGCTTGATGGCGCGCATCATGGCGATGGCGCCGGCGCCGGCTTCGGTGATCAGGAAGTCCATCTTGTGCAGGCCCACGCCGTGCTCGCCGCTGCAGGTGCCTTGCATGGACAGGGCGCGCGCCACCAGTTGCTGGTTCAGTTGCTCGGCGGTTTCGCGCTCCTGCGGGATGCGGGGGTCGATCAGATAGCCGAAGTGAAAATTGCCGTCGCCCACATGGCCGACCAGAAAGTACGGGATGCCGCTGGCGTCGGCTTCGGCCACGGAGTCGAGCAGGCAGTCCGCCAAACGCGAGATCGGCACGCAGGTGTCGGTGGAGATCGCGCGGCAGCCCGGCTTGGACTGAATCGCCGCAAAGTAGGCGTGATGGCGCGCGCTCCACAGCCGCGTGCGCTCCTCCGGCGTGGTCGCCCATTCGAAAGCCTTGCCACCCAATTCGGTCGCGATCTCCTGCACCGTTTGCGCCTGCTCCTTGACGCTGCTGGGCGAGCCATGAAACTCCATCAGCAGCATCGGCTCTTCGCGCAGCGTCAGCTTCGAATGCCGGTTCACCATGCGCACCGTGTTCGCGTCGATCAGTTCCACGCGCGCAATCGGCACCCCCATCTGGATGATCTGGATGGTGCTGCGCACGGCGGCTTCGATGCTCGGAAAAGAGCACACGGCCGCCGAGATCGCCTCGGGCAGCGGATAGAGCTTGACGGTGACCTCGGTGATCACGCCCAGCGTGCCTTCGCTGCCGACCATCAATCGCGTGAGGTCGTAGCCGGCGCTGGACTTGCGGGCGCGCGTGCCGGTGCGGATGACTTCGCCGCTGGCCGTGACCACTTCGAGCGCGAGCACGTTTTCGCGCATGGTGCCGTAGCGCACGGCGTTGGTGCCGCTGGCGCGCGTGGCGCACATGCCGCCCAGCGTGGCGTCGGCGCCGGGGTCGATCGGAAAGAACAGGCCGGTGTCCTTCACCGCCTCGTTCACCTGCTTGCGCGTCATGCCGGCCTGCACCGTGACCGTCAGGTCTTCGGCGTTGACGCGCAGCACCTGGTTCATGCGCGACAGGTCGATGCTGATGCCGCCCTGCACTGCCAGCAAATGGCCCTCCAGTGACGAGCCCACGCCGAACGGGATCACCGGCACGCCGTGCGCGCTGGCCAGGCGCACGGCGTCGGTCACGTCGGCCGTGCTCTCGGCGAAGACCACGGCGTCCGGTGGCGGCGCGACCAGCGCGGACTCGTCGCGCCCGTGCTGTTCACGCAGCACCAGCGCGCTGGAAAAGTTGGCGCCGAAGCGCTCTTGGAGCGCGGCGAGCAGGACTGCTGGGACGTTGCGAGGAGCGAGGTTGAAGGCGTGCATGAGCTGATTTTGCGTCATCTGGTGCAGTGGCGTGGACCGCAGCCTGGGCGGCGCGACAATAGCCACCACTTTCAGGAGATCCATCATGGGACAACGCCTCACACAAATCGCCACGCGCACCGGCGACGACGGCACGACGGGACTGGGCGACAACACGCGGGTGTCCAAGCACAGCCTGCGCGTGCACGCCATGGGCGAGGTGGACGAGTTGAATTCACACATCGGCTTGCTGCTGTGCGAAGACCTGCCCGCGGCCGTGCGCGCGTTGCTGGTGCAAATCCAGCACCAGCTCTTCAACCTCGGCGGCGAGTTGTCGATTCCTGGCTTCGAGCTGCTCAAGGCGCCGGCCGTGCTGGCGCTGGACACCGCGCTGGCCGAGCACAACGCGGCCTTGCCGCGCCTGCAGGAATTCATTCTGCCGGCCGGCACCCGGGCGGCGGCCCAGGCCCATGTGTGCCGCACGGTGGCGCGCCGGGCCGAGCGTGCGGTGGTGGCGCTGGGCGCTCAGGACGCGCTCAAGGACACGCCGCGCCAGTATCTGAACCGTCTGAGCGACTTGCTGTTCGTGCTGGCGCGCGTGCTCAACCGCATGCACGGTGGCGACGACGTGTATTGGCACAGCGAACGGCTGGCGCAAACGGCGGCAAAATAGGCCCCGATTTCAGCGCACCGCCGCCGCCCTGCGGCTCGCTTATCGGGCCTCGCGCCTGAAGCCGCCCGAGGCCAGCATCAAACGGCGCGTGTAGTCCTGTGTCACGCGGTGCTGCGCCAGATCGGCGGCGTCAAGCAGCTCCACGGTCTGGCCGCGCTGCATCACCAGCAGGCGCTGACACAGGTGGGTGACCACCGCCAGGTCGTGGCTCACCAGGATGAAGGTCAAACCCCGGCGCGCGCGCAGCTCTTCCAGCAGGTTCAAGATTTCCGCTTGCACCGAGGCGTCCAGCGCCGACGTGGGCTCGTCCAGCAGCAAGATTTGCGGCTCCAGAATCAGCGCCCGCGCCAGCGCCACGCGCTGGCGTTGACCGCCCGAGAGCTGGTGCGGGTAGCGAAATCGGAAGCCCTCGCCCAGACCCACTTCATCGAGCGCGCGCGCGATGCGCTGCTGGGCGTCGCCCACGTCGTGGATCGCCAGCGGCTCGGCCAGGATGCGGTCCACGGTCTGGCGCGGATGCAGCGATCCATAGGGGTCCTGAAATACCATTTGCACGGCGCGCCGGAAGGCCTTGCTGCCGGGTGCCGGCAGTGGGCTTCGGATCTCAACCCCCTCTCCCTCTGGGACAGGGTTGGGGTGAGGGCCTCCCTCAGCCGCTACCAATTGCACCGTGCCCGCGCTCAGCGGCGCCAGCCCGCAGATGGCGCGCAGCACCGTGGACTTGCCCGAGCCCGACTCGCCCACGATGCCAAAGCTCTCGCCCGGCTGCACGCCAAAGTGGCTGTCGGCGACGGCGACGAACGGGCCGTAGCTCACGCGCAGGCCCTGCACCTCGAGTCCGAGGCGGGGCTGGCTTGCGGCGTTCAAAGCGCCCACTCCGCGCGTCGATCCAACACCGGCAAGGGATGGCGTTCCTGCCCCAGTTGCGGCAGGCAATTGAGCAGGCCGCGGGTGTAGGGATGGCGGGCGTTGGCCAGATCCTTGGCCGCGATTTCTTCCACGATTTTCCCTGCATACATCACCAGCACGCGGTCGCAAAAACTGGCCACCAGGCGCAGGTCGTGCGAGATGAAGATCAGACCCATGCCGCGCTCTTGCACCAACTGGTCGAGCAGCGCGAGCACCTCCAATTGCACCGTCACGTCCAGCGCCGATGTGGGCTCGTCGGCGATCAGCAACTCGGGGTTGGCGATCAGCATCATGGCAATCATGGCGCGCTGCCCCATGCCGCCCGAGACCTCGTGCGCATAGAGCTTGAAGACGCGCTGCGGGTCGTCGATCTGCACCGCCTGCAGTGCCGCCAGCGCGCGCTCCTTGGCAACGCGGCGCGACAACTTGGAGTGCGCGCGCAGCGTCTCCACCACCTGCTCGCCAATGCTCATCACCGGGTTGAGCGAATACTTGGGGTCTTGCAGCACCATGGCGATGCGTCCGCCGCGCAGCTCGCGCCGCTGGCGCGGCGTGCAGCCCAGCAGATCCGTGCCATGGAACTCGAGCCGCTGCGCGCTCACCTGGCCACCGGCGGCGGTCAGGCCCAGGATGGCGCGCCCGGTCTGCGACTTGCCCGAGCCCGACTCGCCCACGATGCCCAGGCGCTCGCGCCCGAGCGTGAACGACACGCCGCGCACCACCTCGTTGCGCCCGCCGTCGCGGTTCGCAAACGACACGCGCAGGTCCTGCACCCGCAGCACCGGCTTTGACTCGCCCCCCTCTCCCGTCGGCGGGAGAGGGCTGGGGCTGAGCGCTGCGGCTCCAAGTGCGCCTGCGCGCACTTGGACAGCGCGAAGAGGTCCGGGATCTTCCCGGACTGCGGTCTGCAAGACAGGGTCGGCCGTCTTCATGCGTTGTCTTTCGGATCGAGCGCGTCGCGCAGGCCATCACCCAGCAGGTTGAAGGCCAGACTCACGATGAAGATGGCCGCACCGGGCGCGGCCGCGACCCACCACTGGTCCAGCACATACAGGCGGCCGTTGGCGATCAGCGCGCCCCACTCGGGCATCGGCGGCTGCGCGCCCAGACCCAGAAAGCCCAGGCCGGCGGCGGTGAGGATGATGCCGGCCATGTCGAGCGTGACGCGCACGATCACCGAGGACAGGCACAGCGGCATGATGTGGCGCAGCACGATGCGCCAGGGCGACGCGCCCAGCAGCTGCACGGCAGCGATGAAGTCGCTGTGCTTGAGCGTGAGCGTCTCGGCCCGCGCAATGCGCGCATAGGGCGGCCAGGAGGTGATGGCGATCGCCAGCGCCGCGTTCGCGATGCCCGGGCCCAGTGCGGCGACGAAGGCCAGCGCCAGGATCAGTTTCGGAAAGGCGAGAAAAATGTCGGTGATGCGCATCAGCACGGCGTCCACCCAACCCCCGGCGTAGCCCGCCACCGTGCCCACCAGCAAGCCGATGGGCGCGGCCAGCACGGCCACCAGCAGCACGACCGTGAGCGTGATGCGCGAGCCCACGAGCACGCGCGACAGGATGTCGCGACCCTGGTCGTCGGTGCCGAACCAGTGCGCCATGGATGGCGCCAGCAAGCGTGTGTTGCGCAGATCGCCGATGTAGGCCGAATAGGGTGCGAGCCGCTCGGCGAACAGGGCGATCAGTATCAGCGCAAGCACGATCACCAGGCCCAGCAGCGCCAGGCGGTTGCGCGCAAAGCCGCGCCAGGCACTGTAGGCGCGACCCAGGGACGCCTGACGGCGCGACTGCGGGCGCTCCGACATGAGCCACTGATGCAGGCTTTGCGCGGGCGCGACGGTGCTTGGCTTCATCGCGTGCGCGTCCTTGGATCGAGCCACTGGTACAGCAGGTCCGACAGCAGGTTCAAGCCGATGAAGACCGAGCCCACGACGATGGTGCTGCCCAACACCGCGTTCATGTCGGCGTTCTGCAGCGAGTTGGTGAGGTACAGGCCCAGCCCTGGCCAGGCGAACACGGTCTCGGTCAGCACCGAGCCTTCGAGCAGGCCCGCGTAGGACAGGGCAATCACCGTCACCAGCGGCACCATGGCGTTGCGCAGCGCGTGGCGCCAGATGATGCGGGTCTCGGACAGGCCCTTGGCGCGCGCCGCCACCACGTACTCCTGGCTCAGCTCGTTGAGCATGAAGGAGCGCGTCATGCGGCTGATGTAGGCGAGCGAAAAATAGCCCAGCAGCGAAGCCGGCAGCACCAGATGCGTGAGCGCGTTGCCGAAGGCCTCCCACTCGCCCGCCAGGGCCGCGTCGAGCAGCAAGATGCCGCTGACGGGTTCAACCGAATATTGAAAGGCCACGTCCAGGCGTCCCGGTCCACCGACCCAGCCCAGGCGCGCATAGAACAGCACGAGCGCCATCAGGCCGAGCCAGAAGATCGGCACCGAGTAGCCGATCAGGCCCATGACGCGCACCAGTTGATCGACCAGGCCGCCGCGGCGCACCGCCGCCCACACGCCCAGCGGCACGCCGATGCCGGCACCGATGAGGATGCCCAGTGTGGCGAGTTCCAGCGTGGCCGGGAAGGTGCGCGCAATGTCCTGCAGCACCGGGTTCGAGGTCAGCACCGAGGTGCCGAAATCACCGTGCAGGACTTTGCTGACGTAGCGATAGAACTGCTCCCACAAGGGTTGGTTCAGGCCGAGTTCTTCGCGCACGCGCGCCATCACCTGCTCCGAGGCGTGGTCGCCCACGAGGGCCAGCACCGGGTCCACCGGGATCACGCGTCCGATGAAGAAGGTCACGGCCAGCAGGCCCAGATAGGTGAGCGCCAACGCCAGCAGGAAGCGACCCAGCAGCTTGAGTGCGGGCAGGTGAAAGTCAGCGGGTGTGATTTGCAATGAAGTTCAGTCGTTGTGCTTCCCCCTGACCCTAACCCTCTTCCCCGTGTTCGGGGGAGAGGGCCGCAGTCCCATTCTCATTGGGCTTGCGAGGCGCGATGGCGGGGGACGATGGCAAGGGGAGAGAAGCTGATTTCACTCCCTCGCCCGCTGTCGCGGGAGAGGGCAGGGGTGAGGGTGACTTCGCAGCCAACGCTCAGCGTTTGGAAACACCAAACACGTAGTTGGTGTCGAAGGTCGGGCCCAGCTTGAGGCCGTCCACGTTGGCGCGGAAGGCCGCCACTTCGGACTGCTGGAACATGATCACAAACGGGCTGGTCTTGCGGAACTCGGCCTGCATCTCTTCGTACATGGTCTTGCGTTTCGCCGGGTCGCGCTCCAGCACGGCGGCGTCGGCCTTCTTCGTCAGCTCGGGGATGTCCCAGGCGTTGCGCCAGGCCAGGGGCTTGGACTTGGCGTCGTCCTTGTTGTCAGGGTTGCGCGCAAAGGTGTCGGCGTTGGTGTGCGGATCCCAGTAGTCGGCGCCCCAGGGACCGATGTACATGTCGTGCGTACGCGCCCGGTACTTGGTCAGCGTTTGCTTGCCGTCACCCGGCAGGATCTCGATCTCGATGCCCGCGAGCTTGGCGCTTTGCTGTATCGCCTCGGCAATGCCCTGCACCGGCTGCACCGTGCGCACGTCCATCGTCACCTTGAAGCCGTTGGGCAGGCCGGCCTTGGCCAGCAGCGCCTTGGCCTTGGCCACGTCCAGCTTGTAGGGGTTCGCCTTGCTCGCGCCGAGCAGGCCGACGGGCAAGAAGTTCTGGTGCACCACGCCCACGTTCTTCATCAGCGTGTCGCCAATGGCCGCGTAGTCCACCAGCCACTTCATGGCTTCGCGCACTTCGGGCTTGGCCAGGTTGGCGTTCTTCATGTTCAGGCTCACGTAGTACACCGTGCCCTTGGGCGTGGTCGTGGTCTTGATGTCTTTGTTCGACGCCAGCGCCGCCAAGTCCTGCGGCGACAGATTGCGCGCGATGTCGATGTCGCCCTTCTCCAGCATCAGGCGCTGCGTGGCGGCTTCCTTGATGTGGCGGTAGATCACGCGCGCCATTTTGGCTTTGGGGCCGTAGTAGTTGTCGTTGCGCTCCAGCGTCAGGACTTCATTCGCACGCCACTCACGGATCTTGAACGGGCCCGAGCCGGCGTAATGGGTCTTGAGCCAGCCATAACCCATGTCGCCGGCCTGCTCCTGCGTCTGCAGCAGCTTCTTGTCCACGATGGCCGCGACGTTGGCGGTCAGACAGTTCAGCACGAAGGTCGGGGCGTAGGCCTTGTCGGTCTCCAGCGTGAGCGTGAGCCCACCGGTCTGTTTGATCTTGTCTTTGGCGTTGTCCTTGCTGAAGCCGAACTGCGTCAGGATGAAGGCCGGGCTCTTGTCCAGTAGCACCGCGCGCTGCAGCGAATACGCCACGTCTTCGGCGCTCAGAGCGTTGCCCGAGGCAAACTTCAGATTCGGCTTGAGCTCGAAGCTGTAGGTCTTGCCGTCGGCCGACACGCTCCAGGACTTGGCGATGTCGCCGTGCAGCTTGGACGGGTCGTTCGCGTCCAGGCGGATCAGGCGGTCATAGCTGTTGCCCATGATCTCGCCCGCAGAAATCTCGAACGACTCCGCCGGGTCCATGGTGATGATGTCGTCAAAGGCAAAGGCCTCAACCAAGGTGTCTTTGGGCGTCGCGGCCAGGGCCGGGGTCACGGCGGCGCCAAGACAAAATGCGCTGGCCAGCGCGACGTTGAGGGCGCGACGGGACAGAGGGAAATTCGAAGGCGTCATGGGGTTTCCGTTCGGTAGAGGTGCGGCACAGAATATACCCTTACGCGCGCCGGCGCCGATGCGCGCAAACCCCATGACCTTGTCATCCTGGCAACTTGCGCGTCAGCAGTGCGTCCTGACGGCGCTACATCAACGCCGCGCGTCACCCTCGCGCTGATGCTGCTGATAGCGCGCGCAATGCTTGGCCCAGTGCTTCTGGTGACTTGGCGGCGCGGCGGCGTTCATTCCCCGAGCTGCTGCATCGCGTACAGGCGCTGGTAGATCCCGCCCTCCATGGCCATCAGTTCGGCGTGCGCTCCTTGCTCCTGAATGCGCCCGTGGTTCAGCACG
>CAIMSP010000025.1 GCA_903844215.1 uncultured beta proteobacterium | reverse complement strand
CTGAAGTTCCTCGCCGTTTTTCCTCAAACACCCCCCTGTTTTTGAGGATCTCCCCAATGAAGTCCGCTTATAACCGGTCTTTTTTTGGATTCCATTTGTAGTCACTAAAATGTATTTACAAGTTTCCATTTATTGCCTAAAATATTTGGCATGGCAGCAAGAACCGGAACAGCACACGTAGTAACCACCAAGCGCGAGTACAACGGCAAGGTGTATCAGACCCATTTGCTGCGGCGCAGCTACCGCGAGGACGGCAAGGTCAAGAACGAGACGCTGGGCAACCTGTCTCACCTTCCCGACTCTGTGATCGACCTGATTCGCCGCTCGTTGCAGGGTGAGACCTTTGTGCCGGCGGGTGAGGCCTTCGAGGTTTGCTCATCGCGCGCCCACGGGCACGTGCAGGCCGTATCGCTTGCCATGCAGCGTTTGGGCTTTGCCTCCCTGCTGGGTACCAAGCCCTGCGCCGAGCGCGATCTGGTGCAGGCCATGGTGGCCTCTCGCATCCTGTGCCCGGCGACCAAGCTGGCCACCACGCGCCTGTGGCACGCCAGCACCCTGGCCGAAGATTTTGGCGTGCAGGACGCCACCGAGGACGACCTGTACGCCGCCATGGATTGGTTGCTCGCAGGGCAGGACCGAATTCAGAAGAAGCTGGCCGCACGCCATCTGCAGGAAGACTCTCTGGTGCTGTACGACCTCTCGTCGAGTTACTTCGAGGGCTCGCACTGCCCACTGGCCAAACTGGGCTACAGCCGCGACGGCAAGCGAGGCACCCTGCAGGTCAACTACGGGCTGCTCACCGACGATCGCGGTTGCCCCGTGGCCATCTCCGTGCATGAGGGAAACACCTCGGACAGTGCGACGTTTTTGCCACAGGTCAAACGCATGCGCGAGCAGTTTGGTGTGCGTCGCATGGTGATGGTGGGCGACCGCGGAATGATCTCGCAAAAGGCCATCGACGAGATGAGTGAGGATGCCGACTTGGCCTGGATCACCGCGTTGCGCAGTTCTTCGATTCGCACCCTGGTGGAGCAAAAGCATTTGCAACTGGGCTTGTTCGATGAGCGCAATTTGCTGGAGATCAGTTCGCCCGACTTTCCCGGCGAGCGCCTGGTGGCATGCCGCAATACGGAGTTGGCCAAGAAGCGCGCCCACATCCGAGACGATCTGCTCGCAGCCACGCAAAGGAGCCTGGAGAAGATCCAGGCCCGCGTGGCCGGGGGCAAACTTGTGGGCCAGGACAAGATCGGCGTGGCCGTGGGCAAGGTGGTCAACACCTACAAAGTTGCCAAGCACTTTGAGCTGTTCATCACGGACAACTCGTTCACCTTCGCCCGCCTTGGCGACAGCATCGCCGCCGAGGCGGCCCTTGACGGCCTGTACATCATCCGCACCAGCGTCAAGTGCGCGCGCATGGATGCACCCACGTGTGTGCGAACCTACAAATCCCTGGCGCAGGTGGAGCGCGCGTTTCGCTCGATCAAGACGGTGGACCTGAAGGTGCGCCCGATTCATCACCACCTGGAGGGGCGGGTACGTGCGCACATTTTTTTGTGCATGCTGGCGTACTACGTGGAGTGGCACATGAGACAGGCTTGGGCGCCGCTGATGTTTGCCGATTGCGACCAAGAATCCAAGCTCACGCGTGACCCAGTGGCGCCGGCAAAACGCTCGCAGGCTGCAATGGAAAAAGTGAACAGCCGCATTCTGGATGATGGCACCCCCGTGCACAGCTTTCAGACCTTGTTGCGCGAGATGGAGACCATCGTACGCAACACCTGCCGCACCCCAAAAAGCGCAAGCGACGCGCCCACCTTCCAGATCACCACCACGCAAAACGAGAAGCAAAAGCACGCCCTCGAATTAATCGCTCAGATCAAAATGTAGACAGAACGCGGAACCTGAAATACGGACCGCTTCAGAGGGGAAACTCGCTTTTTTTACGGAAGAACTTCAGATTAGCGCAAGGCAAGCGAGAGCACGCGCTGCTTGCCATCGACGGCTGCATCGCCGAGGTGCAAGCCAAGCTGGACACCAACGCTGCGTCGGCCGACGTCCGCAACAAGGCCTTGCACCCGCTGCAGGAACTCAAGACTCGCATCGCCAGCCAGACCAGCATCGCGCAGATTTTCTACCTTCAGGATGGCCGGGGCTCTCTCATGGACGATGCCATCGCCCTCACCGAGGCCGCAGCAGGCAAAACCCTTGCGCCACCTCATGTGGCCACGCCAGGCGATGCATCCAAGCCGATGCAGACGGGCCATTCAAGCGTGTCGGCATCCGTGGTCAAAACCACTTGCATCATTCGCGCGGCCGACCTTTCCACCAAGACTTATCTGGAAACTGAGGCTGAGGTTGAAGCCTACGTCAGCAAGCTGCGGTCAGAGCTACTGGCAGCCGTCCACGCCGGGAAGATGGCCCGAGTGCAGTAGGCAATGAACTTATTTCCCGATCGGGGTATTTTCACCGGCAAGGCAGCGATACCCGTCGTTATTTCCCGAACAGGAAGTTTTCCTTGCATTTCCATGGATAGACGACAATAATTTCCCGTACAGGAAATAAACATGACGATCACCCTGATCAACACCCCCGCCGCCCTGGGTGCGGCTGCGCTCGCCGCGCGCAAACAATTGGGTCTAACCCAGCCGCAGTTGGCCCTGGCCGCTGGCGTGGGCGTGCGCTTCATTGTCGAGTTGGAAGCCGGCAAACCCACCCTTCGGCTGGAAACCATGCTGCGGGTACTGCACGCCTTGGGCGGAACCCTGGCGGTGGACGGTTTGCCCACCGGCCCGAGCCTAGTCGAGGCGTCATAGCATGGCCAAACAGCTCGAAGTCTGGTTGCTGGGCGCACATATCGGTACCCTGGCGCAGCTCGATGGGCGACTGAGCTTTGGCTATGCTGCGGAATGGCTGGCCAAGGGCGCTGCCGGTGACGGTCTCAAAACTGAGGCCGTCCCACTGTCCCAGTCCCTCCCCCTCCGGACCGAGCCCTTTGACGACCGAACCACCCGACCCTTCTTTGCCGGGCTCTTGCCCGAGGGCGACAAACGCAAACTCGTGGCCCAGGCCTTGCAGGTCTCGCGGCAAAACGACTTTGCCCTGCTTGACGGGATCGGCGGCGAATGTGCCGGCGCTGTCACCTTGCTGGAGCCGGGTCAAACGCCCGCGTTGATCGACGCACCCGACACCGTGCGCTGGCTTGACGACGCACAGTTGCTGGCCGTGCTCGACGAAATGCCGCAGCGCCCCATGCTCGTCGGCGACGAGGGCTTGCGCCTGTCGCTGGCTGGCGCGCAGGACAAATTGCCCGTCGTCGCTGAGGGTGAGCGCATCGGTCTGCCGCTGTTTGGCTCGCCCAGCTCCCACATCCTCAAGCCACCTATTGCCGGCGCAGAGGGGAGCGTCTTCAACGAAGGCTTCTGCATGGCCTTGGCCGCAGCACTGAAACTCGATGTCGCCAAAACCCAGATCCATCAGGTAGGCGCTCGCCAATACCTGCTGGTGGAACGCTACGACCGGCACGGACAAAGCCGCTTGCACCAAGAAGACTTCTGCCAGGCCCTGGGCACCGCCCCCGAAACCAAGTACCAAAACGAGGGTGGACCCAACCTGGCCCAATCCTTCGAACTGTTGCGCCGCGCGACGCGCCCCAGCGCACCCCACATCCTCAAGCTGCTGGACTTCGTGGTGTTCAACGCCCTCATCGGCAACCACGACGCCCACGGCAAGAACTTCTCGCTGCTCTACACGCCCAAGGGTGCTGTGCTGGCGCCGCTGTACGACGCCTTGTGCACGGCGGTCTATCCCCGTCTGACCGACAAGATGGCCATGAAGATCGGCAGCAAATACAAGTTTTCTGAAGTGCAGGCGCGGCATTGGGAGCAGTTCGCCATCGACGCGGTCCTCTCGCCCGCCCAGGTCAAAAAACGCATTCTCGACATGGCCCGGCGCCTGCCAGCACTGGCAAGCGCCACCCGGGCAAGGTTTGAAGCCCAAGGCAACAGCCACCCCATCCTCGCCCAGATCGTGACGCTGATAGACCAGCGTTGCGCGCTCACCATCCGCCGCCTCACCGCATCCAATGCAGACGACGGTTTGCCAACTCAAGCCTCATGAACAAAGCCAAACTCAAGTCCTATGCCCCCCAGGCGCGCAAAGACTTCATCGCCGCCGTCACGGCCCGCGCCAACCTGTTGGGCCTGTCCGAAAAGGCAGGAGGACTCGACGTCGCCCCAAGCTTGACCCAAGGCGACGTGATGGTCATCGCAGGCCAGGCCTGGCCCATCAAGCTGCAACCTCAGCGCGAGCAGCTCATCAAGCGCATCCAGAAAGACGGCTTTGACCACACCATGGAGGCCTCCTTCTGAGGTACTCCTTAAAGCGATCAACCCTACTGTCAATTTCCAAGTTGGAAACGTCGCATCAGTGCCAGTCCACGAAGCAGAAATCACTGCAATAAAAAGCGACGTGGATAAGGTGATAGATACGGCCGTTTCCATCTCAAAAATGGATTGGGATTCTTTCGAAGTTTCATGAAATTTTGTGGCCCATCCCTTGTCCAATGGGGAGTTGATTACCCTTAACTATGAAATCGGGGCGCAAATTGCATAGGATTTCCACAGAATTTGCAGTCGAATTTGTTGGGTTCAACACAGCCCACAGACTTGACTTGCGACGGGCCGCTCCGGCCGCGAACCGGAAGTAATTTTTCCCGTTCCTGCCCATGCCCAACCGGCCCTAAATCGTTGCGAGTCGCTGCACCATGTCTGGAAACTGCGCCACCATCCGAATTAGCAGCGAAGCCTGTGCGTTGGGCTTTGCCCGGCCTTGTTCCCAGTTTTCAAGCGTCCGCGCGTTGGTGCGCAGGTAGTGCGCAAACACCGGCCGTGACAAACGCAATTGCTCGCGCACTTCAAGCACCTCTTGCGGCAAAAGCACCGGCACGGGTTTGTTCTCGGCCTTGAAGGTGCGTAACGTCAGCTTACCTTCACGCTCGGATTTCAAGGCGTCAAAGCCTTCTGTCAGTTCAGCAAAAATATCGCGCTTATTGGTCATCACGTTCTCCATCTGTCGGCTGGCGGTTTTTCAATTCGGTTTTCAAAAGTTGCTTGAGCGCTTTGCGCTGAGCCGGAGTCAGGTCGTCGGCTTGGTCCTTGTCATAGACAGTAAAAAGCCAAAACTGATCACCACCCGACCACCAGTAATAAATTACCCGCAGTCCACCGCGCTTTCCTTTACCGCGACGTGGATCTGCCTGACGCAGCTTGCGCAAACCACCCGTTCCTTCGATGACAGCACCTGCCGTCGGGTCTTCCATCAACTCAAGTTGCAAGAGCCTGTAGGCCTCGTCATCCATGTAGTCTTTGCGAGTTCGCTCAAAAGGTGGCAGTTCAACAAAGGCGGTTTGTATCGCCGAAGTATACGTTCCCTGCGTATGCTGCCTAAATCCGGGGATCGAGGAGTGCCCAAACTGGACCGGCTGCGGGAATGTCGGGTATCGCTGCACTGCCGCTCTAGTACTCCGACACAGAAGTAAAGGAACAAAATGAAAGTGATGGATTCGCGCTCAGGCCTAGGCGCAAAGCGCAGACATAGCGGTGGCTATGGCGAGCATTTGCAACAACGGCAT
>CAIMSP010000024.1 GCA_903844215.1 uncultured beta proteobacterium | reverse complement strand
GCCGCAGTTTGCCGCGCGCACGCTGCGCGCCGGCGCGTCCAGCGGGCGCCTGAGCGGGGGCAATCTGAGCCTGGTGGCGGCACTGGCGGGCACGCCCTACGCGGCCGAGCTGCAAGACCGCATCCTGTTCCTGGAGGACATCGGCGAGGAGCCCTACCGCATCGACCGCATGCTCACGCAGCTCGATTTGAGCCA
This sequence comes from uncultured beta proteobacterium, assembly GCA_903844215.1. GTDB lineage: Bacteria > Pseudomonadota > Gammaproteobacteria > Burkholderiales > Burkholderiaceae_C > CAIKVZ01. The sequence goes on along the minus strand of CAIMSP010000024.1, from coordinate 21,816 downwards.
GGGACTGCGCCACACGGCCGCTCTGATGCTGGGCATTTTTGAGAAATGTGAAGCGCCTGCGAGCGAAGCGTCGCTGACGCTGAATGAAACCGTGGATGGCCTGCTGCTGCGCGCGCAGGTGCCGGCGGTGATGGGCTATTCGTTCGGCCACATCGCGCACCAGATGACCCTGCCCCTGGGCGTGCGCGCGCGCCTGGATACCGAACAACAAACCCTGACGCTGCTGGAAAGCGCCGTCGTGTAGGCCACCGAGCAAAGCATGGTACTGAACTACATCTGGACCGGATTCTTCTTCATCGGCTTTGTCGCCGCGCTGCTGCAGTGGCTGGTGCTGGGCGACGCCGAAGTCTTCAAGCGCATCGTGGATGGGACCTTCGACTCGGCCAAGGTCGCGGTGATGGACATCGCGCTGCCCTTGGCCGGCGTGATGACGCTGTGGCTGGGCATCATGAAGATCGGCGAGAAGGCCGGAGCGATCGACTTCATCGCGCGCATCATCGCGCCCTTCTTCGAGCGCATCTTTCCCGGCGTGCCAAAGAACCACCCGGCCAATGGCCACATGGTGATGAACTTCTCGGCCAACCTGCTGGGGCTGGACAACGCGGCCACGCCGTTTGGACTCAAGGCCATGGAGAGCTTGCAAAGCCTGAACCCGAGCAAGGACGAAGCCAGCGACGCGCAGATCATGTTCCTGGTGCTGCACACCTCGGGCCTGACGCTGATTCCGCTGGCCATCATGGCGCAGCGCGCGGTGCTGGGTGCGCACGATCCCTCCGACATCTTCATCCCCTGCCTGATCGCGACCTACGTTGCCACCGTGGTGGGCCTGGTGAGCGTGGCCCTGCGTCAGCGCATCAACCTGCTCAATCGCGTCGTGCTGGCTTGGCTGGGCGGCATCAGCGCCTTCATCGTGGGGCTGGTCTGGCACATGAGCCAGCACATGAGCCGCGCCGAAATCGAGGTGTTCTCCAAGCTCAGCAGCAACTTGCTGCTGCTCGCCATCATCGTGGCCTTCATGGTCGGCGCGATGCGTCGGCGGGTCAACGTTTACGAGGCCTTCATCGAGGGCGCCAAAGCGGGCATGCAAACCTCGCTCACCATCATCCCCTACCTGGTCGGCATGCTCGTGGCCATCGGCGTGATGCGCAACTCAGGCGTGCTGGCGCTGCTGGTGTCGGCCTTCAACTGGGTGTTTTCGCAGCTCGGACTGAACACCGATTTCACCCCGGCCCTGCCCACGGCCCTGATGAAGCCGCTCAGCGGCAGCGGCTCCAGAGCCATGATGGTCGATGCCATGAAGACCTATGGCGTGGACTCCTTTGTCGGGCGTCTGGCCTGCATTTTTCAGGGCTCCGCCGACACCACCTTCTACATCGTCGCGCTGTACTTTGGATCGGTCGGAATCCGCAAACCGCGCTACGCCATTTCCATGGGCTTGCTCGCCGATTTCGCGGGCGTGGTGGCGGCGATCTTCGTCGCCTACCTGTTCTTCCACTGAGGCTCAGCTGCGCCGGCGCCCTCAGTCGAGCGACTTATTCAGGCGCGGCACGGCCAGCCCCAACAGCGGCTTGTGCGCGCGCTCGTACAGCGGCAGCACCTTGACCATGTTCTTTTCCATTTCGGCGATGCGGTTCTTGCCCGCCGGGTGGGTGCTGAGCCACTGCGGTGGCGCGCCCCGGTTGTTCGCGCTCATTTTTTGCCACAGGCTGATGCCGGCGCGCGGATCAAAGCCGGCGCGCGCCGCCAGCTCCAAGCCCACCAGGTCGGACTCGGATTCGTCCTCGCGGCTGAACTCCAGCGCCAGCAGGTTGGCGCCGCCGCGCGCGGCCATGTCGGTCAGGCGCGGGTCGATGCCGAACACGCCGGCCACCACCGCTGCGCCGATGCGCGCCGCGCCCTGCGTCGCCATCGACTTGCCCATGCGCTCGCGCGCATGTTCGCGCAGCGCATGGGCCATTTCGTGGCCCATGACCATCGCCACTTCGGCGTCGCTCAGTTGCAGCTTCTCCAGGATGCCGGAGTAAAAAGCGATCTTGCCGCCGGGCATGCAAAAGGCATTGACCTGACTCGAGCCAATCAGATTCACCTCCCAATTCCAATCGCGCGCGCGCGGATTCCAGGCGTAGCTGAAGGGGATGATGCGCTGCGCGATGGCGCGCAGCCGGCGCAACTGCGGGTGCGAGTCCGCAGCCAGCGCGTTCTTGCTGGAGGCCTGCTGGCGCAGTTGCAGGTACTGCTGCTGCGCCGAACGCTCCACCTGGTCGGCGCTGACAAAGCGGGTGAAGGACGAGGGCGCGCCCACGTCCACGCCCTCGCGCGCCATGGCGTGCGCCAGCAGCAGCGCGCCGCCCAGCGCGATGCAGCGGCTCAGGTGCAGCACTCGGCGCAGCGGCAATTTCATGGTGTTCCTTGTGGGCGGGTGAAGGCGAATCCAGCGCGTATTATTCCCGCATGACAAGCCCAGCGCCCGCCGCCCCCCAGATTCCCCCTCCCTCCTGGGCCGACACGCTCAAGGTCTACCTTGAAGGGCCCACGCTGCGCATGCTGCTGCTGGGATTTTCCGCCGGCTTGCCGCTGGTGCTGGTGATTGGCACCCTGAGTTTCTGGTTGCGCGAAGCCGGCATCGACCGCACCACGATTGGCTACCTGAGCTGGGTCGGCTTGGTGTACGCGATCAAATGGACCTGGTCGCCGCTGGTGGATCGTCTGCCGCTGCCGCTGCTCACGCGCTGGTTCGGACAACGCCGCAGTTGGCTGCTGTTGACTCAAGTCGTCATCATGCTCGGTCTCGTGGGCATGGCCCTGAACGATCCGAGGCAAGCGCTGCAACCGATGGTCTGGTGCGCCCTGCTGGTGGCCTGGGGTTCGGCCACACAGGACATCGCGCTGGACGCCTTTCGCATCGAATCGGCCGACGCGCGGCGCCAGGCGGCGCTGGCGGCGTCTTACCAGACCGGCTACCGCGTGGCCATGATCTGGGCCGGTGCCGGCGTGCTCTGGATCGCCGCGCGCGCCCAGGGGGCACAGACCTCGGGTTACCAGCAAGGCGCCTGGCAAACCGCGTACCTGGTGATGGCGGCCTCGATGCTGTTGGGCATGATCACGGTCCTTCTGTCGCAGGAGCCCGTGCCCAGGGAATTCAAACCCAGCAAGAACGTGAGCGAATGGCTGCGCGGCGCGCTGGTGGAGCCTTTTGCCGATTTCGTAAAGCGTTATCGCTGGCGCGCGCTGCTCATCCTGGCGCTGATCTCCGTTTACCGCATCAGCGACGTGGTGATGGGCATCATGGCGAACCCTTTCTATGTGGACATGGGCTATACCAAGGACGAAGTTGCCGCCGTGTCCAAGGTCTTTGGCCTGATCATGACGCTGCTGGGCGCCTTTGTCGGCGGCGCCATGAGCATGCGCCTGGGCGTGATGCGGGTGCTGATGCTGGGCGCCGTGCTCAGCGCCGCAACCAACCTGCTGTATGCCTGGCTGGGCGCGCAAGGACACAACGTCGCGGCGCTGATCGCGGTGATTTCCGCGGACAACCTGGCCAGCGGCATCGCCACCGCCGCCTTCATCGCCTACCTGTCGAGCCTGACCAACGTCAGCCACACGGCCACGCAGTACGCGGTGCTGAGTTCACTCATGCTGCTGGCACCGAAATTTTTGGCGGGCTACTCGGGCGTGTACGTGGATGACCACGGCTACAACCAGTTCTTCATCGCCACCGCGCTGCTGGGCGTGCCGGTGCTGCTGCTGGTGTGGCTGGTCATGCGCATGGAGCGGTCCGACCCCCAGCCCTGACGGCGCGCTTAGGGCCGCGCCTGCGCCACGGCCTTGACCGGATGGATCAGCGTGCGCCGGCCATCGGCCGACTTGTCGGACGTGGCGACAATGATGGCAATCACCTGCTCGGGTTGCAGCTTCGGGTTCACGGCCAGCATCTTGCCGGCCAGATTCGCCACCTCCGGTGACGCCATCGACGTGCCCGAGAAGGCCACGCGCAGGCCGCCGGGAACGTAGCTCTCCACCTGGTAACCGTTGGCGTGCACCTTCACGGTGGGTCCGTAGCTGGTGAAGCTGGCCTCGTCGCCGGCCTTGTCCACGGCGCCGACGGTGAGCAGATTGGGCAGCACGATGTCGGCCGGCGCGTCTTCGGCAAAGGACGCGTCCTGGTTGCTGTTGCCGGCCGCCGTGATGAACAGGATCTCCGGCGCCGAGGCAAAGCCCTTGCTCAGCGCGTCGCGAAACGGCGAAAACAGACTGCGCGCCTGGGCCTTGCGTTCTTCGGGCGTCTTGCCGATGCCGCACTTTTCCAGATCATCCTCGATCGAGCTCACGCTGCCACCCCAACTCATGTTCACCACCCGGGCCTTGTTTTGCTTGAGGAAGGCGATGTAGGCATCCAGCGCCTTGGCATCTTTCTCGGTCTGTTCGCGCGACGGGCAGGGATCGGGCTTGAGCGTGTGACCAAACTCGATGCGGGCGATCAGCAGGCGCGCAAACGGGTTGCCGTCCAGGGCGATGCCGGCCACATGCGTGCCATGCGAGTAGTTGCCAGTCAGGTTGATCTCCTCGATCGCGGCGGTGTAGGCCTGGGCCTGGAGGTTTGACAGGTACTGCTTGACCTCGCTCGCCTCGGCGCTGTCGATGTTGGACTGCAGGTCGGAGAAGCCCTTGCTGCGCGCGTGCATGCGCGGCAGCTCGGGTTGCAGGGCCGCCGGAATGGCTTCGAGTTCGGTACTGGAGGGATTGGCGTATTTGTCGAAAGCGATCAGCAGCGGCTTGCCGGCCGCGTCGCGCAGCACCTGCTTGGCAAACAGCGAGGAGTCAACGCCCGAATCCCAGACCGCCATCTTCACCGGGGTCAGCCCCTGGTCGGCCGTGAGCGTGAGCTTGCGCGCCGCCCAGATGTCGGCCTTTTCCACTTTGTGCGCATCCAGATAGGTGGTGTAAACGTCGATCAGTGTCTGCTTGAGCGGCAAGCGCATGAGCAGCGCGTAGCGCGCGCCGATCAGGCCCGGTGCCAGCTCCGAACTCAGCGCCGATGACTGGTCCACGATCGGTTGCAGCACGTTGCGCACCTGACCCAGCACCAGGGTTTCACCCACGATTTCGGCGCTGGCCTTGGCCTGCTTGATCTCGTTGCTGACCACGTCGAAGGGCAGCGCCTGCAAGGCCAGCGCCAGACGCTGACCCACGGCCTGGCGGTAGGCGGCGGAATCGGCGTTGCCCACGGCCTGGCGCGCCTCGATCATGGCGCGCGCCTGCAGCCCGACGAGCAGTTTGTCGGCGGGCTTCTCCTGCACGGCGCGGATGGCCTGAATACGCGCCAGCGCCTGCTGGTCCCGACCTTCGAGCAGGTCCAGCGGCAACAGCGTGCCGAGCAACTGGCTTTGCATCGACTTGTCGGCGATGTCGTATTTCGCCAGCACGCCTTCGGTGTCGCGCCGCACCTGGTCGGCGAAGGCGGAGAACGCCTTTTCGTCGCGCACCAGTTGCTCCAGATTGCCCGTGACGGCGTAGCTAAAGCGCGGCAGGTCAGCGGCTTTGTCGATGCGCGGCTTGGTCTGCGCGCTGGCGCTGGCAGCGAGCAACAGGGTGACAATGCAAAGGGTGAATCGTTTCATGGCTTGTTCCGGTTTCGTGCGACGGGGCGATTTCATTATGCTCAGGTTCCTGGCCTGCCGCTGCGGCGACGCTGGCCCAACCCACGGTTTCCCCCTACATGCTTATCCCCTATGACTTCTTGGCCCTGGGCGCAGCCGCCTGCTGGGCCTTGAGCAGCGTCTCGTCGGTCACGCCCGCGCGCCACCTCGGCGCCTTTGCCTTTACCCGCTGGCGCATGCTGTCGGTGGCGCTGCTGCTGTGGACCCTCGTCGCTTTCAGCGGCGGCTGGCGCTCGCTCGTCGGCCCAGCCGCCTGGCCTCTGGCCTGGAGCGGAATGCTGGGCATCTTCGTCGGCGACACCGCGCTGTTCGGCGCCATGAACCGTCTGGGTCCGCGCCGCTGCGGCGTGCTGTTTGCCACGCACGCCGTCTTCAGCGCGGCACTGGGCATGCTGTGGCTGGGCGAATCCATGGGACTGCAGGCGGCGCTGGGGGCGGCGCTCACGCTGGGCGGCGTGATGATCGCCGTGATGTGGGGCCAGCACAAGGACGAAGAGCACGCCTGGGAACGGCAGCGCGGCCACCTCGGCGCGGGCGTGGCGTTGGCGCTGCTGGCCGCGCTGTGCCAGGCGCTGGGCAGCTTCATCGCCAAGCCGGCGATGGCCGCCGGTGTGGACCCCATCGCCGCCTCGGCCTTGCGCGTGACGGTGGCGTGCGCCGCGCACTTCGTGCTGCTGTGGCTGGGCCTGGAGCGCGCGCGCGCGCAGCAACCGCCCACGGCCAGGGTGCTGGCGCAGACCGCGCTCAACGGCTGCGTCGGCATGGGCCTGGGAATGACGCTGGTGCTGCTGGCGCTGCGCCACGGCGACGTGGGCATGGTGGCCATCCTGTCGTCCGTGTCTCCGGTGCTGGTGCTGCCGCTGCTGTGGTTCAAATTGGGACGCGCACCGGCACCCGGAGCCTGGCTCGGCGCGCTGCTGACGGTGGCGGGAACGGCGACGATTCTGGCGCGCTAACTCTTGGCTTGGCGCGTTCAGCCGCTTTGCGCTTTTTCGCGCTCATTCCCGGTGCTGCACTGACGTAAAGATGCAACTCTTGTCTGCGGTCAAGAGGTCGCAACGGCACCAGGGTGTCAAATTCGCGGCACAGCAAGAAGCACTGAATTGACGCAACAACCGTCCTTGAAATTCTTCAGACAAGCCGCTCGACCAGAACCCAAAGGGCGGCTGCGGGGTGAACGCTCATGCCGACGCCGCGCACGCGATTTGACTTGAGCTGAACTGCGATTTTTGATCTCCTCTTGGCCCGGTCCCACTGACTGCCGGGTCAATTTTCAATGGCCGACTTGTTCGGCCATTTTTTTTGCCCGCCGCCGCTTCGCAGCAATGCGAATTTCAGCAAGAAGCAATGACTCCACTAGGGAAAGCACCTAGTGGAGCAATTTTTCAAACTTGTCCGCCGTCAATGACTTTCACGGTGCCGGAATCACAATGACCGATCTCGCTGAAATTGGTTTTTCAAAGGGGAGAGCGGATCGAATGAGGCGTTGCAAAGCACCGCTTTCGGCGATTCGAGCTGCAGATGGCTCAGCGATAACAACAGGAGATTTCGTGATGATTCAAAGGACGAGGCAATCGTATCAAGCCAGCGCCAAGCGGCCAGCGGCATTCCATATTTGTTCACATTAACGGAGGAAGCAACATGTCAAACGTAAATCCCTCCGGATCCGATCTGGCGAAGGAGACCTTGGGTCCCATCGCCGGCAACCGCTGGATCCAGTTGGCCGCCGGCGTGGTGGCGATGGTCGTCATATCGAATTTTCAGTATGCATTCACGCTCTTTACGCCGGGGTTGAAGGCGCAATTTGCGACGGTGCCCTATTCGGATATCGCCCTCATCTACACGCTGTTTATCCTGTTTGAAACCTGGCCGGTGCCGCTGGCCGGGTATTTCATCGACCGGTTCGGCATCCGCAATCTCATGATCATCGGCGCCGTTCTGATTACCCTTGGCTGGGTGGGCGGGGGCATGTTTGCCACGTCGGTGTTTCACCTGTATCTCAGCTACGGCGTTCTGACCGGAACCGGCGCGGGCATCATCTATATCGCCACGGTCGCGAATGCCGTCAAGTGGTTTCCGGACAAGCGCGGCTTGGCCGCTGGCCTGACCGCAGCCGGCTTCGGCGGCGGCTCGGCACTCACGCTCATCCCCATCAGCGGCTCGATCGCGACCATGGGTTGGGCCGGTGCCATGACCACCTGGGGCATTGGCCAGGGCGTGATTGCCATTTTGGCGGCGCTGGTGTTGCACCATCCCCCCAAAGGCTGGCTGCCGGCGAATTGGGTGCAGCCCAAGGCGGTCGTGCAAACGCGCAAGGAATTCTCTGCCATGCAGATGCTCTCGCAAAAAGAGTTCTACGTCATGTACTTCATGTTCGTCGTGGTCTGCACCGGTGGACTGATGACGACCGGCAACATGTCGCAGATCGCGAAGTCGCTCAACGTGTACGACGCCAAGGTCTGGGGCATCGCCATCGTCCCGTTCGTTGCCACCATTGCCGGCGTGACCAACGCATTCGCCCGAATCATGTGGGGCGCCGTTTCCGACCGCTTCGGCCGCGAGTACACCATGGCCTTTGCCTTTGCGCTCGAGGGCGTGCTGATCTTCCTGATGACGCAGATTTCGGGCAGCCCGATCGCCTTCATGATTCTGATGCCCTTCGTGTTCCTGGCCTGGGGCGAAATCTATGCGCTGTTCTCGGCCATCACGGGCGATGTCTTCGGCCCGAAGAATGCCTCGGGCAATTACGGCATCTTGTACACCGCCAAGGGGATGGCTTCGATCCTTGCGGGTTGGGGGGCGGCGGCAGTCGCCGCCATGTATGCGGGCTCGTTCTCGATTCCGTACTACATCTCGTCCGTTTTCGACATCTGCGCCGCCGTGGTGGCGCTGTACATCCTGCGGCCCATCATCAGGAAGCGCATTGCCGGCGAGGGCTAGAGATCCAGTCCCCATTCATTTGGGGACATCCAACGCCAAACGCCGCCGGCTTGCCTGCGGCGTTTTCCATTGCGCCTTCAGATTTTTCCGTGCTGCTTCAAGCGGCTCAAGGTCTCGGCCGACATGTTCAGATAAGACGCCAGTTCCTTCTTCGGAATGCGCTCCAGCAGTTCGGGGTGCTTGCGCACAAAACGATGCACCCGCCCCGACGCGTCGAGCAGATGCAGGGTGATGGTGTGGGCCATGATTTCACTCATGCCCAACATCACGTCATGCTCGAACAATCTTTTCAGCGCGGCATGGCGCTCGATGAAAGCGATCCATTGCGTGAGCGGCAGTTTGGCAACGCGCGCCTTGGTCACGCACACGATGCTGTAGGGCGTGGGCGTTTTCAGGCACCAGGCGGCGTAGCTGGTTTCCATGTCGCGCTCGGCGGCAAAGCGCAGGATCATCTCCTTGGCCACGGCGCTGGTGACCACGCGCTTGAGGAGTCCGTCCAGGATGAAATACTGCTCCATATCGTGCACGCCCTGGTGCAGCAGCACGTCGCCCTTGTGGCAATCGAGCACGACCAGATGCTGCTCGAGGTCGGCGACCTCGCTCTCGCGCAGGTCCTTGAGCAAGATGTTTTGCCGGAGCTGGAGCCGGATGATGGCTTTTTCCGGATGATTTTCGACGAGCAACATGGAGCAAAACAGGGGTGACGAGGACAGCAGCGCGAGCGGCTATTTTCCGGAAAATTGACCGCGATCAACGGGATAAATCAGGAGCGAGCTCTATGATAACCCTTCGCTGCACGTGGGCCTGCGCACCCGGGCGATGGCGACAAAATCAAACGAAGATGGAAATTCAACATGACGACCGACACCCAATCCACTGAGACCACCGACGGCTTCCACCTGGTCATCGACGGGCTCAAGCTCAACGGCATCAACACCATCTATTGTGTGCCCGGCATCCCGATCACCGACCTCACGCGCAAGGCCCAGGCCGAGGGCATGCGGGTGATTTCGTTTCGCCACGAGCAGCACGCCGGCAACGCCGCCGCAGGCGCGGGCTTCCTCACGCAAAAGCCCGGCATCTGCCTGACGGTGTCGGCGCCGGGCTTCCTCAACGGCCTGACCGCACTGACGAACGCCACCACCAACTGCTTCCCGATGATCCTGATCAGCGGCTCCAGCGAGCGTGAGATCGTCGATCTGCAGCAAGGCGACTACGAAGAGATGGACCAGTTGGCCATCGCCAAGCCGCTGTGCAAAGCGGCGTTTCGCGTGCTGCACGCCCAGGACATCGGCGTCGGCATCGCCCGCGCCATCCGCGCGGCCGTCTCCGGTCGCCCCGGCGGCGTGTACCTGGACCTGCCCGCCAAGCTGTTCTCGCAGACCATGGACGCGCTGGCTGGCAAGAACTCGCTCATCAAGGTGGTGGACGCGGCTCCGCGCCAGTTGCCGGCACCCGATTCGGTGCAGCGCGCGCTGGACCTGCTCAAGGGCGCCAAGCGCCCGCTGATTCTGCTGGGCAAGGGCGCCGCCTACGCTCAGGCCGACGCCGACATTCGCGCCTTCGTCGAGCAGTCCGGCATCCCTTACCTGCCCATGTCCATGGCCAAGGGCCTGCTGCCCGACACGCACGAGCAATCGGCGTCGGCCGCGCGCTCCTATGTGCTGGCCGAGGCCGATGTGGTGGTGCTGATCGGCGCGCGCCTGAACTGGCTGCTGTCGCACGGCAAGGGCAAGACCTGGGGTGGAGAGAACGCCGCCAAGCGCCAGTTTGTGCAGATCGACATCGCGCCGACCGAGATCGACAGCAACGTGGCGATCGCCGCACCGCTGATCGGCGACATCGGCTCCTGCGTGGCGGCGCTGCTCGCCGGCATGGGGTCCAACTGGGCCAAGCCGCCTGCAGAGTGGCTCTGCGCCACCTACGATCGCCGCGACAAGAACCTGGTGAAGATGGCGGCCACGCTGGCGCTGGACCCCTCACCCATGAACTACCACAGCGCGCTCAACGTGATCCGCAATGCGGTCAAGGCGAACCCCGAGGCCATCGTCGTGAACGAGGGCGCGAACACGCTGGACTTTGCGCGCAGCATCGTGGACATGTACCAGCCGCGCAAGCGCCTGGACGTGGGCACCTGGGGCATCATGGGCATCGGCATGGGCTTTTCCGTGGCCGCTGCGGTGGAGACCGGCCACCAGGTGATCGCCATTGAAGGCGACAGCGCCTTTGGCTTTTCCGGCATGGAAATCGAGACCATCTGCCGCTACAACCTGCCGGTGTGCGTGATCGTGTTCAACAACAACGGCATCTACCGCGGCATCGACGTGAACCCCACGGGCGGCGCCGACGTGGCGCCCACGGTGTTCGTGAAGAACGCGCGCTACGACATGATGATGCAGGCCTTCGGCGGCGTGGGCGTGAACGCCACGACACCGGCCGAGCTGCAAGCCGGCCTGGAGGAAGCCATCCGCTCGGGCAAGCCCACGCTGATCAACGCCGTCATCGATGAAACCGCCGGCACCGAAAGCGGTCGCATCACCAGTCTGAATCCGCAAAGCGCGGCCAAGAAAAAGTAAGTCAGCCAATCAATCCATAGGAGAAATGCAAATGTCCAACAAACCCCTTCAAGGCATCAAGATCATCGACTTCACGCACGTGCAAGCCGGTCCCGCCTGCACCCAGCTGCTGGCCTGGTTCGGCGCCGACGTGATCAAGGTCGAGCGTCCCGGCTCCGGCGACGTGACCCGCAGCCAGCTGCGCGACATCCCCGACGCCGACGCGCTGTACTTCACCATGCTCAACAGCAACAAGCGCTCCTTGACGCTGGACACCAAGCAGCCTGAAGGCAAGGCCGTGCTGGAAAAGATGATCAAGGAATACGACGTCATGGTCGAGAATTTCGGCCCTGGCGCGCTCGATCGCATGGGCTTCACCTGGGAGCGCATCCAGGAACTCAACCCGAAGATGATTCTGGCTTCGGTCAAGGGCTTCTCCGACGGCCACGAATACGAAGACCTGAAGGTCTATGAAAACGTGGCGCAGTGCGCCGGCGGCGCGGCCTCGACCACCGGCTGGTGGAAGGGCGAGCAGGCTGGCCCGATGATTTCTGCAGCGGCGCTGGGCGACACCAACACCGGCATGCACCTGGCCATCGGCATCCTGACGGCCTACATCGGCCGCCAGCACACCGGCAAGGGCCAGAAGGTCGCCGTGGCGATGCAGGACGCCGTGCTCAATCTGTGCCGCGTCAAGATGCGCGACCAGTTGCGCATGGACACGGTCGGCTATCTGGAAGAGTATCCCCAGTACCCGCACGAGATGGAAGCCTTCGCCGACAAGGTCGTGCCACGCGGCGGCAATGCCGGCGGCGGCGGACAGCCGGGCTGGATCCTGAAGTGCAAGGGCTGGGAGACCGACCCGAACGCCTACATCTATTTCACCATCCAGGGCCAGGCCTGGGCGCCGATCTGCGACGCGCTGAACAAGCCCGAGTGGAAGACCGACCCGCTGTACATGACGCCCAAGGCACGCCAGCCGCACATCATGGACATCTTCGCCACGATCGAGGACTTCATCAAGGACAAGACCAAGTTCGAAGCGGTCAACATCTTCCGCAAGCACGACATCCCCTGCGCGCCGGTGTTCTCCATGAAGGAACTGCTCAACGACAAGTCGCTGCGCGCCAGCGGCTCCATCGTTGAAGTGCCGCACAAGGTGCGCGGCAGCTACTGGACGGTTGGCAGCCCGATCAAGTTCTCCGACTTGAAGCCCGTGGTCACCGCTTCTCCGCTGCTGGGCGAGCACACCGACGAAGTGCTGGCCGAACTCGGCTACAGCAAGGAACAGGTCGCGGCCATGCACAGCTCCAAGGCGATCTAAGCAGCGCCCCCACGGCTGACAGACCAGAACACGGCGCCTGCTTCAGGCGCCGTTTTTGTTTCCAGCTCAGCCTGGCGCCATGGCGCAGACCCTAAAATGTCGGGCATGGCCGGGATCATTCGAGACCCGGCTGACGCGGCCTGCAGGCCCTTGATAGAAAGCAATTCCCATGAGCAAAGCACTCGACGGCGTGCGCATCCTTGACTTCACCCATGTCCAATCGGGCCCGACCTGCACCCAGTTGCTGGCCTGGTTTGGCGCCGACGTGATCAAGGTCGAGCGCGCGGGCGAAGGCGACGCCACGCGCGGCCAATTGCGCGACATCCCCGGTGTGGACAGCCTGTACTTCACCATGCTGAACCACAACAAGCGCTCCATCACGCTCGACACCAAGAAGCCCAAGGGCAAGGAAGTGCTGGACACGCTGATCCGTGAGTGCGATGTGCTGGTGGAGAACTTCGCGCCCGGCGCGCTGGACCGCATGGGCATCACCTGGGAGCACATCCAAAAGCTCAACCCGCGCATGATCGTGGCCTCGGTCAAGGGCTTTGGCCCCGGACCGTACGAGGACTGCAAGGTGTACGAGAACGTGGCCCAGTGCGCCGGCGGCGCGGCGTCCACCACCGGCTTTGACGACGGCCCACCCCTGGTCACCGGGGCGCAGATCGGCGACAGTGGCACCGGACTGCATCTGGCGCTGGGCATCGTGGCCGCGCTGTACCAGCGCAACCGCACCGGTCGTGGGCAAAAGGTGCTCGCGCCGATGCAGGACGCGGTGCTCAATCTGTGCCGCGTCAAGCTGCGCGACCAACAACGACTGGAGCGCACCGCCACCATGCACGAATATCCGCAGTACCCGGACGGCAAGTTCGGCGAAGCGGTGCCGCGCGCGGGCAACTCGTCGGGCGGCGGTCAGCCGGGCTCGATCCTGAAGTGCAAGGGCTGGGAGACCGATCCCAACGCCTACATCTATTTCATCACCCAGGCGGCGGTCTGGCCGGCGGTGTGCAAGGTGATCGGCGAAGAGGGCTGGATCAGCGACGAGGCCTACGCCACGCCGGCGGCGCGGCTGCTGCACCTCAAACCGATCTTCGCGCGCATCGAGCAATGGACCCAAACCAAGACCAAGTTCGAGGCCATGGAGATTCTGAACCGATACGACATTCCCTGCGGCCCGATCCTGTCGATGAAGGAGATCGCCGAGGAGCCCTCGCTGCGCGCGAGCGGCACCATCGTCGAAGTGGAACATCCCACGCGCGGCAAATACCTGACCGTGGGCAATCCGATCAAGATGTCCGACAGCGCCACCGAAGTGACACGCTCACCGCTGCTGGGCGAACACACGGACGAGGTGCTGGCGCAACTGGGCTACAGCGCCGAGCAGGTGGCACAACTGCGCGCCGAAGGCGTGATCTGAGGGCGAGGAGGCTGGCGCCCAAGCAGGACGGCCCCGCTGTGCTTGGAGTCCAGTGCGTAGAATGAACGCACTGCAACCCATGAGACCGCCTCCATGTCTGCGACTTCCCTCCTGCGCCGTTCAGCTCTGAGCCTGCTGCTGCTGTGCGCAGCGGCGCAGGCCCAGACCCCGCCGGTTTTCCGTCTGGGTATCGCCCCGCACACCAGCGCCCGAGTGATTCTGGAGATGTACCAGCCGCTGCGACTGCAACTGGAAAAGGCGCTGGGCATGCCGGTGGAGGTGGTGACCGCGCCGGATTTCACCGAGTACGCGCGGCGCATGCTGCACCAGGACTACGACATCGCGGTCACGACCGGCCACCAGGCGCGCCTGGGCCAGACCGATGCCAACTATCTCCCGCTGCTGACCTATGCCGCTGACTTTCGCGCCGTGGCGCTGGTGGCCGACAACAGCCCCTACAAGAGCGCGCAGGATCTTCGGGGCAAGCCCGTGCTGGGGCTGTCCTCGACCTCGCTGGTCACGCAGTGGGGTCAGCACTGGCTCAAGCAGCACGGCATCCGGGAGCCGCTGCGCTATGTCAGCGCCTCGGACTCCGTCGTGCGCCTGGTGCTGGCGGGTGACGCCGCGGCCGGATTCACCTCGCTGGCCAACTACCAGAGCCTGGCGCGCGAGCTGCAGTCCAAGCTGCGTTTTCTGGTGATCAGCGAGCCGCTGGCGGGCCGGGTTTACATGCTCAACAAGCGCCAGTTGGCACTCAAGGAAAAGATCGATGCGGCACTCTGGAGCTTTGCCGCCAGCGCCGAAGGCAAGGCTTACTTCGAGAAATACAAGCTCGATGGCTACCGCTGGCTCAAGCCCAAAGAGCTCGAAGCGATGGACCCGTATGCACGCGAAGTCCGCCAGACGCTGCAGTGATCACCTGCGCGCTGAGCCCCTGACATGACGCTGCCATTTCGATCGATTCGAGCCCGACTGCTGCTGGTGGCCGTGGTGGTCGAGGCGGTGATGCTCACGCTGATGGTAGCCAACAGCTTGCGCCTGATGCACGACTTCATGGGCGAGCAGGTCGAGCAGCACGCGCGCCAGATCACGCCGATCCTGATCGCCGCCACGGTGGCACCGCTGGCGCAGCGCGATTACGCCACGGTGCAGTCGGTGCTGAGCGAGAGCCTGAGCCAGCAGGGCGTGCAGTACCTGGTGGTGCTGGACGCCCAGGGCAACCGCGTTGCCGGCAGCGGCTGGCCGCTGGACCAGGCGCTGCCCCAGGCCGACCAAAATCTGGAACTGGCGCGCGCCCAGGGACGGCCCGTGTACCACGTGCAAAGGCCGATCACGATGTTCGGCCAAGCGCTGGGCCAGTTGCATTTCGGGCTGGACCTGTCGCACATCGCGCTGGCGCGTCAGGCGCTGCTGACCCAGGGCAGCTTGATCGCCGTGGGCGAGTTGTTGCTGTCGTTCCTGCTGCTGACGGTGCTGGGGTTCTGGATGACGCGCCACCTGGCGGACCTGACCCGCGCCAGCCGTGACGTGGCCGCCGGCAACCTCACGCCGGCAGCGGTCAGCGAAGGAACGGATGAACTCGGGCAGTTGGGGGCGGCCTTCAACGCGATGTCGCGTGCCGTGCGCGAACGCGTGCTGGAACTCACGCTGGCCAAGGAGTCGGCCGAGCAGGCGAACCGCGCCAAGAGCGAATTTCTGGCCAACATGAGCCACGAGATCCGCACCCCGATGAACGGCATCATGGGCATGACGGAGCTGGTGCTGGATTCGTCGCTCAACGCGGAGCAACGCGAGCATCTGGAAGTGGTGAAGGCCTCGGCGGAGTCGCTGCTGGTGGTGCTCAATGACATCCTGGACTTCTCCAAGATCGAAGCCAGAAAGTTGGGCCTGGAGAACTTGGCGTTTGACCTGCCGCAACTGCTGGAGCACACGCTCAAGCCGCTGGCCATGCGCGCGCAGCAGAAGGACTTGACGCTGGCCAGCGAGTGCTCGCCCGGCCTGGCGCAGTGGGTGCGCGGCGACCCCGGCCGCTTGCGCCAGGTGCTGACCAATGTGGTGAGCAATGCCATCAAGTTCACCGCTCGGGGCGGCATCACCGTCGGCGTGCAGGCGACGGGCTCGGCGCAGCTGCATTTCTGTGTGCGCGACACCGGCATCGGCATTGCCGCCGAAAAGCAGCAGAGCATCTTCGAGGCCTTTACCCAGGCCGACAACTCCACCACCCGGCACTATGGCGGAACCGGGCTGGGCCTGAGCATTTCGAGCGAGCTGGTGCACTTGATGGGCGGCACGATCTGGCTGGAGTCGCAGCCCGGCCAGGGCAGCACGTTTCACTTCACGCTGCCACTGGCGCCCGTGAGCGAACCCGCCCCGCGCGCTGCGGCCCCGAGCGCGCGGCCGGCGACGGTACCGGCCGGCGCCAGCGGCTGCCTGCAGGTCCTGCTGGTGGAGGACCACGCGGTGAACCGCAAGCTGGCGTGCCTGCTGATCGAGCACTGCGGGCACCAGGTGACCCAGGCGGTGGACGGGCAGGAGGGGCTCGACGCCGTGCTGCGGCAGCACTTCGATGTGGTGTTCATGGACATGCGCATGCCGCTCATGGACGGACTCGAAGCCACGCGGCGCATACGCGCTTCGGAACGGGCCCAGGGCCGGGACCGGGTTGCCATCGTGGCCATGACGGCCAACGCCATGGACACAGACCGCCAGGCCTGCCTGGAAGCGGGCATGGACTACTTCATGGCCAAGCCCTTCAAAGCCGACGAAGTGCGCGAGCGGCTGCAGCAGCTCGCGTCGCTGATCCACCCGGACGCCGCCTGAGCGGCGCCGGGATTCAGCCCATGCGCACCGCCATGACGCCGCCCACGATGGTGCAGGCGCCGATGAAGCGCCGTGGCGTGACCTGCTCCTTGAGCATCCAGCTGCCCAGCAGCACAGCGAACAGCACCGAGGTTTCGCGCAGCGCGGCCACCGTGGCCACGGGTGCCACGGTCATGGCCCACAGCGCGATGCCGTAGGAGCCGAGCGAGCCACAGGCGCCCAGCGTGGCCAGGGGCCAGCGCCGGCGCGCATAGCGTCCCAGGTCGTGACCGCGCGTGGCAAAGATCAGCAGGGCATAGGGCCAACCGTCGAACATGAACATCGTGGCCAGGTATTGCAGCGCGTGGCCCGAGGCGCGCACGCCCAGGCCATCGACCACGGTGTAGCTGGCGATGACGACGGCGTTGGCCAGCGCGAAGCCCACGGCCTTGGGGCTGTCCAGCGCGTGCCGACTCAAGCCCAGCACCAGCACGCCGGCGCTGATGCCCAGCACGCCGGCCCAGGCCAGTGGCGAAAGCGTTTCCTGCAGCGTGAAGCTGGCCGACAGCGCCACCAGCAGCGGCGCCACGCCGCGCATCAGCGGGTAGGTCAGACCCAGATCACCGTGCCGGTAGGCGCCGGTCAGCGCCAGGTAGTAGCCAATGTGGATCGTCACCGAGGCCGCCAGATAGGGCCAGGCCTTGGGGTCGGGCCAGCCGACCAGCGCCACCAGGGGAATAGCCAGCAAGGAGCCGATCAGATGGATCAGCGCGGTGTCCAGATTCTTGTCGCTGCTGGACTTGACGAGCGCGTTCCAGCCGGCGTGCAGCAGCGCGCCAAACAGTACCGCGCCGACGACGCTCCAGCTCAATGTCATGGGATGTTTTCCGGGTAAGGCTTGCAGCTACGTGGCTCGGGCTCGCACAAGAGCGTCGCGCCGAGCAGCAGGTGCGTGCATTATCCACGCTGCCGTCATTTTGTGGATTGTTGACAATGTACAAAATACAACAGACAATCGGCAAGCACTGTGAGACACAGCGCAGGCGTCTTCATGGCGCCACCCTGCAGACCAACCGCAAGCATCACTGGAGCATGAGCATGACCGAATCCGTCGTTTCCCGACTCTCCGCCGTGGGCCGTGTGCCCGAAGACATCCGCCACGCCGCCGCGCAGCAACAAAAGTTCGATCAGGAGAACACCGAGCGCAGCGTGGGCTACGTGATGCTCGATTGCTCGGGCACGACCATGGACCGCTATGTGGACGCGCCGGCCATCGTGTTCGTCGAGGTGTTCAAAAAGTACGGGTTGGAAATCACCATGCCCGAGGCGCGCGGACCGATGGGCTTGCGCAAGGACCTGCACATCAAGGCGATCACCGAAACTCCCTCGGTGCGCGCACGCTTTCAGGCCAAGTTTGGCCGCGCACCAGATCAGTCGGATGTGGACGCGATGTTCGCCGACTTTGTCCCGGCGCAGCTCGCGCTGCTGCGCGCCGGCAGCTACCACGACCTGTTGCCCGGCGTGGGCGAGGTGGTCCAGGGCTTGCAGCGCCAGGGCATCAAGCTGGGCGTGACCACCGGCTTCACGCGCGACATGATGGACTTGCTGCTGGCCGGCGCTGCCGGCCAGGGCTTCGTGCCCGACACCGCCTGCGCTGGCGACGAGGTCGAGATGCCGCGCCCCACCCCCTACATGGTGATCAAGAACCTGGAGCGCATGGGCGTTTACAACCTGGAGAACGCGCTGCGCCGCACCGTCAAGGTGGACGACACGGTGTCGGGCGCCGGCGAAGGCGCGCCGCTGTGCTGGCGCGTGGGCGTCTCCAAGTGGAGCAACTACGTGGCCGACAGCTGGGATGCGGTGCGCCACATGAGTGCCGCCGAACTGGCGCAAAAGGAGCGCGCGTCCAAGGAAAAGCTGGTGCTGGAGAGCGGCGCGCATTACGTCATCGACGACCTGCGCGACCTGCCGGCCGTGATCGCCGACATCAATCTGCGCTTGGCCGCAGGCGAGAACCCCTGAGGCGACTGGCCTGCGCCGGGCCGCTGTCGGGTGCATCGCGCCGCCCATCGGACGGGGGCGCCTTGAAGCGCTACCATGCGTCACCGCAACACCTGAACGCATGCGCCTCATGATCGACCTCTACACCGCCGCCACGCCCAACGGGCACAAAGTCTCCATCGCGCTGCACGAGTTGGGACGGCCCGACGCGCTCCAGGTGCTGGAGCAGGGTCAGTCCAAGCAGCGAGGCGTCTGAGCATGAAACTCTACATCGCCCCAGGCGCCCCCAACCCGCGCCGCGTGACCATGTTCCTGCTGGAAAAAAACATCAGCGACATCGAACTGGTGAGCCTGGATCTGAACACGCTGGAGCACAAGACCGAGAGCTACCTGGCCAAGAGCCCGTTGGCCAAGGTACCGGCGCTGGAGCTCGACGATGCTCGCGTGCTGACCGAGACGCGCGCCATTTGCAGCTACCTCGAAGGCCTCTACCCCGAGCCCAACCTGATGGGTCGGGGCTTTGAAGAGCGGGCCTTCATCGAGATGGCCGATCGGCGCGTCGAGTGGCAGCTGTTGCTGGGCATCGCCAACAGCGTGCGCCACTCGCACCCGGGTCTGGCCGTGCTGGAGCAGCCGCAGTTCCCCGAGTTCGGCCAGTCGCAGGCGCAAAAGCTGCTGGAGTCGGCGCGCTGGTTTGATCAACTGCTGCAGCGTCAGCCCTGGATGGCCGGCGAGCGCTTTACCGTGGCCGACATCACGGCCTTCTGTGCCATCGAATTCGCCCGCCTGATGAAGTTCAAGCCCGCAACCCATGGCATGAACGCCTTGCAGGACTGGCGCGACCGCGTCGCCGAGCGGCCCAGCGCCAAGGCGCGCTGAGGCAGACTGCGGATGCGATGACGGTGAGCCGACGGGCTCGAGCAACGACAGCGGTTCAAAAGGCATGATCATGCAACGCGACATTTTGATTGTGGGCTGCGGCATCTTTGGCGCGGCCATTGCCTGGGCCCTGGGGCTTCGAGGCCTGGGGCATCGGGTGCTGATCGTGGATCGCCAGACCCCGGCCAGTGGCGCGACCAGTCGGGCCGCCGGTTTGGTGACCCAGGTGCGCCCCGACCCGAGCCTGCAAGCGCTGGCGGGTGAGACGCTGGCGGCCATGGACCTCCTGCAGACGCGCTTTGGGGAGGACGTGGGCCGCCACCGCGTCGGTGCGCTGCACGTCGGTTCGCAGGCCCAGCACGAGGCGTTGGCGCAGATGCTGAGGGTTTGCACGGCGGCCGGCATTCGAGGCCAGTGGCAGGACAAGGCGCAGGCGCTGGCCCAGTCACCCTGGCTCAACCCCGATGCTTTTGACATCGCAACGTTCTACCCGGACGAGTGCTTTGTGGATCCCTACTTGCTGTCCAGCGCCTATTTGCGCGGCGCCCTGCAGATGGGTGCCAAACTGCGACTCGATACCCGCGTGGCGCACATCACGCATCAAGCCGGCGCGGTCACGGGTGTCGCGCTGGAGGACGGCACGGTGCTGCCCGCTGGCATCGTGGTGAACGCGGCGGGTGCGTGGAGTAACTTGCTTAGCGCCGAACTGGGCTTGCCCTTGCCCATGGCGCCGGTGCGCAGCCAATACTGGATCACCGAGCGCGCGCCAGATTTTTCCCCCGGTACCCCTATCGTCTTCCTGACCGACATTCGTGCCTACGCCAGACCGGAAGTCGGGGCACTGTTGTTCGGCATCCGTGAAAGCGCGCCGGCGGTAGCCGCACCGCGCGAATTGCCCGAGAACCTGGAAGGCTTCGTGTTTGATGCCGCAGACCCGCACGGTTGGGGCAACCTGGCTGAGGCGTTTGAACCCCTGAGCCACCATTTCCCGGCCATCGAGCGCCTTGGCATGGCGCACTACATCACCGGCCCGAGCAACTACACGCCCGACGGCCAGCCGATCGTGGGCGCCAGCGCCGCGATCGCGGGCTTGCTGGTGGCGACCGGCTGCAATGGATCGGGCATCACCTATTCAGCGGGCGTGGGGCGGCTGATCGCGGAGCTGATTGGTGGCGAGACGCCGTTCGTCGATGCCAGCCGCCTTGACCCCGCGCGGGCGCTGCACATCGACCCTTTTTCCCGCGCATTTCTCCAGGCCTGCGCCCACGCGCGCGCCACCAAATCCACCGGATAAGCCGGTGCCAAGGCCCGGTCCTCAGCCGTCTTCCGCACACCTTTGAGACCGTGATTGCCATGGGACTGCCGCGCGTCGGCACCGGCTGTGTGCCCTCAGAAGTTGGTGGCATTGGAAATCGGTGATGCGCCCGCAGTGACTCCAATGGGCTGTTTGACCGTCCGCTGTCCGGTGGTCCAGTTCAACCCCGTTCTGCAGCCCTGCATGGACTTCGGCATCGTGCCCATTGCCGTGGAGCCGCTCACCAAGAGGGCCCGTTTCAAGCAAGTTTCCATCCTCAAACGCAAGATCGCCGACGCCACCGCCACCGCCATTCGACGTGCCCGCGAGCTGTACAAAGACCTGTTTCAAAAGCTGGGCCGCGAAGAGGAAGACAGCCTCGTCACCGACTACCGTGCCCGCTTGCTGGAGTGGCAGTCAGATCTCAAGGGCTACACCCTGACCGCTGCCACGCCCCATCACCCCGGAAAAGCCGACATCGCCGCTGCTCTGGCCCGCATCGCCCAGCTGCTCGCCATACGCGACAGCTTCGCTTTCATCGAATCGCTGCTGGCCAGCAAAGATGAATGGCTGGACACGGCCGAAGATATTCGCGACCTGGTCAACTTCTACAAGACGCAGATCAGCGCCTGGCGCAAGCTGCTCGATGGTCTGACCAGCTTCGCATCCAACCGTGCCGCACTGGACAAGGTTCCCGACGCCGCAGCAGCATTGGCAGAACTGGCCCTGATCCGCGACAAGCCCAAGCCCTACGGCCAGGTGAATCGCATCGAACCCCTGGTGGCCACAGTGGCCGCAATCAACGAGCAATTAGCCTGAAGTTCCTCGCCGTTTTTCCTCAAACACCCCCCTGTTTTTGAGGATCTCCCCAATGAAGTCCGCTTATAACCGGTCTTTTTTTGGATTCCATTTGTAGTCACGAAAATGTATTTACAAGTTTCCATTTATTG
>CAIMSP010000023.1 GCA_903844215.1 uncultured beta proteobacterium | reverse complement strand
GCGAAAATCATGCGCAAATACCGCCGCCATGACCCGCCACCTGATACCGAGCGCATGGCAGCATGAACGCTACGGGAGAACTGGGCACTGTCCAGCATCGAGGAAGAAGACTTTTTCAAGCAAGGCGCGGTGCAGACCAGTTTTGCACAATCGGTGGATGTGGCAGCAGGCCGCGCCAGCGTGGGCGTGTTGCGCAATCAAGCCAGCGGCGCCGTTGGCCAGGGAAAGGTAGCCACATTTAGGCTCAAGGCCTTGTCGGCAGGCTCGGCCGAGTTGACCATTCAGGACATCAACCCCATTGGTCTGTCCGGCCCGGTACCAAAACCGGCGTCTCTGCCCACCTATCAGGTGCAGGTGCAGTAATTGACATCATGAACACTTCTTGGTCAAAGCTGCTTCGCGGCTATACCCTGATTGAACTGCTGGTGGTGGTGGCTGTGCTGGCCATTCTGGCAGCGGCGGTGTTTCCGATGGCGGAGATCGCGCTGCAGCGCGACCGCGAGCACGAACTCAAACGCGCTCTTTGGGAAATCAGAGATGCCATCGACTCCTACAAACACGCGGTAGAGAAGGGTGATATCGCGCTCACGGCCACGGCAGCACCCTATCCCGTCAACCTAGAGACCTTGGTCACTGGCGTACCCGGCGTCAAGGATTCGAGCCGGATATTTTTCTTCTTGAGGCGCATTCCTCGCGACCCTTTCGCCGATCCGGCCGTGCCGATCGAAAAGATCTGGGGACTGCGAAGTTTTCAGTCGGCCGCGGACAGACCGCAGGCGGGAGAGGACGTGTACGACGTTTACTCGCGCTCCGACAAAGTCGGGCTCAACGGCGTTGCGCTCAAAGACTGGTGAGAGGCGGATGAACGAAGCATGAAGATTCCACACTCGCGACTGCTTTTTGCGCAAGGTTTCACGATCATCGAGTTGCTGGTGGTGATGGCCGTGCTCGGACTCTTGTTGTCTATTGTGGCGCCACGCTATATCGAACATGTGGACCATGCACGTGAGGCGGTATTGCACCAAAACCTCAGGGGCATGCGCGAAGCCATCGACAAGTTTTACGCGGACCGTGCACGTTACCCCAAGGATCTTCAGGAACTGGTGCAGCAGCGTTATCTGCGCGAGATCCCACTGGATCCGATCACGGACCAGACGGCAACCTGGGTGGTGTCGCCCCCACCGGGCGTTACCACAGGCGCTATCTCAGATGTGCGCAGCGGCGCTTCGGGCAAGGCATTGGATGGGACGGTCTATGCGAAGTGGTAGGCCAGCATCGCGTCACGTGCGGTATCAACACCAGCGCATGGCGGGCTTTACCTTGGTTTGGGTGTTGGCCGCGATTGCCATCTTGTCCGTGGGGCTGGCGGCGCTCGGGCCGCAGTGGGCCGATGAGGCACAACGGGCGCGCGAACAGGATTTGTTGCGCGTGGGCCAGCTCTATGCCCAAGCTATTGCCCGCTATCAGGCTCTGTCGCCAGGCTCACTGAAACAATACCCCAGCGACCTTCAACAACTGCTGCTGGACAACCGCTTTGCCGGAACGCAGCGCCACTTAAGAAAACTCTACCCCGACCCCCTGGATCCGTCGCGCCCCTGGGGGATCATCCGCGGCCCCGATGGGGGCATTCTGGGCGTCTTTAGCCAAAGCGCGGCCATGCCGCTACGTCGCACGGCACTGGATCTGGATGGACTTGTCCTGGCACCAGCGACTCGCTACGACGAATGGAAATTCATAGCAAGACCACCCACATGATGCATTCCCCCACCACACCTCAATCGTCACCTCGACCCTCACCGCTGCGGCAGGGTGCGGCACAATGCCCGGCCCGCTCATCCTCAATCAGGCCAACTCAAGGCTTCACCCTGTTGGAACTGCTGGTGGTGATCCTGATCATCGGTTTGCTCACGGGGATTGTGGCGCCGCGCTTCCTTGGTCAAATATCTCGTTCCGAGACGGCTGCGGCACGTGCGCAGATGGACGCGTTTGATAAGGCGCTGCAGGCCTATCGCTTGGACACGGGCCACTTTCCAAGCACCTCCAGTGGACTCAATGCACTGGTGCTGCAACCTGCGGACGAACCGCGTTGGCATGGCCCCTATATGCAAAACGAGATCCCACCCGATCCCTGGGGCAGTGCATTCCAGTATCGCTCGCCGGGACCGAACGGTAAGGACTTTGAGTTGCTGAGTTACGGCAAAGACCGCGCGCCTGGCGGCACGGGTGACGACGCGGACATCACGCGTTGAAATCACTTCAGGCCACCGCACTCCACCTCACATCGAAGCAGGTCGCACCGCTACGCAAATCATGACGCAAGAGTTCAGCATCCGCTACTTTGACCCTGCCAGCCGCACGGTGGTGCAGGAGTTGGTCGTCACGCAGTCGGCCAGTCAATTGCAGTCGGAGTTCGAGGCTGCAGGACGCGTCGTGCTGGAGCTGCGCCGGCACGGCAAAGCGATGTTTGAGCCCCGAGGCAGCAAGACCGAATTCAATGTCGGCTGGTGGTGCCGCGAGTTGCGCACGTTGCTCAAGGCTGGCATGACGGTGGTTGAAGCGCTGGAGACCTTGCAGGTGCAGTCCCGTGGTGGACGACGCGAACAGGTGCATGCCAGCCTGCTGAGGTCGCTGCGCGAAGGGCAGTCGCTTTCTAAGGCGATGGCGAGTGCGGGCGTGTTCCCGGAAGTGTTGGTCGCCAGCGTAACCGCCAGTGAGCGCACCAGTACCCTCACCGCAGCGCTGGAGGATTTCTTGCGCTATGACGAAATGCTGCAGCGACTTCGCCGCCAGGTCGTGAGCGCCGCGATCTACCCTGCAGTTGTCATGGCGCTGGGTGTGCTGATCACAACCTTCTTGCTGATGTATGTGATTCCGAGGTTTTCTCGGATGTACGTGGGCTACCACGGCGCGGTGAGCTTGCCGACGCAAACACTGCTGGCTGTGAGCAGCCTGTTGCATGCGCATTGGCTGATGGTGCTCTTGGCCCTCGCCTGCGCTTCACTCTCAATCGCCTGGGCCGTCAATAGGGGCCACGCACTGCGTTTTTTTGTAACGCAGCTGCAGGCCATCGGGCCCTTGAACCGCCAATGGGATCATTACCGCCGTGCCAAGCTGTACCAGTCGTTGGCGCTGATGTTTCGTGGCGGCTACACCCTGGACGAAGCCTTGACGGTTTGCGAAACCCTGGGGCTGGGCGGCCAGACCACCGTCGGGATTTCTGCGGCACGCGCGGAACTGGCCCGTGGCCGCTCCGTCGCCCAGTCCTTTACCCAAGGAAGTCTCACCGACATCGTCTCTGAGCGGCTGCTGGCCGTGGGTGAGCGCACGGGTGGGTTCGACGCCGTGCTGCAAACCATTGCGGATCGGCACGCCGAGCGCTTTGCCACCTTCATCGAGCGTGCCACACGCATCATCGAGCCCTTGCTGCTGCTCGTGGTGGCGCTGGGCGTGGGCGGCGTCGTGTTAATGATGTACATGCCCATCTTTGATATTGCCAACGGCATCCGCTGATTTACTGAGCGACGACATGAATATCCCACAACAAACACCGCCTGCCGCCACCTTGCGTGAACGGCTCGCCTCTGCACGCCAGCAGCACAAGACGGGCGCCGGCTCGGTACTGGATGTGTTGCTGCGCTCGGCCAACGGCGACACCGACCATCTGTTGCAAACGCTCATGACCCAGGCCGGGGTGGCTGTCGTGCTGTCGCCTGTGGGCTTGACGCCGGAGTTCTCCAAATGGTCGCAAGCGTCGGCACGCGAGTCACGTTGCCTGGTGCTGCGCCGCGATGATGGAACTTTGCTGGCGGGTGCCGAAGACCCCTGGAACGACGCGCTGGTGCAAAAGCTCAGCCGGCACGTCGGCGCAGTCGTAACACCTGCGGCACTCACACGGGTCCTGTTGGACGAGTGGCTTGGAGAAGCCACAAAGCAGGCCATTCCCGCGATTGAGGGCAGACAGATCGACGCGATCGGCCAAGCCGATGGACCCATCGTGGGGTTTGTGGATGTGGCAATCCGCACCGGCATGGCAACAGGTGCCAGCGACATTCACTTTGAATGCGATCGCGCTGGTGTGACCGTGAAACATCGCCTGGACGGCGTCATGGCGAAATTCGCACGACTTGATGGCACGGTTGCAGCACAAGAGGTGATCTCGCGCATCAAGGTGCTCGCACAACTGGATATCACCGAGCGCCGCCTGCCGCAGGACGGCCGGTTCCGGTTTGGATTGGATTCAGACGCCATCGATCTGCGGGTCTCCATCATGCCGAGCGTGTTCGGCGAGGACGCTGTGCTGCGGCTGCTGGACAAGGCACAGTTGCGTCGCAACGATGAAGCCGCCTCCCTGGAGTTGCTGGGTTTCGATGAATTCAATACCCAACGCATTCGTGACCTGGCCAGCGAGCCCAGCGGCATGATGCTGGTGACCGGCCCGACGGGCAGCGGCAAGACCACGACAGTCTATGCCATCCTGACGGAAATCAACACCGGGCTGGAAAAAATCATCACCATTGAAGACCCTGTCGAGTATGAGTTGCCCGGCGTGTTGCAGATCCCGGTGAACGAGCGCAAGGGTCTGACTTTCGCGAAGGGGCTGCGCTCCATCCTGAGACACGATCCCGATCGCATCTTGGTCGGTGAAATCCGTGACGCCGAAACCGCAGAAATCGCAGTGCAGTCCGCGTTGACAGGACACCTGGTGTTTACCACCGTGCACGCCAACAGCTTGACCGACATCATGGGACGCTTTCGGCATTTTGGTCTGGACATGTTCGGCTTCATGTCCTCGCTCAACGGTGTCGTGGTGCAGCGCCTGGTGCGCCAACTCTGCAGCCATTGTGTGACGCACCGACCGGCCACGCCGCGCGAGTTGGAGTGGTTGGCACGCAAGGGCCAGCCCGCGGCCCGAAATGTCCCCGTGGCCGTGGGTTGCGAGCACTGTCATGGAGCGGGTTACCGTGGCCGCTTTGTGGTGGCCGAGGTTCATGCCGTGGACGATGGTCTGCGCGATCTTGTGACCGAGGGTGCGCCCCTTTCTGAACTCAAAGCCTATGCCGATACTCAGGGCGTGGTGTCCCTCTCCGTCTTGGCCGCACGGCACGTGGTCGCCGCAAGGACCAGTCTAGAGGAGGTTAAACGTGTTGTTGGCTGGCTCTGAGCGTCTGGACATCTTTTTAGGTATCTCGGTGTTGGGTGTGTGCCCGCCGGGTAAGCCTGCACGCTGGTTCGATGTGGCAAACGCATTGGACGGCTGGAATAGGGCGCAAGTGGAAGTCGATTTGGTGAGGGGTGAACGCAAAACGCGCGTGCGCGCCAGGGTCTGGTTGTCTGGGTCTTTGGCCCGACCGTTCATGCTGCCGGTTTTGCCTGGACTCACGCGTGGGCAGGATGCCATCAAGGTGGCTCAAACAATGTGTGCGGAGGCGACCGGGCTTGCCGGCCCTTGCCGCGTGTGGTTGGACGATTGGGTCAAGAACCAGGATTGTTTGGCGGTGGCAATGGAACAGTCTTTGGTTGACGCCATCGAGGCTGGTGCGGGACAAGGCCAGATCGTGCTGGACGGCTTGCAACCCTGGTGGAGCGAAGTTCTGCGAGCGAGTTTGAATCTTGCAGAGCGCCCCTCGCTGCTGGCCATTGACGACGGGGAAGCCTTGACCGTCCTGGGGGGAAGCATGGAGGGCTTTACCACGGCGGTGGGTTACGGTCACGCGACGCCAGAACAGATTGAGTCCATCGTGTCGCGCGCCATGATGATTGGCGGACAGGCGAATGAACGGGCCGTGTTAGTGCGCAGGTGCAAGTCTGACGATCGAGTTGCCCCAACCCAAGAGACTGATCTTGACGTGATCTTTGGCGCCACCTTGGAGCAAATGAAATGAAACCGGTACAGGTTGATTTCCGCAGCCGGCGCGGGCCTGCGCGCGGCTTGTGGGTCCTAACTGCGGTGTGGTGGGCTTTGGCCGCCGCATTGGGGGTTGGTGCAGCCAACACGCACCAGCAAGTGAAGCAACTGCGCGTACAGAGCGCAGCAATGCGCAACGCCCAAGCAATGACTACCACGCCCGCCGAGGTCGAACCACGGGCCGTGCCGTACGAAGCCAGCGCCCAAGAGATGCTGCACGAACTGTCATCGAAATGGCCTCGAATGCTGATTGCATTAGAAGGCACCAAGGCTGCGGGCGTGTCCATTATGGCGGTTGAAGTTGCTCCACTGGAGGGCAAGCTTCGGCTCGAAGTGCAGTTCACGAGTTACGACGCACTGATGAAATACCTTGATGAACTCAATGAGGGTGAGCCTGTGCCTCGGTGGGCGCTGCAGCAAGCTCAGTCTGGCCGAAAGCTTGTCGCGGGGCTGTCGACGGCGACGATTTCGGGGCGGATGCCTTGATGTGATCAAACGGTTCTCGATTTGATGCCTAAAACTACGGGAGCCGGACTCATGCGACAGATATTTTTGGTTGGCACGATCGTGCTGACAACCATGCTGGTGGGATGTGGCGGCGGTTCCGGCTCCACTTCCTCTTCCCCCTCGGGCACGACGTTGGCCGACACCTCGCCGGAAGTTGCGAACGCGGGACCGGCACAGACCGTGACTGCTGGCGCGTCCCCCATACTGGATGGCAGCGCCAGCACCGCCAATGCGGGCGCCGGTGCGAACGTGCATGAAATTGCCCGGTTGGAAATTGCTGATGGATTTGGCAACGTACTGGAGGGTCATGCCGGTCCATGGGGTGCGAGACCCGCGCCGTGATCTCCAGCCTGCTGGGCGAGCCCGGCGTGGCGACGCTGCACGACACCAACGGCCGCTGGGACCTGCTGGCCGAACTGCGCGCGGCCAACCTGGCCGAGCTCTCCTGCGTGCTGGAGCGCATCCG
>CAIMSP010000022.1 GCA_903844215.1 uncultured beta proteobacterium | reverse complement strand
GACAAAGACATCCCCCAACCCCAGCGCCTACTTACCGCCCGGCCGCTGCAAGACTGGCTTGCGCAATCCGCATCGCGCGAAGAAGGTCTTTATCGAGCCCACACGCAAGGCGGCATCTCCATGACGGCCATCGCCAGCATGCTCGGGTTGTCGGTGTTTCGGGTAAGCAGACTGATTGCGCTGCATGAGCTCGTGCAGGCAAAACGCAAGGCCTGACCCCAGCTCTCCCACTGCGGGGGGCTTATCCCTTTCTGCTTATCCCTTTCTCCATAAATCTCTAAGAACTATGTACTGCCACCATATCGTGACAACTTGCCTGAGCCTCAATTGTCGGATATTTCCAACTTAGAATTCGCATTGAGACTTTATCAACATCGACATCCCATGTGCATGGCGCGCTTTCAGGTTTGTAGCGGTATCGATATATTGTTTGATCTTCAAATAATAATGTCTTGGAGCTAGGAGAATACCTGGCAGTTTGATCAAATGTTGCCTCCGACAATGGTTTCCCAATGTATGCATTTAAATATCTGTCGAAATCTACTCTTTTGAAGGCGCAAGCTGAATTCAATCCAATGCATGCAACTAGAATGGATATAGAGATCATTCTAGTTGAGTTATTAACAAATAGTAAATTCATGATCTGGCACCATTAAGAATAAGGACGAGATTTGCACCGGTTTCAATGTCTTTTTAACGCCGCCAAATTATTGGATGTATTTGTTTGCTCTAAAATGGCAGCTACAGCAAATGGGGTTGCAAATATTAGGCTAGTGGTATAGTTTGTCAGAGCTTCTGAAAGGTGGCCATCAAGACCAAATAGAATTCTAGCGTCGCCGTTAGGGAGATACCATGCCCCGCTATTTGCATAATCATGTGGTCCGGCAAACGACTCCGTCACCATATCTACAAAGCCGCCACTAGCATAGGATATGCGAAGAATCGATCCGGGACCTGATTGCCAACCTCCTAATAGACTTCCAGGGCTGCTCATATCCGCTCCCTCAAAATAGCGCCCCCCGGAGCCCAAGGGTCAGGCCTTGCCTTTTGCCTCGGCACGACGGGATTCGATGCCGGCCGCGCAGCCACTTGGGTGGCCCAGCCGCCAGGCCGCATTCGCGGCTTGCGCTGTGGGCGAGAGTCGGGTGAGCTACTCGACGTTGCACTCGCGGCGCAGCAGCGCCAGCGCGTCGTGCAGCGCGTAGTCGGCGTCGCTTTGCAGCGTGGGCTGGGCCTCTTCCAGAAAACTTTTCCATAGCCGCAGGTAGTTGCCCTGGTGCTGGAACGGCGCCTGCGCGCGAATGAATTGCTGGGCCAATTCGGGCTTCAATCCGGACTTCCTGATCTTGCGGATCAGCGCCGCTGCGCCCTTTTCCGTGAGCAGGGTCTTGGCCGTGCCGCCCGCCGCCAGACACAGCAGCAGCGTGAGCAGCGAGCCCTCGTCGTCGTGACCGCCCGTGGCCTTGTCCCAGGCCTTGGAGGTCGCGCGCTCGTGCTGGTCGATCTCGCTCAGCGTGTCTTCGCGCCAGAAGTAGCGGCCCATGAAGGCAGGGGTTTGGCGCAGCAGTTTGCGCAGGTTCTGCGCCGGGTCCAGCAATTTTTCCAGGTCCGCCCGCATCGACTCGCGCACCGCCGCCACGGCAGGCTGCAGTGCCTGTGGCAGCTTCTTCGGCAGGGCCAGTTCCATGGGTGCGCCCTTCTTGCGCAGCGCCGTCAGCATCTTCTCGAACGCCACCCAATCGGGCAGCTCGCTGCGTTTGCAGGCCAGGCTGAGCAGCGCCGTGCGCACCAGGCTTTCAGCGTCGGCATCGGCCTCGTCCAGTTCGCCTGCGTCCAGGCCCAGCGCTTGAGCCAGCCACAGCGCAGCGTCCACGACCTGTGCCACCTGGCTGCGTTGCGCCAATTCGGCGCGGTAGTCGGCGTAGCTGCGCAGCGACCACTTGGCCAGCAGCGGAATCTGCTCGTCGCTGAAACCGGCGCGCTCGTGCATGCCGAAGTGGCTGCTCTGCGGCATCGCAATCAGCCGCTTGAGCAGGTCCGAGCCGCCCTTGGAGCGCGACAGAAAGCTGTGCTCGCGCAGCGACTCGGCGGCGCGTTTCAAGTCGCCGCCGCTCTCGTCTTCAAGGTACAGGCTGACCAGATTGACCATGCGGTCGCGGGCCCGCTCCAGCTCGGGGCGCAGGAACTCGGTGCCGAAGTAGCGCGCAATTTGCACCATGCCCTTGGGCGCGTCCTGGCAGATCGCATCGAGCTTGGCCTGGTCGATGATGCCCTGGCGCACGCCGTAGTGCAGCGCCTTTTCAAAGAACGGACGCGCGTCAAACAGCGAAACGCCGGAACGGGTGGATGCGCGCGCTGTCATGCCATGTTCATTCGTCATTGCGAGCGCAGCGAAGCAATCCATGGCGCAGCAGCGTGGCACTCGTGGCTTGCCGCGTCGCTGGCGCTCCTCGCAATGACGAAACGTTGCTTCATGGTCTGCTTGTTCAGATGGCGGACTCTTCGTCCGACTCGCGTGCTGCGGGCGTCGCTTTGCCGCGGTCCGTGGCCGAGGTCTCGACCTTGCCGTCGTCCTCTTCGCCTTCGTCTTCCTCCTCGGCGGCCTGGTCGTGGGCGCGCGCCTTGGCGCGCAGCACGATCAGCATTTCGATGAACAGGTCCGGGCACTCGTGGCGCAGCAGCCAGGCCAGTTGCATCCAGTCCTGGTCGGAGACTTCATCGAGCTCGACGCGCGGCTTCGCGTAGGCCGAGGCCAGCAGCGCCGACTCGGTCATCATCTTGCCGTCGTCCTCCATGGCGTCGAAGGTCCCGGTGCGGGCGAAGGCCTCGACGCGGCTCCACTTCTCGGAGAAATAGTCGGCCAGCGCCTCGCTGCCGCCTTCGAGCTCACCGATGGCGTTGAGGAACTCCAGCGGATCGGCGTCCTCGCGAAACACGATGGAATTGACCATGCCGCGCAAATGCGTGCAGCTCAGGTCCTTGTACTGTTTCTCGATCACCACGGCGCGCGCAAACTGCTGCGGCGTGATCAGCAGGTTGATGACCGAATCCTTGGAACTGTCGTATTCGCGGATCACGGCCAGAATGTCCTTGGGCGGCAACTGCGCCAGCACCACCATCAGCGCGCGGTCGCCCTCGGCGTCGGCGAGTTCCACCAGGGCCGACTCGGCGCCGACGATGTCGCCGGCGGCGATCAGGCTTTGGGTTTTTTCTATCAGTGCCAGGTGGTTCATCGAGCGTTCCTTGGTGTCATTCTTTGCTGTCAAAACCCTGCTCGGCCATCCAGGCCGCGCCGGCGGCGGCGCGTTCGAGCGCGCCGCTGGCGGCATCGGCGTCGCTGTCGAGCACATTGCGGCCGGTGTCTTCGTCGCTCAGGCCTTGGTCAGCGTCTTCGTCCTGTTCGTCCTCGTCCTCGGGCACCACCGTGGATGCGGCGTTTGGCCTTGAATACATGTACTCCAGACCGGCGGCCACGGTCATGAACCACGCGCCCATGGGCTCCTGAAGGATCTGCTGCGCCAAGTCCTGCGACCAGGGGCTCAGCTGGATGGCGTCGGCCAGGCTGTCCCATTCGGGAAATTCCTCGGGCTCCTGCGCCAGCAGGTGTTCCAGCACCGACGGCTTCTTGAACTGGAATCCCTGGTGGAAGATCACCGCCACCATCTCCGGGCTGAGTTCGATCATCTGCAGCAGGAAACCCAGCTCCTTGCGCTTTTGCGCCAGGCGCTGGCGCAGCACGTCGCGCCCTTCGGAGTCAAAGCTCAGGTCGTCGAGTTCGGATTGATAAGACGAACGCAGTTGGAGAAAAAAGGGCGAGATGCTCATGCGGCGGAGTTGCTCATGGTTGGCATTTTTCAATGACTTGGGTGAAGTAGTTTTGCCAGATGTCGCGCGCGGTGTCGATCGGGCTGTCGAGTAGGTTGCGGCGGCGGTTGTCGTCGTAGGCCTGGCGTTTGTCCTCGTCTGCCAACACCTCGTAGGCTTGCTGCACGGCGCGAAAGCGCGCGGCCGCATCGGCTGCGGCGTTGCGGTCCGGGTGGTGCAGCGAGGCCTGCTGGCGAAACGCCTTCTTGATGTCGGCCAGCGTCGCAGCGCTGTTCAGCCCAAGGGCGGCGTAGTGGTCATTCATGCGTGGCAGGGGGATGGAGGGGGGCGCCAATGTGGCGAAAGGACTCGATTAGACCACTGTGGCGCTTTGGCACATCCTTACCCTTGCCAGGGGTTGATGAGCTTAACCCTCGCTGCCTCATATGGCGCTGTGTCGCGTGACGCCACGATAAACCCGCGCGCGGCTGCGGTGGCGGCGATATAGCCGCCGGGTGTTGGAAACCCTCGACCGGCGGCTTTGGCCGTCACGGCCAGTTCGGCATAGTGCCGTGCTGCATCGATGTCGAATGGGAGCACCCGATCCCTGAACAGATTCATCAGACCGTCAAGGGTCAGAGCCAACATATGCTTGCGTTTGCCGACCGCAAGTGCCCTGATTCCAAACAACAACTCGGCCAAAGTCACGCTCGACAGATACAGCGTTTCGGCTGCTTGTTCGTCCAGCCAAGCCCGCACCGCCGAGTCCGGCTCGGGTTTCATCGCCTCGGATACGACGTTCGTATCGAGAATGATCATTCAAACCTCAGCGGCTCAGCCGGCGTCCTGTCTCTGGCTTGCTGAAAGACATCGAGATCCTTGTTCGTCAGGCCGACCTTGCGGCCCAGTGCCGCGAGGGCTTCACCCAGGCGAACGCGCGACCCGGGCTTGACCGCTGCTCCAAGAATCTCGCGCACCTCAGCCTCGGTGCTGCGCCCATGCAGCGCGGCCTGCACCCGCAGCGCGCGATGCACGTCGTCGGGCAGATTGCGTACCGTTAGCATCGCCACAGCATCACCTCATATGAATTCATTCTACGCATTCATTATAGTTTTTTGAATGCAGCCCGTAGGTCGGGTTAGCCCACCAGGGCGTAACCCGACAGCAGCGGTCACTTCACGCCCATCACCCAATTCGGCAAACCCACGGCGATCCCCGGGAAGAGGCACATCAGCAGCACAGCGAGAAACATCAGCGCCACGAACGGCAGCACGCCCCAGATCACCTCGTGCAAGGGGATGTCGGGGGCAATGCTCTTGATGACGAAGATGTTCAGACCCACGGGCGGATGGATCAGTCCCATCTCCATCACGATGGTCATCACCACGCCAAACCAGACCAGATCGAAGCCGGCCGCTCGCAGCGGCGGCAGGATGATGGGCGCGGTCATCAGGATGATGGACACCGGTGGCAGAAAGAAGCCCAGCACGATCACCATCAGCAGGATCACCGCCAGTAGCAGCCAGCGCGACAACTGCATGTTCACGATCCACTGGGCTGCGCCCTGGCTGATGTGCAGCGAACTCATGACGTAGCTGTACAGCAGCGACATGCCGATGATGAGCATGAGCATGGTGGATTCGCGCAGCGTCGAGGCCAGCATCGGCGCCACATCGCGCGGCCGCCACAGCCCGTAGATGACGGCGATCAGGCCCAGCGCCATGAGACCGCCCAGACCTGCCGTCTCCGAGGGCGTGGCGTAGCCGCCGTACAGCGCCACCATGACGCCGATCAGCAGCAGCACGAAGGGCAGCACGCGCGGCAGCATCTCGATCTTTTGCGCCAGCGTGAAGTGCTCCTGCTCCAGATAGGCCGACTTGGCGCCGCCCTGCTCAAACAGCGCCAGCGCCGCGCGGTACTCCTTGCGCGCGCGCAGCACGGCGTAGCCCGAAAACAGCGCCACCAGCAGCAGGCCCGGGCCGATGCCGGCCAGGAACAAGCGGCCCAGTGATTGCTCTGCCGCCACGGCGTACAGGATCATCACGATCGAGGGCGGCAACAGGATGCCCAGAGTGCCGCCGGCGGCGATGATGCCTGCGGCAAAGCCGGGCGAGTAGCCGCGCCGACGCATTTCCGGAATGCCCGCCGAGCCGATGGCCGAGCAGGTCGCAGGCGACGAGCCCGCCATCGCGGCAAACAGCGCGCAGGCAAACACGTTGGCAATGCCCAGCCCGCCCGGCACCTTGTGCAGCCAGGCGTGGATCGCAGAGTACAGGTCCTGGCCGGCCCGCGATTTGCCGATGGCCGCGCCCTTCATGATGAACAAGGGGATCGACAACAGCGTGATCGAGGCCATCTCCTCATAGACGTTTTGCGTCACCATGTCCAGCGACGCGGCCGGCATGAAGAAGTACATGAAGGCCACGGCCACGCTGCCCAAGGCAAAAGCAATCGGCATGCCGGTGAACATCACGAGCAAGGTGGCCGCACCATAGGAAAGTCCGACCGCGAGTTCGCTCATGCCGTGTCTCCCGCCACTTCACCCCCGGTGAGTTGCGTTGCGGTTTGCAGCAGCAACTGCAATGTGAGCAGGCTCATGCCCACGGCCATCAGGCTGTAGGGAATCCACAGCGGCGGCGCAAAGCTGCTGGAGGTGGTCTGGCCCTGCGACCAGGCCTCGTAAAACAGGGTCCAGGACTTCCACGAGAAGAAGCTGCAAAACAGCGTGGAGACGATGTCCACCAGCAGCCGCCGCGCCCGGTTCACTGACGCGGGCAGCAGCGTGGCCAGCGCTTCGATGCCAATGTGGCCGCGCAGCGACTGCACGTAGGCCGTGCACATGAACATGGCGCCTACCAGCATGAAGACGGAGGCCTCGTCCTGCCAGTCGGTGCCGATCTTGAGGAAATAGCGCGTCAGCACCGAATAGGTCAGCACCGACGCGGTCAGCACCAGGGCCAGCATGGCCAGGCGCAGCACCTGCCGATTCACCCAGTCCAGAGCGCGGGTCAACTGCGCCAGCGTCGCATTCCTGGGGCGTCGGAGTCCGCTTGGCGCAGCGCCTTCAAGCTCGAAGCCATGGCTCACAAGGTCTGCTCCGCCAGCGCCAGCAGTTTGGCGCAGCCCTCATTCTTGGCGCCGTAGTCCTTCCACGCCGTGGCGCGGGCGATCGCCTGCCATTTTTTGATGGTCGCGGCGGACAGATCGACCACCTTGGCACCGGCCTTCTGATAGATCGCCGCCACATCGACGTCGTCCTTCTTGGCCGCATCGAGGGCGAACTTTTCCATCTCGGCGCCCACCGCCATGATGGTGGCCTGCTGATCCTTGGGCAGCTTGTCGAAGATCGCCTTGGACATCATCAGCGGCTCGAACATGAACCAGTAGGCGCCGGTGCGTCCGGTGGTCAGGGACTTGGCCACCTCCTCCAGACGGAAGGAGATGAACGAGGTGGAAGAGGTCATGGCCGCGTCCATGGCGCCGGTCTGCATGGCCGCGTAGATCTCGTTGGACGGCATGGTGACGACGGCCGCACCGGCCTCTTTCAGGATCATGTCCATCTCGCGCGAGCCGCCGCGGATCTTCATGCCCTTGGCGTCTTCGGGCTCCACCACCGGCTTGCCGCGCGAGGCCACGCCGCCAGCCTGCCAGATCCAGCTGATCAGCACGATGCCCTTGTCCAGCAGCATTCGATTCAACTCTGCGCCCACCGGCTTGGTCTTCCAACTGCTGGCCTGCTCGTACGACACCACCAGGCCCGGCATCAGGCCGATGTTGACTTCGGGAATTTCACCGCCGGCGTAGGACAGCGGAATCAGCGCCAGATCCAGCGCGCCCTTGCGCATCGCGGCAAATTGCGAGTTCGTCTTCATCAGCGACGAGCCCGGATAGATCTCGAACTTCAGCGCGCCCTTGCTGCGCTTTTCCACCTCGACCGCGAAGCGGCGCACCAGCCGATCGCGAAAATCGCCTTCGGTCAGGGTGCCGCCGGGAAATTGGTGCGAAATTTTCAGCGTCGTGTTTTGCGCCCAGGCGGGTGCAAAGGGCAGGGAGGCGAGAGGCAGGCCGGCGAGCGCCTGCAGCAACTGACGTTTCTTCATGGGGGTTCTCCTGGATGGGGGCTGAAGCAAGGGCCGCGTTGCGCCAACTTGGCGGGAACGCGCCGAATGAAAAGTGCCCAGTGTCTGCGACTATAGTTGCCCGATTCCCTTCAACTATCGGTACATACCCGGCATGAATTTGAAGCCAATCGTGGGCCTGCTCAATCTCTCGCGCCTGCCCGCCCAGGCGCTGCCGGAATTCATCACCGAGACCCACAAGAACCCGGATCTGGCAGCACATGGTTGCGAACCGATGCCATCTTTACCCTGGGTTCACTGAACTTGCGCCCATCGCAAGGCACAAAGGAGGATGATTCACTTCTGTCCAATCTCTTCAAGGATGAGGCCCATGAAAAAACAACTGCTCTTGGTGAGCGCCATGATTTCGTCAGGACTGTGCCTGGCGCAGGAAGTCGGGCGCGTGATTTCTTCCACGCCCATCTTGCAACAGGTGGGCACGCCACGCCAGGTCTGCACCGTGGAGCAGGTGGCGGTGCAGCAGCCCAAGTCGGGCGCCGGCGCTTTGATGGGTGCGATCGCCGGCGGTGCGGCCGGCAATGCCCTGGGCCACGGCGCGGGCCAGGCGGCCGCAACCCTGTTTGGCGGCATCGCCGGTGCGGTGATCGGCAACAACGTCGAGGGCGCCGCCGGCACGCAGTTGCAGAATGTGCAGCGTTGCCAGATCCAGACCTTCTACGAAAACGCCACGGTCGCGTACAACGTGGTGTATGAGTTTGCCGGCAGGCAGTACACGGTGCAGATGCCCAACGATCCCGGTTCCAGCATTCGCTTGCAGGTCTCGCCCGTGGCGGCCAGCGCGCAGATGCCGGCGCTGAGCTACGCGCAAGCGCCAGCGATCATGAGCACCGACTCTGGGACGCAGACCGTTTACGTGCAACAACCCGCCAACGTGGTGGTCGTGCCGGCAAGCTATCCCGGCTATTACGCCGCGCCCTACTACCAAAGCGCTTACCAACCCTACTACCAGCCGTATTTCCCATTGATCGGCCTGGCGCTGGGCTACAGTTTTTGGGGCGGCGGCCACCGCGACGCAGGCCATCACCGAGGTCACCACTGAGACCCCGCAGCGTGATCCGGGCGGCGCCCCGCTCCTTGAGCGCGGTGGCGTAACGGCAAAACTGAATCATGTCGCCGTGCCCATCACGCGCCTCCAGGCTTTGCCCGCCCTCGGCGAATCGGCAGTGACACCCTCGCCCGCTTGCGGGAGCGGGTGAGGGCGGGCCCCGGGTCGATCAGTTGAAGCTGTAGCGTGCGATCAGATCGACGCGGCTCATGTCGCCGACGCTGCTGCTAACTTTGCCGTCAGTGCTCTTCACCGGCCCGAACGTCGTGCGCTTGCCCATGATGTACTCGGCACCCAGATCAACGTTCTTGATCGGGTTGTAGAAGAAGTTCAGGTGCCATTGCGACAAGGTCTTGTTGCCTGAGAGGCCGTTGCCAGCGACGTAGTCGCTGTTGGCCGCCGAGGAAACGTGCCCGTAGGCGAAGGTGGCGCGCCACTTGGAATTGAACACATTGGTCAGGCCCAGCACATAGCCGGTGGACTTGTCCAGCAACAGCGCACCGGTCGTCACGTCACTGGTTGGGTAATTGGCACCCATCATCAGCGCGTTGTCGCCGTCGCCGTCCACCTTGGCCCATTGGCCCATCGCGGTCAGCTCGCCGGTGATCTTGTAGGAGCCGCCGAAGCCGTAGCCGATGCCGCTCTTGCTCAGTGATCCGCTGCGCTGCTCCATGGAAATGAAGCGCGCGCTGATGGCGCCGTCGTCAAAGCTCTTGGCAGCCGACAGCACCAGGTTCGGGCGGTGTGCGCCGTCGGTGGGGTTTTCCAGCGCGGCCTTGAAGGTCTCGCCGGTGGGCAGGGCATAGGTGTAGCGAACTTGCACCGGGCGCGAGAACGGCTGGCCGATGGGGCCGTTGAAGTCGGCCGTCTCCGGGCCGTCGTCCAGGTCCATGAAGGTGGACCAGGTCTGACCCACGGTCCAGCCGGCGTATTCGCCGTAGGCGTGGCGCAGGCGGAAGCGGTTGCGGTTGCATTCGCTGCCACAGTAGGCATAGAAGTCGCCTTCGACCACGGTGTGGAAAGCACCCAGAGCGGTGGGCGTGGAGGTCTCGAAACCGAAGCGCGAAGTCTGC
Source organism: uncultured beta proteobacterium (assembly GCA_903844215.1). Classification (GTDB taxonomy): domain Bacteria; phylum Pseudomonadota; class Gammaproteobacteria; order Burkholderiales; family Burkholderiaceae_C; genus CAIKVZ01. The sequence continues at coordinate 6,607 of CAIMSP010000022.1, read as the reverse complement.
GCCGTCAGGGCGGTCTTGCCCTGGTCGGCGCCGAATCCATTCAGCGGCTGCTCCATCACGTTGGTGAACATGTCGCCGGGCGCGGTGGCCTTGAAGTCTTTGATCAGGTTGGCTTCGGCATAGCCGTAAACGCGCAACGAGGTTTCGCTGCCGGGCATGCGGATGGAGTTGGACATGTCACCCAGCACCACGGCTTCCTTGCCCTGCAGCGTGACCTGGTCGGTCAGATCGGACACTTCCTTCTTCGTCGGTGCCGTGGCCTTGAGCTCGGCGATGGCCTTTTGCAGCGCCTGCAACTGGTCTTCCAGCGCCTTGATGCGGTCGGCGTCAGCGGCGTGGGCGCTGGTGAGAAAGCCTGCGCTCAGGCCGGCGGCCAAAAGGGCCAAAACGATTTTTTTGACTTGCATGATGTTTCCTTGTGTTGATCTCTAATTTCAAAAAACGAATGATTTGCGGCGGCGCTTAGCCGGGCCGCACCTGCGATAAAAACGCCTTGGCGCGGGGGTGCGCCGGATTTGCGAAGAACTCTTTCGGTGTGCTGTCTTCCAGAATCACGCCCAGATCGAAGAAGATGAGGCGGTCCGCCACTTCGCGGGCAAAGCCCATTTCGTGCGTGACCACCAGCATGGTGATGCCGGTGTGCGCCAGTTCGCGCATCACCGCCAGCACCTCGTTCACCATCTCCGGATCGAGCGCCGACGTCGGCTCATCGAACAGCAGCACCTTGGGGTCCATGGCCAGCGCGCGGGCAATCGCCACGCGTTGCTGTTGCCCGCCCGACAACTGCACCGGGTACTTGTGGGCCTGATCCCTCAGGCCCACGCGTTCCAGCAGTGCCAGCGCCTTGGCTTCAGCTTGCGCCTTGCTCATCTTGCGCACGCGCATCGGTGCCAGTGCGACGTTCCTCAGAATCGTCAGGTGCGAGAACAGGTTGAAGTTCTGAAACACCATGCCGACCTCGCGCCGGATGGCGTCCAGGTTCTTCAGGTCGTCGTTGAGCTCGATGCCGTCGATGCGGATGCTGCCGCCGTCGTGCGCTTCCAGTCGGTTCAAGGTCCGCAAGAAAGTGGACTTGCCCGAGCCGGAAGGCCCGATGATGGCCGTCACCTGGCCTTCGTAGAACGTGGCCGTGGCGCCCTTCAAGGCGCAGAACTCACCGAAGTGCTTGTTCACGTCGCGCGTCTCGATGATGGGCTTGAGTGTGGTTGCTGTCGTCATGGCGTTCACCTAGCGCTTTCTGCCAACGTCAAGCCGCGTCTCCAACGCCGACGTGAGCGAGGTGAACGCGGTCGTCAGAATCAGATAGATGCTTGCCGTGGTTAAAAACACCGGAATCGGCTGATAGCTCGTGGCCTGCACTCGATAACCGATCATGGTCAGTTCCACCACACTGATGGCGTAGGCCAGCGACGAGTCCTTGACCAGCGAGGCCAGGTTGTTCGCCAGTGCCGGCAACGCCACCCGCATGCTCTGTGGAAACACGATGTCCATGAAGATCTGAAACGGCGACAGCCCCAGCGCCTTGGCCGCTTCCACCTGCCCATGCGGCACGGCCAAAATCCCGGCGCGCACACATTCGGTGTTGTAGGCGCCGATGTTGATCGCCAGGGCGATCGCGGCACAAGCAAAGTCCGAAGGCTGCATCGAGTCCGGCAGCAGCTGAGGCGAGGCCAACCAGACGAACAGGATCTGCAGCAGCAGCGGCGTGCCGCGGATCAGCCACACATAGGCATCGCAGAGCCAGCGAAACGGCAGGAACGAAGACAGCTTGCCCAGACCCGCCACCACGCCGATCACCATGCCCGAGAGGCCGGAAATCAGCGTCAGCAGCACGGTCATGCGTGCGCCTTCGGTGAACTCGTGGGCTGCCGGTCCGATCGGTGCTGGCGCCAACGACAGCGGTATGGCCATGCCCCACAACACCAGCAGCAGTCCGATCATGGACGCGAACATGGCGTAGCCGGGGTTTTGCTTGCTCCAGTTCATGACTTCAAACGCTTAGTGGCAGGAAATGTCTGACTGGAAATACTTGGCCGACAGCTTCTGGTAGGTGCCGTCCTTCATGACCGCAGCCAGAGATTTGTTCATCTGCTCCATCAGCTCCTTGTTGTTCTTGCGCGTGATCATGGAGATGCGCTCGACAAACAACATTTCGCCGGGGGTGGCGCCGGTGCCAGGGTTCTTGTCCAGCGTGGCCTTCACCACGTACTTGTCGGAAATCCAGGCGTCGTATTTCTTCGCCTTGAGCGCGGCGAAGTTGGCGGCTTCGTCCTTGTAGGTCTTGATCTCGCCGATGCCTTCGAGCTTCTTGGCCGCGTCGAAATAGGTGGTGGCAATCTGCACGCCCACCGACTTGCCCTTGAGGCCGGCGACCGTCAGCGGGCCACCGGGAAGGGAGACGATCTGACCGCCGGAGCAGTAGTGCGGATTCGCGAAATCGACGGCCTTGGCGCGCTCTTCGGTGTAGCCGTGCGAGGCGATGGCGAAGTCGAAGCGGTCCTGGCGGATCGAGGCGAGCTGGGCATCAAAGGAAACCACGCGCCAGTCGAGCTTGAGGCCCATGTTCTTCACGATGGCTTCGGCCAGTTCGATTTCGAAACCGGTCAGCGTGGGGCCGTCAAAGTAGTTGAAGGGGTAGTACTGGCCTTCGGTGGCGACCACAATCGTGCCCGCATCCTTGATGGTCTTCCACTCCCGCGCTTGAACGTTTCCCGACAAAAGCATCGCTATGCACGACACCGCTCCGAAGAGCTTGGTAAAAAATCGCATGACATCTCCTGTTGATAAAAAAATCGGGCGGCAAATGATTCGCAGCCCATCCGCTTTTTTGGGGCCTCTTGAGCAGCGCCCCGGTTCACCGTCAACCCTCGATGCGCCGCCCCCAAAGTTCGAGCCTGCGCAGAAAAAAACACCGATCAAAGTTTAGCTTTTCATACTTGTATATACAAGACGAGTTGGCGTTGCCGGCCTCATGGTTTTCCCTTGTTTTGTCTCGTGCGCGCAACGACTTCGCGCTGTTTCATGCGGGCCTCATGCTTCATGCGCCGCCTCCGGCTCGAGCGGGTAGCCGTGCGGATGCACGGTGACGACGGCCGGCTGTCCATACAGCATGGGCAGCAATTGCACGGCCATCATGCTGGCAAAGATCAGTCCGCAGCCGGCCAGGCCGGTGCTGTCGAGGCGGTCGCCCATCAACAGATAACCAAACATCGCCGAGAACAGCGTCTCCGAGGACAGCACGATGGCGGCGTCGGCGGCGTGGGCGTAACGCTGCGCCACCACCTGCGCCGTGAACGCCACGCCCACGGAAAAAACGCCGGTGTACAGCAGCGGCCAGGCCGCAGCCTGCAGGCCCGACCAGGTCACCGGCTCGAAGGCCAGGGTCCACGCCAGCGCGAGCAGGCCGCACACCGCGAACTGGCCGCCCGCGACCAGGAAGGGCGCCGACATGCGATCGGCCACGCGACCGATCAGCAGCACGTGAACCGCCCAGGGAATGGCCGAAGCGATGATCCACAGGTCGCCGCTGACGATGGCCTGCGTGTGCGCGCCGGACAGCAGGTAGGCGCCGACGAACGATGCCAGCGCGCCCAGCCACACCGTCCAGTGCGGCAACTGGCGCCACAGCAGCCAGCCCAGCATCGGCACCAGCGGCACGTAGAGCGCCGTCAGGAAGCCGGCGTTGGTGGCGCTGGTGCTGATGAGGCCGATCTGCTGCATCGCCGCGCCCAGCACCAGCAGGCCGCCCAGGCCGCCAATCTTCAGGCCATCGACGCGCCGCAGCGGTTTGGCTTCGCGTTGCAGGCGGCGCCACTCCAGCAGCATCAGCGGCGCCACGACCAGGGTGCCGATCAGAAAGCGCACGGCGGTGAAGGTCATGGGCCCGACGTTGCTCATGCCGTGGATCTGCGGCACAAAGGCCGAGCCCCAGATCAGGGCGACGACGAGCAGGAGGAGGTTGGCGCTGATACGTGACATGGCGGGTATTGTCCCCGCTCAGAGCGTGCCGTTGGTTTTGCGCATCAGCGTGCTCTTGCCAAACAGGCTCTCGATCAAATCCACTGCGAGTTCGGCGGTCTGGTTGCGGATATCCAGCGCCGGATTGAGTTCGACCACATCGAGCGAGGCCAGGCGCCCGGTGTCGGCAATCATTTCCATGCACAGTTGCGCCTCGCGGTAGCTCGGACCGCCGCGCACGGTCGTGCCCACGCCGGGGGCGATCGAAGGGTCGAGAAAATCAACGTCAAGGCTGACATGCAGGTGGGTGTTGGCATCGATCAAAGCCAACGCAAGCTCCATGCCATGACGCATGCCCATCTCGTCGATGTAGCGCATGTCGAACACTTCGATGCCCATGTCGTGCACCAGGCGCTTCTCGCCCGCGTCCACGCTGCGGATGCCGATCTGGCGAATCTCTTTGGGTTTGAGCGCCGGCACCTGGCCGCCGATCTCAATCAGCTGCTGCGGGCCGTGGCCGCACAGGCAGGCCACCGGCATGCCGTGGATGTTCCCGCTGGGCGTGAGCGTGGCGGTGTTGAAGTCGGCGTGCGCGTCGAACCACAGCACGCGCAGCTTCTTGCCAAGGTCGCGACAGTGGCGCGCGACCGCGCTGATGGAGCCGATGCTCAGGCAATGGTCGCCGCCGAGCATGATCGGCAGACGCCCCTCTTGGAGCTCGGCGTAGGTCGCTGCATGCACCAATTGATTCCACTGCACCACCTCGGGGAGGTGGCGATAGCCATCGACGGCGTCCTGCCAGGGATTGGCGGGACCGGCCAGATTGCCGCAGTCCTTGACGTCCAGACCAAAGCGGGCGATGGCGCCGGCAATCCCTGCCACGCGCAGCGCTTCGGGCCCCATGCGCGCGCCCAGGCTGCCCGCGCCGATGTCGGTGGGAACGCCGATCAGGCTAACTTTCATGCCTCACCCGCTGAGTGCTCTGAGTCATGAAAGTCAGTTCTTTCACGTTCATGCCTCGGCTCACGTGCGAAGCCGCAGCCGTCGCGCTCATGCCGACAGCGCCAACTCAGGCACAGCGCTCGCCGCCAGCGCCGTGGCGTGTGCCGCGCGCGGCGCCGGTTTGGAGGCGGGACGGATCAGGCTGAACAGGTCCTTGGGATTCGCCAGTTCGGGGATCAGGGCCAGCCGCTGCCCGATGCCCAGTTGCGCTGCCGCGTCGCGCATGAAGCGCAGGGCCGAATAGTCCTCCAGCGCGAAGCCGACCGAATCGAACAGCGTGACTTGCGCGTCATGGGTGCGCCCGGTGGCCTGGCCTTTGAGCACCTGCCACAGTTCGGTCACGGCAAAATCCGCCGGCAGGTGCTGCAGGTCGCCCTCGATGCGGGTTTGCGGCTCGTACTCAACGAACACCGAGGCGCCGCGCAGCACGTCCGGGTGCAACTCGGTCTTGCCGGGGCAGTCTCCGCCCACGCCATTGATGTGCATGCCGGGCTCGATCAGCTCCGGGGTGAGGATGGTGGCATTGGTTTTGTCGGCGGTCACGGTCGTCACGATATCAGCTCCGCGCACGGCCTGGGCCACGTTCTGGCACGGAATCAGGCGTATCGCCGTGTGCGCCAGGTTGCGCAGCAGTTTTTCGGTGGCGCCATGATCTGTATCAAACAAGCGGATCTCCGCGATGCCGAGCAAATGATGAAACGCCAGCGCCTGAAACTCGCTTTGCGCGCCATTGCCAATCAGCGCCATGACCCGGCTGTTCGGGCGAGCCAGGGCGCGCGCGGCCAGGGCCGACATCGCGGCGGTGCGCAACGCCGTGGTCAGCGTGAGCTCGCTCAGCAGTTCGGGCACGCCGGTGGCCACATCGGCCAGCACGCCAAAAGCCATCACCGTGGGCAGACCGACCTGGGTGTTCTTGGGGTGGCCGTTGACGTATTTGAAGGCGTAGGTCTTGGCGTCGGAGATGGGCATGAGCTCAATCACCCCGCCTGCCGAGTGGCTGGCCACGCGGGCGCACTTGTCGAACTCCTGCCAGCGCAGAAAGTCTTCCCGGATGTAGTCGGCCATGCGCGACAGCGCCGCCGCTGCGCCCAGGTGGCTCACGATGGTGGCGACATCGTGCGCGCTGAGGAATTGGGTCTGGGCCAGTGGGCTGCGTTTCATGGGGTTGTTCCTTGCGATGTTGAGCCCAGTCTCCCAGCTTGTCATGGCAATGTAAATCAGCAATAGTGGTGGCTTTTAGCCAAAAACTTGGCAAAACGCCAGAGCGGACTGCCATAATTCGCAAAATGGACAGTACAGATCAGCAATTGTTGTCGTTGTTGCGCAAGGACGCCCGCACCAGCGTCGCCACGCTGGCCGCCAAGCTGGGGGTTTCGCGCGGCACCGTCTCGAATCGCGTCACCAAGCTCGAAGACGCCGGCATCATCGTGGGTTACACGGTCAAGCTGCGTCCCGAAGCCCAGGCTTCCGAAATCAGCGCCTCGATGAGCATCGCGGTCGAGGGCAACGAGACCCGCGCCGTGATCTCCAGCCTGCTGGGCGAGCCCGGCGTGGCGACGCTGCACGACACCAACGGCCGCTGGGACCTGCTGGCCGAACTGCGCGCGGCCAACCTGGCCGAGCTCTCCTGCGTGCTGGAGCGCATCCG
>CAIMSP010000021.1 GCA_903844215.1 uncultured beta proteobacterium | reverse complement strand
TGTTTTGCGCAGGTAAAGGAGGAGGCCGAAGGCCGGGGGACACGGAGCAAAGCACCCAGGCAGCCCGACCCAGCGCGGTAGAGTTTCATGAAGGTTCCGATGGGACTTACAGCGGAATGTTCCCGTGCTTGCGCCACGGGTTTTCCAGCTTCTTGTCTTTGAGCATCACCAGCGAGCGGCAGATGCGCTTGCGCGTCTCGCTGGGCAGGATCACGTCGTCGATGAAACCGCGCGCGCCGGCAACAAAGGGATTCGCGAAACGCGCCTTGTATTCGGCCTCCTTCGCGGCCAGCTTGGCCGGGTCGCCCTTGTCTTCGCGGAAGATGATTTCCACCGCGCCCTTGGCGCCCATGACGGCGATCTCGGCGTTGGGCCAGGCGAAGTTGACGTCGCCGCGCAAATGCTTGGAGGCCATCACGTCGTAGGCGCCGCCGTAGGCCTTGCGCGTGATCACCGTGATCTTGGGCACGGTGCATTCGGCGTAGGCATAGAGCAGCTTGGCGCCGTGCTTGATGATGCCGCCGTACTCTTGCGAGGTGCCCGGCATGAAGCCTGGCACGTCAACGAAGGTGATCACCGGGATGTTGAAGGCGTCGCAAAAGCGCACGAAGCGCGCCGCCTTGATGGAGCTCTTGATGTCCAGGCAACCGGCCAGCACCAGCGGCTGGTTTGCCACGATGCCCACGGTCTGACCGTCCATGCGCGCAAAGCCGATCAGGATGTTCTTCGCGTACTCGGGTTGCAGCTCAAAGAAGTCGCCGTCGTCCACGGTCTTGACGATCAGCTCCTTCATGTCGTAGGGCTTGTTGGCGTTGTCGGGGATGAGCGTGTCCAGGCTCTTTTCCAGCCGATCCATCGGGTCGCCGCTGCGGCGCACCGGTGCCTTTTCGCGGTTGTTCAGCGGCAGGTAGTTGTACAAACGGCGCAGCATCAGCAGCGCCTGCACGTCGTCCTCGAACGCCAGATCGGCCACGCCGCTCTTGGTGGTGTGGCTGATGGCGCCGCCCAACTCCTCGGCCGTCACCTCTTCGTGCGTCACCGTCTTTACCACTTCGGGGCCGGTGACGAACATGTAGGAGCTGTCTTTCACCATGAAGATGAAGTCGGTCATGGCGGGCGAATACACCGCGCCACCGGCACAGGGGCCCATGATCATGCTGATCTGCGGCACCACGCCACTGGCCATGACGTTGCGCTGAAACACGTCGGCATAGCCGCCGAGCGAGGCCACGCCCTCCTGGATGCGCGCGCCACCCGAGTCGTTCAGGCCGATCACGGGCGCGCCGACCTTCATCGCCTGGTCCATGATCTTGCAGATCTTCTCGGCGTGCGCTTCGCTCAAGGCGCCGCCGAACACCGTGAAGTCCTGGCTGAAGACAAACACCAGGCGCCCGTTGATCATGCCGTAGCCGGTGACCACGCCGTCGCCCGGGATCTTCTGCGCTTCCATGCCGAAGTCCACGCAGCGGTGCTCGACGAACATGTCCCACTCCTCGAAGCTGCCCTCGTCGAGCAGCACTTCGAGGCGCTCGCGCGCCGTCAGTTTGCCCTTGCCATGCTGCGCGTCGATGCGCTTTTGTCCGCCGCCCAGATGGGCTGCGGCGCGTTTTTGTTCCAGTTGTTCCAGGATGTCGTGCATGTGCTCTCTCCGTTACTCGGTTGGTTTTTAGCGGTCTAAACAGTTTGGCTGCCGGCTTGCAGCAGAATTCTTGCGGCACTGGTTGCGGGCACGCGCCCCGCGACCACGTCGGCGCTGAGTTGCGGCAGCAAGGCGCGCACCTGCGGGTGCTGGGCAAACGCCTGCTTCAATCCAGCGGCGATGCGCTCCCACATCCAGTCCTTGGCCTGTGCCTGGCGGCGCTGGGTCCAGCGGCCGGAGCCGGTTTGCAGCGCCTTGAACTCGCTGGCGGCGGCCCAGAATCGTTCCACGCCCTCGCCCTTGAGCGCGCTCAGCTGCAGCACCTGGGGCTGCCACTGTGCATTCACTCCCTCTCCCGCCTGCGGGTGATGGCTGGGGTGCGGGTCACGGCCATGCATGCCCAGCAAGCGCAGGGCCGCCTTGATTTGGAGTTGGGCGCGCGTGGCGGCATCGGGGTCGATGTCGGCCTTGTTGATGAGCACCAGATCGGCCAGCTCCATCACGCCCTTCTTGATCGCCTGCAAGTCGTCACCGGCGTTGGGCAGTTGCATCAACACGAACATGTCGCTCATGTTGGCCACCGCCGTTTCGGACTGGCCCACGCCCACGGTCTCGACGATCACCACGTCGTAGCCCGCCGCCTCGCACACCGCGATCGCGTCGCGCGTCTTCTCGGCCACGCCGCCCAGCGTGCCGCTGCTCGGACTGGGCCGGATGAACGCCTGCTGCTGCACCGACAGCATGTCCATGCGCGTCTTGTCGCCCAGGATGGAGCCGCCCGACACCGTGGACGAGGGGTCCACGGCGAGCACCGCCACGCGTTTACCCTGAGCAATCAGGTACAGGCCCAGCGCCTCGATGAAGGTGGACTTGCCCACGCCCGGAACGCCGCTGATGCCGAGGCGAAACGACCTGCCGGCATGCGGCATCAGCGCGCTCAACAAGGCCTCGCCCTGAGCCTGGTGGTCGGGCCGAGTCGATTCCAGCAGCGTGATGGCCTTGGCCACGGCGCGCCGCTGTGCCGCCGGCGCGCCGCGCAGGATGGCTTCGAGCAAACCCGAGTCGCTCACCCGCGCGCCTTTTGTATTTGCTCCAGCACGTCCTTGGCACTGAAGGGAATGGGCGTGCCGGGGCCGTAGATGCCCTTCACGCCGGCCTGGTAGAGCATGTCGTAATCCTGGCGCGGAATCACGCCGCCGACGAAGACCACGATGTCGTCCGCGCCCTGCTTCTTGAGCTCGGCGATGATGGCCGGCACCAGGGTCTTGTGACCGGCGGCGAGCGTGGAGACGCCGACGGCGTGCACATCGTTCTCGATCGCCTGGCGCGCGCATTCCTCGGGCGTCTGGAACAGCGGCCCCATGTCCACGTCAAAGCCCAGATCGGCAAAGGCCGTGGCCACGACCTTGGCGCCGCGGTCGTGCCCGTCCTGGCCCAGCTTGGCGATCAGCACCCGTGGGCGGCGGCCTTCCTTGTCGGCAAAGGCGTTGACCTCGGTCTTGATTTGTTCCCAGAATTCCATGGTGTCCGCTCCGGTGGCCGCCGAATCGTAGGCGGCGGCATACACACCGCTGACCTTTTGCGTGTCGGCGCGGTGCCTGCCGTAAATCTTCTCCAGCGCGTCGCTGACTTCGCCCACGGTGGCGCGCAGGCGCATGGCCTTGATCGTCAGATCCAGCAGATTGCCTTGACCGCTGTGCGCGGCCTCGGTCAGCGCCGCGAGCGCGGCCTGCACGGCTGCGGAATCGCGCTGCGCCTTGATCACGGCCAGGCCGGCAATCTGTCCGTCGCGCACGGCGACGTTGTCGATCTCGCGCGAATCCACCACGTCCTCGGTCTTGAGCCGGTACTTGTTCACGCCCACGATCACGTCCTGGCCCGAGTCGATGCGCGCCTGCTTCTCGGCGGCTGCGGCTTCGATCTTGAGCTTGGCCCAGCCCGAATCAACGGCCTTGGTCATGCCGCCCATGGTCTCGACTTCTTCGATGATGGCCCAGGCCGTGTCGGCCATGTCCTGGGTGAGCTTCTCCATCATGTAGCTGCCGGCCCAGGGGTCGATCACGCTCGTGATGTGCGTCTCTTCCTGAATGATGAGCTGGGTGTTGCGCGCGATGCGCGAGGAGAATTCCGTGGGCAGCGCGATCGCCTCGTCAAAGGAGTTGGTGTGCAGCGACTGGGTACCGCCAAACACCGCCGCCATGGCCTCGATCGTGGTGCGCACCACGTTGTTGTACGGGTCTTGCTCGGTCAGGCTCCAGCCGCTGGTCTGGCAATGCGTGCGCAGCATCAGGCTCTTGGGGCTCTTGGCGTCAAAGCCCTTCATGATGCGGCACCACAGCAGGCGCGCGGCGCGCATCTTGGCCACTTCCAGATAGAAGTTCATGCCGATGGCCCAGAAGAAACTCAGGCGCCCGGCAAAGCCGTCCACGTCCATGCCCTTGGCGATCGCGGTCTTCACGTACTCCTTGCCGTCGGCCAGCGTGAAGGCCAGCTCCAGCGCCTGGTTCGCGCCGGCTTCCTGCATGTGGTAGCCGGAAATGCTGATCGAGTTGAACTTGGGCATGTGCTGCGCCGTGTACTCGATGATGTCGCCAATGATGCGCATCGAGGGCGCGGGCGGGTAGATGTAGGTGTTGCGCACCATGAACTCTTTCAGAATGTCGTTCTGAATGGTGCCGCTCAACTTGTCCTGGCTCACGCCCTGCTCTTGCGCCGCCACCACGTAGCCGGCCAGCACCGGCAACACGGCGCCGTTCATCGTCATCGACACCGAGACCTGGTCCAGCGGGATCTGGTCGAACAGGATCTTCATATCCTCCACCGAATCGATGGCCACGCCGGCCTTGCCCACGTCGCCCGTGACGCGGGGATGGTCCGAGTCGTAGCCGCGGTGCGTCGCCAGATCGAAGGCCACGCTCACGCCCTGGCCGCCGGCGGCCAGCGCCTTGCGATAAAAGGCGTTGGACTCTTGCGCCGTGGAGAAACCAGCGTACTGGCGGATAGTCCAGGGGCGCACGGCGTACATCGTGGCCTGCGGCCCGCGCAGGTAGGGCTCAAAGCCCGGCAGCGTGTTGGCATACGGCAGGTCGGCCGTGTCGGCCGCGGTGTACAGGGGCTTGACGCTGATGCCGTCGGGTGTGAGCCAGTTGAGCGCCGCCAGGTCACCACGGGGGGCGGATTTGGCGGCGGCTTTGGCCCAGGCTTCGAGGCTGGATGGCGAAAATTCAGGTGTCTTTGAGCTCATGGCGTACGCAGTTAAGAATGAAGTTCCAGCGCCTTGTCAGACGCGAAACGAGTTTACATCATTCATAATTATTGATGCAAAATATTATTTTCAGCTTACAATCTGCCCCATGGTAGCCCTTTCACTCGCCCCGCGGGCACTCTATGAAGAAGTCGCAGAAATCCTGCGGCAGCGCATCTTCAAGCGTGAACTCGAACCCGGAAGCTGGATCGACGAACTCAAGATCGCCGAGGAATACGGCATCAGCCGCACCCCCCTGCGCGAAGCGCTCAAGGTGCTGGCGGCCGAAGGCCTGGTCACCATGAAGGTGCGCCGCGGCGCCTATGTGACCGAGGTGTCGGAGCAGGATTTGCGCGACGTGTACCACCTGTTGAGCCTGCTGGAGTCCGATGCCGCCGGCGTGGTCGCGACCCAGGCCACCGAAGCCCAACTCAAGGAACTGCAGACGCTGCACCAGCAGTTGGAAAAGGCCACGGCGCACACCGACAAGTTCTTCGAGATCAACGAGCGCTTTCACATGCGCCTGCTGGAAATCGCCAACAACCGCTGGCGCAACCAGATGGTGGGGGACCTGCGCAAGGTGATGAAGCTCAACCGCCACAACTCGCTGCTCAAGTCCGGGCGCATCAAGGAATCCCTGGCCGAGCACCGCGCCCTGATGCAGGCGCTGGAGGCGAAGAACGCCAAGTCTGCCGTTCAGCGCATGGGCGAGCATTTTGCCAATGGCCTGGAGGCTGCGGCCTGAGCCGATGACGCCACCGGGTTCGTCCGGCTGACCGACCGGCGCCTCCTTTTTCCAGCCACCCGAGCTTGCGCGCAAAGCCCCCGCGCCCGGCCTTAGTCGTCCAGAAAACTCCCCTTGTAGAAACACCAGGCCGTGCCGTCGTGCAGGTAGAAATGCCCATCGGCGCAATCCTCCTTGCCGGGGAAATACTCGCGATAGGCACGCGGCACCAGGCGCTCGAGTTGGGCGTCGCTGAGTTCATCGAATTCTTCGGGCGTGATCGGTTGGCCGACTCGGAGTTTGCGTTTTTCCATGGGACACGATGTTAGGTTGGAGTTCGATGGAATGCCCCGTCAACGGGCATGTTCGCCGGGCCACCGCTTGGGACTTCGGGCGTTATGAACGACAGCGAGGATGGGAACCAAATCATTTAGAACAAGCTAGAAAACCCCATAGGGAAACTGGGCTAGCCATGTGCGACGAACACCGGGAACGACTTCTGCGGCGCGCAGCGGCACTGGATTACCACGGGCGCAAAGCGGTGGAGCAGCGTCATGGCTATCGGTCCTGCTGCGCCAATGCCGCCACCTCGCGCGCGGGCAAGGTCTTCATGCGGTGGTCGCTCCACACCTGACGCCAGCGGCGCGCGCCCGGCAGGCCGTGGCGCAGGCCCAGCATGTGGCGCGCGATGCTGTACCAAGGCGTGCCGTGGGCAGCGGCTTCGCGCTCCATGTAGGCCACCATCTGCTCTTCGATCAGCTCGCGCGTCATTGGCACAGCGGCTGCGCAGCCGAAGAATTCTTCGTCCCAGCGGCTGAGCCACCAGGGGTTGTGATACGCCTCGCGCCCGACCATCACGCCGTCCACGTGCTGCAGTTGCTGCGCCACCTGCTCGCTGGTCTTGATGCCGCCGTTGACGCAGATCGTGAGTTCGGGAAAGTCTGTTTTCAGCCGCTGCGCGAGCTCGTAGCGCAGCGGCGGGATCTCGCGGTTCTCCTTGGGGCTCAGGCCCTGGAGCCAGGCATTGCGGGCATGCACGATGAAGGTGTTGCAGCCGGCCTGGCTCACCGTGCCGACGAAGTCGCGCACGAAGTCGTAGCTCTCGTTGCGATCGATGCCAATGCGGTGCTTGACCGTGACCGGGATCGAGACGACGTCCACCATGGCCTTGACGCAGTCCGCGACGAGCTGCGGCTCGGCCATGAGGCAGGCGCCAAAAGCGCCGCGCTGCACGCGCTCGCTCGGGCAGCCGCAGTTCAGATTGATCTCGTCGTAGCCCCATTCTTCGCCCAGGCGCGCGCAGTGCGCCAGATCGCTGGGCTCGCTGCCACCCAGTTGCAGCGCCAAGGGATGCTCTTCGGCGTTGAAGCGCAGATGCCTTGGCACATCGCCATGCAGCAGCGCGCCCGTGGTCACCATCTCGGTGTAGAGCAGCGCGTGCTTGGACAGCAGTCGATGGAAATAGCGGCAATTTCTATCGGTCCAGTCCATCATCGGCGCAATGGACAGGCGCCAGAAGTTGGCGGGACGGATGGCGTTCACAGGCATACGCTGCGTCTCACAGCCGGACAATGGATTGATGCCGCACGGCCTCGAGTTGCGCGGCGCTGACACGCAGTGGCGCGATCTCGGCCAGCGGCGCCAGCACGAAGGCGCGCTGCGCCATGCGCGGATGGGGAATGGTCAACGATGGACTGGCAATGCGCGCGTCGCCGTACAGCAGCAGGTCCAGATCCAGCGTGCGCGGCGCATTCGGGTAAGGCCGCTCGCGCCCCGCTTCAAGCTCCAGCGCCTGCAACTGAATCAGCAGATCGGGCGCGCTCAAACAGCTTGAGATTTCCACCACGGCGTTGACGAAGTCGGGGCCGGCGGCATCCACCGGCGCGCTGCAGTACAGACTGGAGCGGCGCGTCACGCGCGTGCCGGGCAGGCGCGCCAGCGCGTCCATGGCCGACCGGACCGCAGTGGCTGCATCACCTAGATTGGCGCCCAGTGCCACGCAGGCGAGCACCGGGTCGCGGGCTTGTTGCATCAATCGGCTGACTTTCATGCTTCGGCGGCAAAGCGCAGCGCAACAGCAAAGTTGGTTCTAGCCTTCGCTGGGTGCATCGGGTGCACCGCCCTCGCCCGCCGGACGCCGGGCACGGCGCCGACGGCGCTTCTTCGGCGCGTCCGAGGGCTCGCCAGACGCGCCATCGCCAGCTTGTTCGGGTCCGCCGGTGAAGGCCTCCTGACGCGGCTCGGGCTCGGCACCAGCCGCCTTCACGGCCCGCACCCTTGGCCGCTTGTGTTGCTCGTCACGCGCTTGTTCGATCAGGTCGTGGCGCTGGTTGTCATCGGCCAGGCTGAATTGCTGCCACCAGTCGGCCAGGGCTTCGTCCACCTCACCGGCGTCGGCGCGCAGGCGCATGAAGTCAAAGCCGGCGCGAAAACGCAGTTGCTCGACCAGCCCGTAGGCCGAAGCCCCCGAGCGCTTCTCGAAGCGGGTCTGCATCATCCAGATTTCGCGCATGTCGGCCGCCAGCTTGCCGCGGCCCGACACGTCGCCGATGCGCGCATTGAACACGTCGTCGATGGCTTCTTCCAGCGCCGGGAACATGGCTTGGCGCTTTTGCCTGTGGGCCCAGCCGTCGCGCACGTCTTGCCACAGCACGCAGGCCAGCAAGAAGCTGGGCGCCACGGGCTTGCCCTCGCCCACACGCCGATCCGTGTCCTGCAGCGCGGCGCTCACAAAGCTGCTGGCGGCGCGTTCCACCACCACGTCGAGCAGCGGGTAGATGCCGCGCGCCATGCCCAATTCCTTGAGCTTGGCAATGGTGGCCAGGGCGTGGCCGGTTTGCAGCAGCTTGAGCATTTCGTCGAACAAGCGGCTTTGCGGCACATCGCCCAGCAGTTGCTGCGACTCGATCAGCGGTTTGGCGGTCTTGGCATCGAGCTTGAAGCCCAGGCCCTGCAGCTTCGCAGCAAAGCGCACGGCGCGGATGATGCGCACCGGGTCTTCACGGTAGCGCGTGGCCGGGTCGCCGATCATGCGCAGCAGCAGCTTCTTGGCGTCCTTCATGCCGCCGTGGTAATCCACCACGACCTGGGTCTGCGGGTCGTAGTACATCGCGTTGATGGTGAAGTCGCGGCGCGCCGCGTCCTCGTCCTGCGGACCCCATACGTTGTCGCGCAGCACGCGCCCGGTGGAGTCCACAGCGTGCTTCATTCCCGCGAGCTCGCTCTTGCTGGTTTTCTCGTTGCCCGCCACCTGCTCTGCGGCGGCGTTGTCCAGGTAGGCGCGGTAGGTGGAGACCTCGATCACCTCGTGCTCGCGTCCGCGGCCATAGACCACGTGCACGATGCGAAAGCGCCGCCCGATGATGAAGGCGCGCCGAAACAGGCCCTTGACCTGCTCCGGCGTGGCGTTGGTGGCCACGTCGAAGTCCTTGGGACGCAGGCCCAGCAGCAGGTCGCGCACCGCGCCGCCGACGATGTAGGCCTCGAAGCCGCCGTCTTTCAGCGTTTGCACCACGTTGCGGGCGCGCTCGTCCACGAGCGTGGGGTCGATGCCGTGCTGGGCCGCGCTGAACTCCTCGCGTTTGCCGAAGCTGGGCCGTTTGTGATTGCCCGAAGTCGCCGGGGACTTGCCCAGAAGTTTATTGAAGAATTTTTTAATCATATTTTTTTGTGGGAAAGACCAAAGCTACACGCAGTGAGCGTGCTCTGTCCCCAACACATTACGTCTTGTTAAACAGTTCCAGTATGCGCCATCCGCGCTGCTCGGCGATGGCGCGCAATTTGTCGTCCGGATTCGTGGCCACCGGGTATTTGACTTTTTCGAGCAAGGGCAAATCGTTGATCGAGTCCGAATAGAACGTGCTGTGCAGATCGCTCCACCCCAGTTGACGCTGCCCCAGCCACTGCTCCATGCGCGCCACCTTGCCCTCGCGAAAGGTCGGAATGCCGACGATTTCGCCGGTGATCCAGCCGGTTCCGCCCGGCTTGTCGTCGCGCTCCAACTCCACGGCCAACAGCTCCGCCACGCCAAAGGCGTCGGCAATGGGGCGCGTGACAAACTCGTTCGTGGCGGTGACGATGAGCACCGTCGCGCCCTCGTCCTGGTGCTGGCGCACCAGTTCCAGCGCCTGCGGCTGGATCGCCGGACGGATCACCATGCGCATGAAATTCTCATGTGCCGCCGCCGCCTCGGCCGGGCTGTGGCGGCGCAGCGCCTCGGTGGCGAAGCGCACGTAATCGTGGATATCCAACGTGCCGCTCTGATAGGCGCGGTAGTACAAGTCGTTGCGGCGCAGGAACTCCTCGCTGTCGGTCCAGCCCAGCGCCGTGGTGAACTCGCCCCAGGCGAAGTCCGAATCCAGCGGGATCAAGGTATGGTCCAGGTCAAAAAGGGTGATATTCAAGGGCTGTCTTCCATCATGGCTTTGATCAGTGGGATGGTGATGGCCCGCTTGCTCTGCAGCGCGTAACCGTCGAGCAACTCGAGCAGTTCCATCAAGCTGCCCAGGTCGCGGCTGAATCGCGTCAGCATGAAGTCCATCACTTCGTCGCTCAAGAATACACCGCGGGCGTCGGCGGCGCGGCGCAGCACGCCGCGGCGTGCGCTTTCGTCCAGCACCTCCAGGCCGTGCACATGGCCCCAGCCGAGCCGGGTGCGCAAGTCCTCGCGCAGCTTCAACTCGGTCGGTGGCCATTCGCCCGCGGCCAGCACGCCGCGCTGCTGGCTTTGTGCGTTCACGAACCAGTTGAAGGCGCTTTGCTGCTGCTGCGCCGTGTACAAGTGCACGTCGTCAAGCAACACCACGCTCCAGGCCTCGTTGTATTCGGGGGGCTCCAGCGTGGACGCGTCCATCCAGCCCACGCCATGCCGCGAACTCGCACCCTGCTCGCGCAGCGCCTCGCGCACCGCCTTGAGCAAGTGGGTCTTGCCGCTGCCGGTCGGTCCCCACAGGTAGGTGGGGACGGGAGAACGCGTGCTCGCGAGCGCCTTCTCACCGACCCAGAGTTGCAGATGTTGGAGCGCTGCCACATTGGGCCCGGCAAAAAAATTGGACAGCGTGGGGCCGGTTGCCAGGCCAATGTCCAGTGCAAGCTGCTTCATGGAGCGGCGCTTTTTGCGTTAAGTGTCAATGGCATGAGGGTGAAGCAGGAAGAGCCCTTAAAATTCAGGCAAATTTTAGTCTGCCTCGACACTCACGCCACCGCGCGCTTCTTTCATGACCCAATCGCCTCCCTCCTCCTCCTCGGCCCAGCCGCTTTCCTACAAAGACGCGGGCGTGGACATCGACGCCGGCGACGCGCTGGTCGAGCGTATCAAGCCGCTGGCCAAGAAGACCATGCGAGAAGGCGTGCTCGCCGGCATAGGCGGCTTTGGCGCGCTGTTCGAAGTGCCCAAGCGCTACCAGGAGCCGGTGCTGGTGAGTGGCACCGACGGCGTCGGCACCAAGCTGCGCCTGGCGTTCGAATGGGCCATGCACGACACCGTCGGCATCGACCTGGTCGCCATGAGCGTGAACGACGTGCTGGTGCAAGGCGCCGAGCCGCTGTTCTTTCTGGACTACTTCGCCTGCGGCAAGCTCGACGTGGACACGGCGGCGGCCGTGGTGGGCGGCATCGCCCGGGGCTGCGAGCTCTCGGGCTGCGCGCTGATCGGCGGCGAAACCGCAGAAATGCCCGGCATGTACCCGCCGGGCGAGTACGACCTGGCGGGATTTGCCGTGGGCGCGGTGGAAAAATCCAAGATCCTGACCGGCGCATCGATTCAAGCCGGCGACCTGGTACTGGGACTGGCCAGCAGCGGCGCGCATTCCAACGGATTTAGCCTGGTGCGCAAGTGCATCGAGCGCGCCGGCAGCGCGGCCCCGGCCATGCTCGACGGCAAGCCCTTCAAGCAAGCCCTGATGGAACCCACGCGCCTCTACGTGAAGAACGTGCTGGCCGCCCTGGCGGCGCACCCCACGGCCCCAGGGTCGTCATCCGGCATCAAGGCCCTGGCCCATATCACCGGTGGCGGCTTGCTGGAGAACATTCCGCGCGTGCTGCCGCAAGGCACGGCCGCGCATCTGAAGAAGGGAAGCTGGCCACAGACCGAACTCTTTGCCTGGCTGCAAAGCACCGCCGGCATCGACGACTACGAGATGAACCGCACCTTCAACAACGGCATCGGCATGGTGCTGGTGATCGCGGCGCAAGAAGCCCAAGCCTGCGCCGCCACGCTGCGCGCCTTGGGCGAAACCGTGTATGAAATTGGCGTCATCGCAGCGCGCGGCGAGGGCGCAGCGGTGCTGGTTCAGGACTGAGTTGACCGCGCTGCGCTGGCGCGTGACTCAGTCGCCGTCAAGGCTTGCGCGCAATTCGGCGGCGCGCAAGGCGATGGGCACGGCGTCGTGGGCAGCGGGCGCGCCGACCAGATAGTTTTCCAGGTCCTGGGCCGCCAGCCGTGAATGCCCCAGCTCGGCCAGGACCAGCCCGCGGTCGCGCAGTTCGGGCCAGTCGCTTGGCAGCAGGATGATCAAGCGGTTCTGTACCGCCAGCAATCGCGTCCAGTCCTCCTGCGTGCGGTAAATTTCCTTCAGATTGCGCAGCATGCGGGCAATCGTGTCGCGCGCTGGCGCCGGCTGCAGGAACAGGCCCAGCGGCACATCGGAATCGTCCGACTGAGCTTGCTTGCCACGAAACGGCTCCAGGCGTTCCGAGAGCTCGTCGCGGCTGAGCGACTGGCCGTCAAACGGATCGATCACAACCTGGCCTTTGGGCAAATTCACCTTGACCATGAAGTGCCCGGGAAAAGCCACGCCGCGCGCCCTCAGACCCAGTCCCTGTGCCAGCTCCAGCCAGAGCACGGCCAGCGTGATGGGAATGCCGCGACGCGTGCCCAGCATGACGTTGAGGTAGCTGTTGTCGGGGTCGTAATAGTCGTTCACGTTGCCGCCAAACCCCAGTTCGCGGTAGAAGAACTGGTTCAGCACGCGCAGGCGATGCAGGCCGTCGGCGTCCAGCGGCAGTCGGCGCTTGAGCCGCGCTTGCAGCAGATCGACTTCTCCCAGCACCTGCTGCACGTCGAGTTCCGGATATTCATCCTGCGCCAGGCTGATGGCCGCTTCCAGCAGGGGGAACTGCTCGTCCCGGCCAACCAGGCAAGCAAAATATTCCAGTGCGGTGGGTGTGGACAGTGACAGTTTCATGGACATGCGACGAGCTCACTCAGTGGCGCAGCAGGCGGCGCAGCTTCATGCCGCTGGCCCACAAGGCGATGAAGTAGATCATGCCAGAGCCCAGCAGCACCCCTCCCATCAGGCCGGCGCGCGTGAGCTTTTGGCCGCTGCCCGGCTGGGTCCAGGCATAGCTGCTGGCGGCCCACATCAGGAACACCGCCAGCAAGGCACTGGCGGCCACGACCTGCAGCGCAAAAACGCCCCAACCCGGCTGCGGTCGATAACTGCCACGGCGCATCAGACCCACGAGCAACCACGTGGCGTTCACCAAGGCAGCCAGGCCGATCGACAAGGCCAGCCCCGCCACCTGGTAGATCGGCACCAGCACCAGGTTGAACAACTGCGTCAGCACCAGCACAAAGACCGCGATCTTCACCGGTGTGCGGATATTCTGACTGGCGTAATAGCCCGGTGCCAGCACCTTGATCGCCACCAAGCCCAGCAGGCCCACGCCGTAGCCGGTGAGCGCCAGGCTGGTCTGACGCACGTCGTCCGCAGTGTAGGCGCCGTAGTGGAAGATGGTCGCGGCCAAGGGCAGGGAAAACGTCAGCAAAGCGACCGAGCAGGGCACGGCCAGCAGCACCACCAGGCGCAAGCCCCAGTCCAGCATGGCCGAGTAATCGGCGGCGTCCCCCGCCGCCTTGGCGGCCGAGAGCCGGGGCATCAGCACCACGCCCAGCGCCACGCCCAGCATCGCCGTGGGGAACTCCATCAGACGATCGGCATTCGTGAGCCAGGTGACACTGCGCGTGACCAGATGCGAGGCAATCTCGGTATTGATGAGCTGCGAAATCTGCGCCACGGCCACGCCGAAAAGGGCCGGCACCATCAGTTGGGCGATGCGCCTTGTGGGCGGATCGGCCCAGGCCGCTTTCAGCAACGACCAGGTCAAACCGATGCGCGGCAGCATGCCAATACGGATCAGCGTCGGGACCTGCACACCCAATTGCAGCACGCCGCCCAGCATGACGCCGCCGCACAGGGCATAGATCGGCTCAACCCCCATGGTCGTGAACCACGGGGCGCCCCACCAGGCGGCAGCGATCACGCAGAGGTTGAGTAGCACGGGAGCGCCCGCCGGCACCGTGAAGCGTCCCCAGGTATTGAGCACACCGGCGGCCATGCCGGCGAGTGAAATAAACCCCAGATACGGAAACATCCAGCGCGTCATCACCACGGCGGCCTCAAAGCCCCGTGGTTCTTTCTGCAAGCCGCTGGCCATGGCCCACACCAGCAGAGGCGCTCCCAGCACGCCCAAGAGACAGGTCAACAGCAGCGCCCACGTGAGCAGACTGCCCACCCGGTCCACCAGACCTTTGGTGGCCGCGTCCCCCTGCTGGGTGCGGGTCTGCCCCAGCACCGGAATGAAGGCCTGACTGAACGCGCCTTCGGCAAACAGACGCCGAAACATATTCGGCAGCAGGAACGCCACCCGAAAAGCATCGGTCAGGGCGCTGGCGCCAAACATGGCCGCAATCAGCGACTCGCGCAGCAGGCCCGTGACGCGCGAGGCCAGGGTCAACAGGGACACGATGGAAGCGGATTTGAAGAGACTCACGCGCCAAGTGTAGCCTTGGGGCGGGCTCGATTCCGGGCGACGCAGCCGCTGGCAGCCCGGTCTGGCAGCGGCCGCAGGCGTGAAGGCCAAGCCTGTTATACTGGTCGGCTTTGCTGGCATCATCCACAGACCCATAGGAACACATCAAAATGGCAACTAAACCCAAGAAAAAGAACCCGCGCCTGGCGTCGGGCCGCAAGCGCGTCCGTCAGGACGTCAAGATCAACGCAGCCAACACCTCGCTGCGTTCCAAATACCGTACCGCTGTGAAGAACGTGGAAAAGGCCGTCATCGCTGGCGACAAGGCCAAGGCCACGGAAGCGTTTGGCAGGATGCAAGCCGTGGTGGACACCGTGGCCGACAAGGGCATCTTCCACAAGAACAAGGCCGCTCGCGACAAGAGCCGCCTGAGCACCAAGGTCAAAGCCTTGGTGACCCAAGCCGCCTGATTTTCAGGCACAGCCCGGACTGATGCAGATCAGTCCGCCGTTTGTACCGGGTGCGCTGCCAGCAAAGAAGTGAAAAAACCGCCCTCGGGCGGTTTTTTTATGTCCCGGCGCAGCCCTGCAACGCAGGGCCGGCGCTCAAGCTCAGTAAGTCTCGCCGAGTTGGTCGAGGATCGCCGGATTTTCCAGCGTCGATGTGTCCTGGGTCACCTTCTCGCCCTTGGCGATGGAGCGCAACAGGCGACGCATGATCTTGCCGCTGCGTGTCTTGGGCAGATTTTCACCAAAGCGGATGTCCTTGGGTTTCGCAATCGGGCCGATTTCCTTGGCCACCCAGTCGCGCAATTCCTTGGCAATGGCTTTGGCTTCGTCACCACTTGGGCGCGGACGCTTGAGCACGACGAAGGCGCAAATCGCCTCACCCGTCAGGTCATCAGGACGACCCACGACGGCGGCCTCAGCCACCAGATCCGATTTGGACACCAAGGCCGACTCGATCTCCATCGTTCCCATGCGGTGGCCGGACACGTTGAGCACGTCGTCGATGCGCCCGGTGATGCGAAAGTAACCGCGGTCGATGCTGCGCACCGCACCGTCGCCGGCCAAATAGGTCGTGCCGCCCAACTCGTCGGGGAAGTAGCTTGCCTTGTAGCGCTCGGGATCGTTCCAGATGGTGCGGATCATCGAAGGCCAGGGGCGCTTGACGACGAGCAAACCGCCGGAACCGTTGGGCACGTCGTTGCCGGCCTCGTCCACGATCGCCGCCATGATGCCGGGCAGCGGCAAGGTGCAGGAACCCGGCACCAGCGGCGTGGCGCCCGGCAGCGGCGTCATCATGTGGCCACCGGTCTCGGTCTGCCAGAAGGTGTCAACGATGGGGCAACGCTCGTGACCGATGTGCTTGTAGAACCACATCCAGGCTTCGGGGTTGATGGGCTCGCCCACCGATCCCAGAATGCGCAGACTCGACAGATCGGAGCGGTCCGGGTGCACCTTCTCGTCACTTTCGGCGGCCTTGATGAGCGAGCGGATGGCCGTGGGCGCGGTGTAGAAAATCGAGCACTTGTGGCGCTCGATCATTTGCCAAAAGCGTCCGGCGTTCGGGAAGGTCGGGATGCCTTCAAAAATGATTTGCGTGGCGCCAGCGGCCAGCGGTCCGTAGGCGACGTAGGTGTGACCAGTGATCCAGCCGATGTCGGCCGTGCACCAGAACACATCGTTGGGCTTCAGATCGAAGGTCCAGTCCATGGTGAGCTTGGCCCACAGCAGGTAGCCGCCGGTGGAGTGCTGCACACCCTTGGGCTTGCCGGTGGAGCCCGAGGTATAGAGGATGAACAAGGGATGCTCGGCGCCGACGGGGACCGGATCGCACTGCGTGCTTTGGCCCTGCAAGGCCTGGGCAAAGGTCTTGTCGCGGCCGGCGACCATGTTGCACGCGGTGGCCGTGCGCTCGTACACCAGGACGGCCTTGATCGACTCGCAGCCGCCCATGGCCAGACCCTCGTCCACGATCGCCTTGAGTGGCAAGGCCTTGCCGCCGCGCATCTGATAGTTGGAGGTCACGACCAGCACCGCGCCCGCGTCGATGATGCGCTCTTGCAGCGCCTTGGCCGAGAAGCCGCCGAACACCACGCTGTGGGTGGCGCCGATGCGCGCGCAGGCTTGCATTGCGATCACGCCTTCGAGCGTCATCGGCATGTAGATCAGCACGCGGTCGCCCTTTTGCACGCCTTCGGCCTTGAGCGCGTTGGCGAACTGGCTCACCTTCGCCAGCAGCTCCTTGTACGTGGTCTTGGTGACCGTGCCGTCGTCGGCTTCGAAAATCACCGCCACCTTGTTTTCCACCGGCGTGCCGATGTGCTTGTCCAGGCAGTTGGCCGAGGCGTTGAGTTCGCCGTCGTCAAACCACTTGTAAAACGGCGCATTCGACTCGTCCAGGGTGCGCGTGAAGGGCTTGTTCCAGAGCACGTTTTCACGGGCCAGGCGTGACCAGAAGCCCTCGAAATCGGTATTCGCTTGCGCGCACAGCGCGTTGTAGGCGTCCATCCCGGAGATGCGCGCCGCTTTCATCATGGCCTCGCTCGGGGGGAAAACGCGGTTCTCGACCAACACGGACTCAATGGCGCTCATGGGAATTGTCTCCTTGGATTTAGTGAAATATGCCGGGCCTTCGAATCCAGCACAAGGCCGAAATGTCGGGTCCGCAACAGGTTAGCAGATCGGAAAGAATGCGGCGTAATGTCTGGTCTGGCACTTACGTGCCACTGACTGGCGTCATTCTTACAACGACCAGCCCCGCTCGCAGCCCCGACTGGGGCCAGCCAAGCGTCAGTTGCGGGTCGGGTAGTTTCGTTAAACTCAGGCGCACCACATCGAGCACCACCATGACCACCTCCATTGCCCAGAACGACCTGATCGAATCCGTTGCCGCTGCGCTGCAGTACATCAGCTACTACCATCCGGCCGACTACATCGCCCATCTGGCGCGCGCCTATGAACGCGAGCAAAGCCCGGCCGCCAAGGACGCGATTGCGCAGATCCTGACCAATTCCAAAATGAGCGCCATCGGGCACCGCCCCATGTGCCAGGACACGGGTATCGTGAACGTGTTTCTCAAGCTCGGCATGAACGTGCGCCTGGACGGCTTCACCGGTAGCCTGGACGACGCCATCAACGAGGGCGTGCGCCGCGCCTACAACCACCCCGACAACACGCTGCGCGCCAGCGTCGTGGCCGATCCGCAGTTTGAGCGCAAGAACACCAAGGACAACACGCCGGCCGTGATCTTCACCGAGATCGTTCCCGGCAACACGCTTGAAGTCACGGTCGCGGCCAAGGGCGGCGGCAGCGAAAACAAGAGCAAGCTGGTGATGCTCAACCCCGGCGACTCGGTCGTGGACTGGGTGCTCAAGACCGTGCCCACCATGGGCGCAGGTTGGTGCCCGCCCGGCATGCTGGGCATAGGCATTGGCGGCACCGCCGAAAAGGCCATGCTCATGGCCAAGGAAAGCCTGATGGACGCGCTGGACATGCACGAGCTGCAAGCCAAGGCGGCGGCCGGCGACCAACTCACACAAACGGAGCAGTTGCGCATCGAATTGCACGACAAGGTGAACGCGCTGGGCATCGGCGCCCAGGGCTTGGGTGGGCTCACGACGGTGCTCGACGTCAAGATCAAGATGTACCCCACGCACGCCGCGAGCAAGCCCGTGGCCATGATTCCCAACTGTGCCGCCACGCGCCACGCGCACTTCGTGCTCGACGGCAGCGGCCCGGTTTACCTCGATCCACCGAGCCTGGACACCTGGCCCAAGGTTGAGTGGCAGCCTGATACGCAAAAGAGCCAGCGCGTGAATCTGGACACCCTCACACCGGCCCAGGTGGCCGCCTGGAAGCCGGGCGAGACCCTGCTGCTCAACGGCAAGATGCTCACCGGCCGCGACGCCGCGCACAAGCGCATCCAGGACATGCTGGCCAAGGGCGAAGCCTTGCCGGTGGACTTCACAAACCGCGTGATCTACTACGTGGGACCGGTGGACCCCGTCAAGGGCGAAGCTGTCGGACCGGCCGGTCCGACCACGGCCACGCGCATGGACGGTTTTACCGAGATGATGTTGAGCCAGACCGGACTGATCGCCATGATCGGCAAGGCCGAGCGCGGCCCGGTGGCGATCGAAGCCATCAAGAAGCACCACAGCGCCTATTTGATGGCGGTCGGTGGCGCAGCCTACCTGGTGTCCAAGGCGATCAAGACCGCCCGGGTGGTGGGCTTTGCCGACCTGGGAATGGAGGCCATCTACGAGTTCGACGTGGTCGATATGCCGGTCACGGTGGCCGTCGATTCCGGCGGAACCAGCGCCCACATCACCGGCCCGGCGCTGTGGCAACAGCGCATCGCGACCGGTGAATTCAAAAACATTGCCGTGACGGCGGCCTGATCAAGGGGCGCTTGCAGGCGTCAACGGCACAGCGCCCCGACGACTGCGATCCGCGAAAAGTCCACCGGCTTCGCAGCTCGTCACAAGGGTCTCGGTGCTCAAACGGCCTGCCGACCAAGCACCGCGACAGCCACAAAAAAAAAGCACTTGACGATTTCTCGCAAGTGCTTTTTTCAATCGAAATTTTGGTGGGACGTGCGGGGGTCGAACCCACGACAAACGGATTAAAAGTCCGCTGCTCTACCAACTGAGCTAACGTCCCCCGGTGCAAGCGCTGCCAACCAATCGGTCGCCAGCACAGCCTTGGATTATAGCTGGATTTGTGTTTCGCTCAGGCGACGCCGTCCGCGCGCCAGAAGTGCTCGGGGCGCGTCGCCAGGCTGACCAGAACCGCCACCGCCAGGCCGGCTGGAGCGCCAAAGACGCCGGCGGAAATCGGCTGGATGTCCAGCCACAGGCCATCACCCGTCAAGGCCAGCAGCGAGCGAACCGACGGCGAGTTGACCAGCATGTAATACACCGTCACGCCCAAACCAGCCAGCATTCCGCAGACGGCGCCGGCACGCGTGGCGCGGGCCCAGAAGATGCCCAGAACCATCACCGGGACGAAGGCGGATGCGGCCATGGAGAACGACGCGGCCACCAGATAAAGGATGTCGGCGGGCCTTTGCGCTGCCGCGTAGGCCGCAGACAGCGCGACGATGAGCAGGGCAAATTTGGACAACATGACGCGCTGCATGGCGCTGAAGCGGTTGTTTCCGCCCCGGAAATACAGATCGTGTGCGAGTGCATTGCCGATCGTCAGCAACAACCCGTCGGCCGTGGACAGGGCTGCGGCCAAGCCGCCCGCCGCGACCAGGCCCGACACAATGTAGGGCATGCCGCCCAACTCGGGACTGACCAGCATCACGATGTCGGCGCCCAGCTTGAGCTCGGCAAACTGCAGGATGTGGTCGCCATTCACGTCGCTCACCGACAACAGGCCGGGATCGACCTTGGTCCACTGCGCCATCCAGGCCGGCAAATGCGAGAAATCCAGGCCCACCAAGTGGCTCATGATCTCGAATTTCACCAACACGGCCAGCGCCGGCGCGGCCAGATAAAGCAGTGCGATGAAGAACAGCGACCAGGCGGCCGAGGTGCGCGTCTCGGCCACGGTGGGCGTGGTGTAGAAGCGCGTGAGCAGGTGCGGCAAGCCCGCCGTGCCAACCATCAGGCAAAACATCAGCGCCAGAAAATTTCGCCGGGAACTCTCAAACGCATGCTGCTGTTGCGGTGTTCCACCCGGGTCACCGGCAAACGGCTGGACATGCGAGGGCATACCTCCCAGTGCTCGCGCTCGATCCTGATTCTCCCGCATGGAGCGCGTCCACTGCTCACGCGCCGCGGCCACATCCTTCGGCAGCGACGCCAATTCGCGACTCGCCACGAACACCACCGAGGCATCGGCGCGCTGGGCGTTGAGCTTGCGCAGATTCTCCTGCGCCGCCTTGCGCTCCGCGGCGAGCGAGACTTCGATGTCTTGCAGTTTGCGCTCGAACTCGCTGGCCCGGCGCGCGTATTCGTCCGTCACTTGGCGTTCGGTCGGTGAATTCTGCAGCGCGCGCTCCATCGCGCTGATCTTCTGCAGTTGCTGGCCGTAAACCAGCGGAGCCAGCGGGTTTCCCAATTGCTTGAATGCCAGCCACGAAACCGGAATCAGGAAAGCCAGCATCACGATCACGTACTGCGCCACCTGGGTCCAGGTCACGGCGCGCATGCCGCCCAAAAAGGAGCACAGCAAGACGCCGCCGAGCCCCAGCAAGATGCCAATTTCAAACTGCACCCCGGTGAGTCGCGCCGTGATCAGCCCCACGCCGTAGATCTGCGCCACGACATAGGTGAAGGAACAAAGCACGGCCGCCAAGGCCGCGATGCGTCTTGGCCAGCGCCCGCCGAAACGCTGACCAAAAAAGTCCGGCACGGTGTACAGGCCCATCTTGCGCAAATGCGGCGCAATCAACAAGGCGACCAGGCAAAAGCCGCCGGTCCAGCCCAACACGTAGGCCAACCCGCCGGGTTGCTCGTCTGTTCCCGAGAAGCCCTGGAGGTAGAGACCTCCGGCCAAACTGATGAATGAAGCGGCGCTCATCCAGTCGGCCGCCGTCGCCATGCCGTTGTACATGGCCGGAATGCGACGCCCCGCGACGTAGTACTCGTCGGGGTCCGAAGTGCGGTTGTAGATGCCGATGACGGCGTACAGGCCGATGGTGCTGAACAGGAAGATGGCACCCATCCAGCGCTTGGACAAGCCCGCCCGTTCGGCCCAGAACAGCAGTACCAGAAACACCGCCAAGCCCAGAATGTAGAGGCCAAACCAGCGGTGCAAACGCCGCTTGTAGCCAGCGTATTGCGCCACGTCGTAGCCCGCAACGTCTGTGTCCCCGCGACGGTTTCTCAGCCAGGCGTAGGCCACCACAATGGCGACAAACAGCAGCACCCCACCCTGGGCCGAGAACCAGAATGCAAAGGGCCAACCGGCGACGGCGAACTGCAGATCCCGGGCAAAGAAGACGCCCAGAAACGACACCAAAAACCAAACGGCCAACAGCGTTACCCGCAGCGGGAAAGGACGCGCTCGGGCCGGGGTTTTCAGCAGGGGCAGATCGGAGTACTGCATGGGCCTATCATGCCAGTGACTCCGATCGAATCGGCTAGGGTTTTCCTAACTTTCGGCTTGGCCTGCGGCGAGCATTTTCCAGGTGGAGATCACCGAGTCAGGATTGAGGGAAATGGATTCGATTCCCTGTTCCACCAACCAGCGCGCAAAGTCCGGGTGGTCGCTGGGACCCTGGCCGCAAATGCCGACGTACTTGCCCTGGCGCCGGCAGGCCGCGATGGCCAGGGACAGCAGCGCCTTCACGGCCGGGTCGCGCTCATCGAAATCGGCGGCGAGCAACTCCATGCCGGAGTCGCGATCCAGCCCCAACGTGAGCTGGGTCAGGTCGTTCGAGCCGATGGAGAAACCGTCAAAGAATTCCAGAAACTCGTCCGCCAAAATGGGGTTGCTCGGGACCTCGCACATCATGATGACCTTGAGTTCGTCCACGCCGCGCTTGAGGCCCTGCTCGGCGAGCAACTCCGTGACCCGGCGCGCCTGTCCCAGCGTGCGCACAAACGGCACCATCACCTGCACATTCGTCAGACCCATCTCGTTGCGCACCCGCTTGAGGGCTTCGCACTCCATGGCAAAGGCCTCGCGGAAGTCCTCGCTGACGTAGCGCGCGGCGCCGCGAAAGCCCAGCATGGGGTTCTCTTCGTCGGGCTCGTAGCGTGAGCCGCCGATGAGCTTGCGGTATTCGTTCGACTTGAAGTCGCTCAGGCGCACGATCACCGGTTTTGGCCAGAAGGCCGCCGCAATCGTGGCCACGCCTTCGGCCACCTTGTCCACGTAGAAAGCGCGCGGTGAGGCGTGGCCACGGGCCACCGATTCCACCGCCTTCTTCAGATCGGCATCGACATTCGGATAGTCCAGGATCGCCTTCGGATGCACGCCGATGTTGTTGTTGATGATGAACTCCAGCCGCGCCAAGCCCACGCCGGCGTTGGGCAACTGGCAGAAGTCAAAGGCCATTTGCGGATTCCCGATGTTCATCGTGATCTTGGTCTTGATCTCGGGCATGGCGCCGCGCTCAACCTCGGTCACTTCGGTTTCGAGCAGCCCGTCATAGATGAAGCCGGTGTCGCCCTGGGCGCAACTCACGGTGACCAGCGTGCCTTCGGTGAGGTGCTCGGTGGCGTCGCCGCAACCCACCACCGCAGGGATGCCCAGCTCGCGCGCGATGATCGCGGCGTGGCAGGTGCGCCCGCCCCGGTTCGTCACGATGGCCGAGGCCCGCTTCATCACCGGCTCCCAGTTGGGGTCGGTCATGTCGGTGACCAGCACATCGCCTGGCTGAACCTTGTCCATTTCGCTCAGGTTGTGCACCAGGCGCACCGGGCCGGTGCCGATCTTTTGACCGATGGCGCGGCCGTGCGCCAGCACCGTGCCCTTGCCCTTGAGCGCATAGCGCATCTCGGACTTACCCAGGGCCTGGCTCTTCACGGTTTCCGGGCGCGCCTGCAGGATGTAGAGCAGACCGTCGATTCCGTCCTTGCCCCACTCGATGTCCATCGCGCGCCCGTAGTGCTGCTCGATCACCAGCGCGTAGCGCGCCAGTTGCTCGACGTCGGCGTCGGTGAGCGAATAGCGGTTGCGCTGTTCGGTGGGCACATCGATGGTCTTGACCAGCTTGCCGCCCGCCGCTTTTTCCGGCGCCGTGGTGAACGCCATCTGAATCATCTTGGAGCCCAGATTGCGCCGGATCACGGCACGCTTGCCGGCGCGCAGCATGGGCTTGTGCACGTAGAACTCGTCCGGATTCACCGCGCCCTGCACCACCGTCTCGCCCAGGCCATAGCTCGACGTGATGAACACCACATCGTCAAAACCGGACTCGGTATCCATGGTGAACATCACACCGGCCGCGCCAATGTCGGAGCGCACCATGCGCTGCACGCCGGCGCTCAAGGCCACGTCGGCGTGGGCGAAACCCTTGTGCACGCGGTAGGAAATGGCGCGGTCGTTGTACAGCGAGGCAAACACCTCCTTCATCTTGTGCAGCACCTCTTCGATGCCGATCACGTTGAGAAAGGTTTCCTGCTGGCCGGCAAACGAAGCGTCAGGCAAGTCTTCCGCCGTGGCCGAGGAACGCACGGCAAAGGACGGCGTGGCATTGCCCGCAGTCAAGGTGACAAAGGCCGCATGGATGGCGGCGTCCAACTCGGCCGGAAAGGGCTGCGCCTCGACCATGGCGCGGATTTCGGCGCCCACCTGAGCCAGCGCGCGCACGTCTTCGGTGTCGAGCGCGTTGAGCTTGGCGTTGATCTTGTCGTCCAGGCCCTGGAATTTCAGGAACTCGCGAAAGGCGTGGGCCGTGGTGGCAAAGCCAGTGGGGACACGAACGCCTTGTGGCAACTGCGAAATCATTTCGCCGAGGCTGGCGTTCTTACCGCCAACCACCTCGACGTCGGACATTCTCAGATTCTCAAAGGCAACGACCAGGGCGGTCGGACTAAAGCGTGCAGACATGGGAAGACTCCAGAAGTTAAAACCAGTGCTGCGCGCCTGGGCTTCGCCGGGGGGTCGAAGTCAAAGGTCGCGCTCATGCCGGGGCCGCATCTTTGGAATAATTTGAGGTGTGCGAGAGCGGACATGGGAGAATTCGGTGATTGCAGCCATTGTAGGTCAGCCCGGTCAGTTACCAACAGGTTACGGACCGGCTGCCTGCTCCCCACCCGCGCCCTGGCGCCGCCTTGAACCCGACGAACCTTATGCACCATCGCACCGTATTCTTCATCTCGGATGGCACCGGCATCACGGCCGAAACCTTTGGCAACGCCATCCTGGCGCAATTTGACATGAAGACGCGCCAGGTGCGACTGCCGTTCACCGACACCGTGGACAAAGCGCACCAGGCGGTGCGCCAGATCAACCACACGGCCGAGATCGAAGGCAACAAGCCCATCGTCTTCACCACCCTGGTCAACATGGAGGTGCTGGGCGTCATCCAAGACGGCTGCAAGGGCATGCTGCTGGACATGTTCGGCACCTTTGTGCACCCACTGGAGAATGAACTGGGGCTGAAATCGAGCCACCGCATCGGCCGCTTCAGCGACGTCAGCAAAAGCCAGGAGTACCACGACCGGATCGAGGCCATCAACTTTTCCTTGGCGCACGACGACGGGCAGTCGCACCGCGACCTGGCCGGTGCCGACGTGATCCTGGTGGGCATCAGCCGCAGCGGCAAGACCCCCACCTCGCTGTACCTGGCAATGCAGTACGGCATGAAGGTCGCCAACTATCCGCTGATCCCGGACGACTTCGAGCGCCGCGAACTGCCACCGGCGCTCGCGCCATTCCGCAAGAAGCTCTTTGGACTGACCATCGCACCCGAGCGGCTGAGCGAAATCCGCCACGAGCGCCGCCCGCAATCGCGCTACGCCAGCCTGGAAAACTGCCGCATGGAAGTGGGCGAAGCCGAGGCCATGATGCGCCGCGCCGGCATTCGCTGGCTCTCCACCACCACCAAGTCGATCGAGGAAATCGCCACCACCATCCTGCAGGACACGCGGCCCGATCGCCCCGTCTATTGATGTGGAAGAACGAACTTTCATGCCTGGGGCGCCTTGCGCACCAGGCATGAAATGAAATAGCGTGGAAGAACGAACTTTCATGGTGCTGGGGCACCTTGCGCACCAGGCATGAAAGTTAGGGCGCGCGACAAAGCAGCGCCGCGTCGCCTACAATCGACCCCGACGGGCCTTCCCGCATGGTAGAGCGGCCAACCGGGTCAGATGGGGAACCAAGCAGCCCTAACTGCGAAGCCAGTGCCGGGGTCAAGGCTCGTCAACTTACATCCAGCACAGCAGCGCCCTCAGCGGCCCTGCTGTGGACCCGCCAGATCCAGGCAAGTGGCCCCAGCGCCGACATTCTTTTCAGAGATACTGGGTGGCGGTGCACCGCCGCCAAGGTGACTCCATGTTGAACAGCAATGCAGGCGCAAGCCTGACTCGAAAGCCCGTGGTGCTGATGTCCATGGGCGCGCAAGAACGCAAGGGTCATGACTACCAGGTCATGACGCACAAATACCTCAAGCCACTGGTCGAGTTCTCGGCTTGCCTGCCGCTGCTGGCACCCACCTGTTTTGGCGCCCAAGATCTAGAGCAATACCTGGACCTGGCCGACGGCGTCTACCTCACGGGCGCCGGCACCAACATCGACCCCTTGCGCTACGGCCAGCAGAATCTGACACCGCACAAAGCACTGGATCCCGGGCGCGACAGCTTCGACCTGCCGCTGATTCACGCCGCGTTAGAGCGCGGACTTCCGCTCTTGGGCGTATGCCGCGGCATGCAGGAGCTCAATGTGGCGCTGGGCGGCGAGTTGCATCAGCAGGTCTATGCCATACCCGGCTTGGACGACCACCGCGAAGACGGCCAGGCCGAGGTGGCGCAGCAGTACGCCGACAGCCACGGCGTGCGCCTCGCGCCCGACACCTGGTTTGCCCGCCTGATGGGGCAGACCGAGTTCGCGGTGAATTCACTGCATGGACAGGGAATCAAGACGCTGGGCAAGGGGCTGGTGCCACTGGCCCATGCGCACGACGGTCTGATCGAAGCCGTGCATCTGCCGGATCGGCCGCAGTTCACGCTGGGCGTGCAGTGGCACCCTGAATGGCGGGCAGCGCAGAACCCCTTTTCCATCCGCATGTACCAGGCCTTTGGCCAGGCCTGCGCCGACTACGCCGCCCAGCGCAAGCGCTGAGTCCTGGGTGCCGTCGGAGCCCCGGGCGCAGCCGACGAGCGAGAAATTGCGGTACGGCTGCAGGCGCCAACGCCACGGTGTTCGACAGACTTTTTCCTACAGGCGCCGGCGGCGCACCCTGACTTCATTCCCTGCTGCGGCCGTTTTACAGTTGCCCTGTGTTCGATTCCTTGCGACCTTGTCGTCCCGGACACCAGGAGAACCCCACATGATCCCCGCTGCCATTGCCCTGAACCCCTTTGCCCTGATGTCGGACCCGTCGTTGGTGATCAACGCCATGGAGCGCTCGGCCCAACTGCGCGCGCTGCGTCAGCGCAAATACTGCCCGCTGGACGCGCCGCTGATTGCCCATCGGGTGAGCCGCGTGCTGGAAGACTTTGATGCCGCCATCGACGCCGCCCCGGGAAACAGCTTGGAAGACGCCGCCACCGACGCGCTCATCGACGCCGTGCTCGGCATGGAATGCGAGCCGCTGCTCAACTGAGCGAAGCAAGATATTTCTTCACGCCCTGGCCTGCGGCAAAGCCGCTCGCCATGGACGCGGTCAGCAAATAGCCGCCGGTGGGAGCTTCCCAGTCAAGCATCTCGCCGGCGCAAAACACACCGGCAAGCTGCTCCAGCATGAGCTGGCGATCCAGCACTTCGAACAGCACGCCGCCGGCGCTGCTGATGGCCTCCTCCAGCGGGCGCGGCGCCACCAGGCGTATCGGCAAGGACTTGATGGTGGCGGCCAGTGTGGGCAGATCATGCATCTGCTCCTTGCTCAAGACTTCGTACAGGATGGCGGCCTTGATGCCTTCGAGCCCCAGTCGGCTCTTCAGGTGGCTGGCCAAGGAGCGCGAGCCGCGGGCGTGAGCGACCTCGGCCTGCACCTTCTGCGCCGACATGTCGGGCAGCAGGTCAAGCGTGAAGGTAGCGCTCCCCGCGCGCGCGATTTCGTCGCGCAACAGCGCCGAGGCGGCATACACCAGACTGCCCTCCACGCCGCTGGCCGTGGCGACAAACTCACCGCGCCGCGAGAAGCTGGCCCCGGCGGAATCGGTGAAGGAAATGGCCACCGACTTGAAAGGCTGGCCGGCATAACGGCTTGAAAACAGCTCGGTCCAGCCCTTGCGCTGCTCGGTGCCGACGTCAAAGCCACAGTTCGCTGGCAGCAGCGGGGCCACGGCCACGCCGCGCGAGCGCAGCAGCGGTGCCCAGGCGCCGTCGGAACCCAGGCGCGGCCAGCTGCCGCCCCCCAGCGCCAGCACCACCGCCTGCGCCGCCACGCTGCGCGGACCCTGGGCCGTCTCGAAGCTCAAGTTGTTCTGCGCGTCCCAACCGGTCCAGCGATGGCGCATGTGAAACTGCACGCCGCTGGCGCGCAGCCGGTGCAGCCAGGCGCGCAGCAGCGGCGCGGCCTTCAGGTCCTTGGGGAAGACGCGGCCCGACGAACCGACGAAGGTCTCCACCCCCAGATCCTTGGCCCAGGCGCGCAAGGCCTCGCTGCCAAAGCCCTGCAACAAGGCCTCGATCTGCCCGCGCCGGGCCCCGAAGCGCCCAGCAAAGGCGTCGGCGCCTTCGGAATGGGTCAGATTGAGGCCGCCTTTGCCGGCCAGCAAGAACTTGCGGCCGACCGAAGGCATGGCGTCAAACACCTGCACGGCCACGCCCGCAACCGCCAGCACTTCGGCCGCCATCAACCCGGCCGGACCGCCACCAATCACCACTGCTGTTTTCATGTTTTCCTGATGTGTGGCCGAAGCCGTAGTGGGGGATTGTCCCCCAGCGCCACTACCCTGCCTGCGAATCGATTTCAAACAAGCGTCCGCTGGCGCTGAGGAACGCCGCCCGCACCGTCGCGCCGGGATAGGCGGCCTGCACCGCCTCGCGGTAGCTGCGCAGCTGCGCCACCAGGGCGGCATCGGCCTGCGCATGGGCGCTCGACTTGTAATCCAGCACCCACCACTCGCCGCTGTCGCGCCGCTGCACCAGGCGGTCCAGGCGCAGGCTGTGGCCTTGCCAGGTCAGGGCGACTTCGTTGCCCTGCCATTGGATGAGCTCGCCGTTCCAGGCCCAGGCCGCGTCACCGGTGAGGATGGAGCGCGCCATAGCGGCGGCTTGGGCTGCCTGTTCGGCATCCAAAGCAAACTCGGCCGCGACCGCCTGCGTCTGCGCGCCACCGATGGCGACGGCGCCCAGTGGCGCCCATTCGAGCAAGCGGTGCATGGCCTGCCCCAGCACCGACTCGGCGGAATCGGCCAAGGCCGGCGCTTCGGCTTCCAGCCGAATGGCCGCTGCGCCCTGCAGCGCCAGCGGCAATTCGGGCAGCACGGGCAAGCTAAATGACGCGCTATCGGGCGCCGCCATCGGCGGCCCTGCGCCCGCCAACGCCGGCTCCAGCGAGGCACACAGCGGCGCCAGTCGTTGCCACCAACTGCGCGGCGCCTCGCGGTGCGGCTGCACCGACGACAGCACCAGGCGCCGCTTGGCGCGCGTCATGGCCACGTACAGCGCATTCACTTCCTCACGCTGGCGCGCGACCTGCTCGGCCAGCAGCGCGTCGCGGGCGCACAGCGGCGGCGCGCCCTCGCTGGCGAGAAACACCAATCGTTCGGGCGCCGCTGCTTGCCCCGGCCAATCGATCAGCACGCCCATGCTCTGCGCGTTCGGCGGCGGCGCGTCCGCGTCGAGCAGCAGCACCAGCGACGCCTCCAGGCCCTTGGCGCCGTGGATGGTGAGCAGGCGCACGGCATTCGCCTCGGCGGTGACCGGGGCTCGGATGCCGCCGGCCTTGAGCATGCGCACCAGCGCGTAGGGTGTGGCGTAGCGCGAGGCGTCGAGTTGCAGCGACGCCGCCAACAGCGCGCGCAGTTGCGCCAACACCGTCGCGCGCAGCGCCTCCGGTGTGGCGGCGGCAAAGCGCGCCAGCACGTCGCCGTCGTGGTAGATCGAAGCCAGTGCGTCGTGCGGTGGCAGGGCCGCAAGCCAGCCCTGCCAGCGCAGCAGGGTCGCGCCGATGCCTGACAGCGCCGGGGGCAGCGCAGGCGCCAGTTGCAGCAGCTCGAACCAGCAGCGTCGTGGGGCCAGACCGGCGTCGTTCTGTTGCAGCAGTGCCAGCGCCACCAGGGCGTCGTCATCCAGGCCAAACAGCGGCGACTTCAGCGCCTGCGCCAGCGACAAGTCGTGGGCTGGCGACACCAGCGCGTCCAGCAGTGCCACGATGTCCTGCACGGCGGGGGCTTCGCCCAGGTCGGACTTTTCCGGCTGTTGCGCCGGGATCTGAAGCGCGCGCAGTTCCTCCTGCATCACGCTCAGGCGATCGCGCTTGCGTGCCAGCACCAGGATGTCCTTGGGCTCCAGGCCCTGCTGCAGTTGCTGCGCCAGCCAGGCCGCAGCCTGGCGGCATTCCAGCGTCTTGAGCGTCTCCTCGGCAAGTTCGCGGGGCGTGCTCAGGCTGTCGCGCCAATGCGTTGCGCCGGTGGCAGCCTGCGCATCGCGCAGCCTGGCGTCGCGCGCCACCTGAGGCAAACAATCGACCGACCCGGCGGCATCCGACTCGGTGCTGTGCGCGCGAAAACCCTCGTACTCCTGCGCCGCCTGGGCCGCCTCCATGACCTCGTTCACCAGCGCGATCACCGCCGGGGCATTGCGCCGGGTGTGATCACATTGCAGCAAGTCGCCGCCCAGCCCCTCCAGCACAAAGGCTTGGGCGGCGCGAAACACCTGCGGCTCGGCGCGGCGAAAGCGGTAAATGCTTTGCTTGGGGTCGCCCACGATGAAGACGCTGGGCGCGCTGCCACCCCCACCCGCGCCGGCGTAGCTGCTGAGCCAGGCGTGCAAGGCCTGCCACTGCAGCGGATTCGTGTCCTGAAACTCGTCGATCAACAGGTGGCCGATGCGCGCGTCCAGGCGTTGCTGCATCCAGCCGCTCAACTGTGCGTCGCCCAGCAGCACCAGCGCCGCGCTCTCCACGTCGTTCATGTCGATCCAGCCGCGTTCGCGCTTCAGGGCGCCATAGCTCTGGATCAGCAAGCGCGTGAGCCGCGCCATGCGCTGTTGGTAGAGCCAGGCGTCCAACTGGGAACGCGCCTGCGTCACGGTCAAGGCCAGCTGCTGCGCCTGGCGTATCAGGTCGATGCCGAGGATCTTCTCGCCAAACTTGCGCGCTTCGCCCTTTTGCGTGAGCAAGGCCGCCAGCACGCCCGGTGCATCGGCGTCCGACAATGCGCGCTCCAGGTCCACCCCCTTGGCGCAGAACGTCACCGCCTTGGCGCCGCCCAGCGCTCTGGCGGCTTGCAGCAACAGGCTGCGCCCGGCGCCGATTTGCAGCAGCGCCTCCTCGGGCAAGGCCAGCCCCGAGAATTCGGGGAACTGCTCGCCAAAGCGCAGCACCGAAGCGTCCACCACGCCGCGGGCATCGGCCAGCACAAACTCGACCCGCTTTTGCAAGGCCGAGGCCAGCGCCTTTTGCGCCTGGAAGCGCCCGTGCACCGCGACCACGGCTTCGTAGTCGGCGCGCGCCTGCGCGTCGGCCACCAGCGCGCCGTAAAAAGGCCGCCACACCTGGGCCACGGCGGGCGCGTCGTCCTCCAGCAGTTCATGCTGCAGCGGCAGGCCCAGCGCCTGCATCACGCCCATGGGCGCGCTGCGCAGCAAGGCGGCAAACCAGCTGTGAAAGGTGCGGATCTGCACCGAGCGGTCGCAGGCCAGCAGAGCCGGGTACAGCTGTTGCAGCAACACGGCGCCGTCCTGGGCGCGCTGCGGGCTCAAGCCGCGAGTGACCAGTTCGGCCGCGAGTTGCTGCGGTGTGGCGTGGACAAACTCGGCCAGCCACTCCTGCAGGCGCTGGCGCATCTCGCCGGCGGCCTTCTTGGTGAAGGTGATGGCCAAGATCTCCTGCGGCTGCGCGCCCTCGAGCAGGGCACGAACGATGCGCGACACCAGCATCCAGGTCTTGCCCGCGCCCGCGCAGGCTTCCACCGCCACGCTGCGTCGCGGGTCGCAGGCCACGGCGTAAAAATCCGCGCGGCTCAGCGCCACGCCGTTGCTTCGATACGCCGGCGCGCTCATGCGGTGCCCGCCCAAAAGTCTTTGCGACACAGGCCGCGAGCGGCGCAAAAATCGCAGGCCGATCCCTGCCCCAGCGCCGCCAGCACCGCCCCTTGCGCAATGCGCTCCAGGTCGTGCAGCAGGCCTTCGATCAAGGCGTCGCGCGCGGGCACGACCTGCTCTTGCTCATAGCTCTTGCTGCCGCTCTTCTCGCCCACATTGACGTAGGCCGCGCGCAGCGTGTCCTGCGCCAGCAAGGCCGCGTAAAAGGCCAGTTGCGTGTCTTCCAGCGGCGCCTTCACGCGCTCTGCGGTCTGCGTCGGACTCTCGGTCTTGTAGTCGATCAGCAGAATGGATCCGTCGGCCAGGTGGTCGATGCGGTCGATCTTGCCAAACAGCGTGAGCTCGCCCAGGCGCTGTTCATGCGCGCTCTCGCCGACCTCGAAGCGCGCGCCGCTGGCCTCGTGCCCGGCCAGCCAGACCAGGTAGCCGTCGCGCACGCCGGGCCAGGCGGCGGCAAAGGGCAGGAACTCGGCTTCGTCCATGCCCATGGCCGCACTCACCTCGGCGCCGGCCCGTTCGATCAGCGCGCGCCGCTGCGCCTCATCGGCCGCGCCGAGCCGCTTCAGGTCCGCATGAAAGCGCTCGAGCACGGCGTGCAACCAAAGGCCGAAGTCACGCTGATCGAGCTCGGTTTCGAGTTCGTCCGCCTCCTGCAGGCCCAGCAAGCGCAGCGCAAAGAAGCGGTAGGGGCAGCGTCGCAGATCCTGGTAGGCGCTGGCCGATAGGCGTCGCAGCGGCAAGGCAGCGCCACGGGGCAGCGGCGCGGCCGTGGCCTGGGTCGCCAGCGTGCGCGGCACGCGCCCATCGCCTCCGGTCTGGGCCAGCGCCTGCATTTGCAGGCTTTGCACCAGGGTGCTGGCCAGCAGCGGCTCGCCGCTGTCGTCCTGGCGGCGCCACAGCACGTCGCAATCGGGCGTGGCGAGCGCGTGGCGCCAGGCCGCGCGGGTCGCCTGGGCCAATTGCGCGCGCGAATCCAAACCCAGGGCGGCACGCTGCGGCGGGGTCCAGTTGCCGGCCGGCTCGGGCGAAGGGTTCATGCGCACTTCGTCGCAACCGGGCAGGACCAGCGCCGCAAACGGCCGCACCAGCAACTGGCTCAGCGGCAGGATCACCAGCTGCGCCTCGGTCGGCGCCAGTGGCGCAAAGCTGGCCGCTTCCAGCACCGCATCGACCCAGGCGCTGAACTCAGCCAGGCTCAGGCGGCGCGCGGCCTGCGGCAAGGCGTCGAACTCGGCATGGGCCAGCGGTCCCAGACGCAGCGCCTCGATCACGCGCACACCGGCAGCGTCCTGGCTCAGCGAGAGAAAGACCCCGGTGCGCCCCAGCGACTGCGCCAGGTCCTGCAACCAGCGCGCCAGTGGCCGCGAGCGCGTCAGCGCTTCGCGCTCCAGCGCCAGCTGCTGCAACAGCGCACTCAAGGGCGACGCCGCATCGCCTTCGCCAGTTGATGCGGTCGCATCGGTCAGGGCCGGGTTGGCGGCCACGGCGCGCCACTGCGCAATGGCCGCGCGCCGCAAGCGTCGTTCCAGCATGGCCACGCTTGGCGCATCAAAGGCGGGTGCGTTCTTCAACCAGTCGAGCACGCTGTCGCAGCTCGCGTCCCAGCGACAGGCGCGCAGGCAGCCCATCAGCTGCGCGGCGGCCCGGGTGGTGGACAGCTTCCAGCCGGTCTCATCACGGATCGCCACGCCCTGCAGGTCGAGCATGGCGCGAATGCGCCGGGTCAGCACCCGGTCGGTCGCGGCCAGTGCCACCGGCACCCGGCCCAGCGCGATGTGCCGCAGCACGCAAGCCGCAGCGCGCTCGGCCTCGTCCTCGGAGTCGTGCGCCGCGTGCAGAGCGACCGACCCCTGCGGCGCGCTTTGGGCGTCGGCGCCGTCCAGCAGGATCAAGGCGCAGCGCTGGCCCAGCAGCGCCTGCAGCGTTTGCGTCAGCGGCTCCGCCTGAAAACCCTGCAGCACGACGACGCAGTCGAAGGCCGCCACGGCGCCCTCGCCCAGCAGCACGTCACTCGGATACGACGACGCCAGCGCCCATTCCAGCGCCAGGCGCGACAGCGCCGCCTCCACCGCCAGCGCCGGCCCCTCCAGGCCTGTGAGCACGCCAGCGCGCGCCGTCTCGCCCCAGGCGGCGCGCTCGGCGGGTGGCACGGACGCCACCCGCGCCGCCAAGGCATAGGCCGATTCCAGCAAGCGCGCGCTCAACAGCTCGCGCGCCCGACCCAGCCCGGCGCGCTCCAGCAAGGAGTGCGCGGTCAGCAGGTCACGGCCCCGGTCCAGCGTGAGGTCTTCATGCTCGCGCGCTGCGCCGCCGACGCCACGCACCCAGCTTGCCGTGGTCTCGAAGCGCGGGGCAAACCCCGACGGGACGGCCTGGGCCCACATGCGCCGCGCCAGGGGAATGAGTTGGGCAAAGGGCAGCAGCACCAGGGTGCGCGCCGGATGCGCGCCGCGCCCTTGCATCGTTTGCAGTAGTTGCGCGATCAAGCCGGTATCGGGCTCAAGCCAGCGCTGCACGCTGGGCCAAGCGGCGGGTGTTGCATGCCCTGTGGCTATCGCTGTCATAGTGGCGAAGCGTAGCGCGCGAGGGCAGAAAGCGGTGGGCGGTATGTCACAATGCCCCGACTTTAACGTGCAAGACCCCCTCTTTCATGACCCGCGACGCGCAGCGG
Organism: uncultured beta proteobacterium; assembly: GCA_903844215.1. Lineage (GTDB taxonomy): Bacteria > Pseudomonadota > Gammaproteobacteria > Burkholderiales > Burkholderiaceae_C > CAIKVZ01. The sequence goes on along the minus strand of CAIMSP010000021.1, from coordinate 6,850 downwards.
CCCGAGCCTGAAGCTTGGCGCCAACACCCACTTACCAAGGAGCCATCATGGCCAGCGACCTGATCACACATACCACCGACGCCACGTTTGACGCCGACGTCTTGAAGTCCGACAAGCCGGTTCTGGTCGATTACTGGGCCGAATGGTGCGGCCCATGCAAAGGCATTGCACCGATCCTGGACGAGCTCGCGCTGGCCTACGACGGCAAGCTGCAGATCACCAAGATGAACGTCGACGAGAACCGCGACATCCCGGCCAAGTTCGGCATTCGCGGCATCCCCACGCTGATGGTGTTCAAGGGCGGACAGCTCAGCGCCACCAAGGTCGGCGCCATGAGCAAGGCGCAGATGAGCGCCTTCATCGACGAGCAATTGGCCTGATACCCGTCCCGTGTCGGGTTAGCGTGGCGTAACCCGACGGTTTTTTTTCCTGTCATAATTCGCGCAGTTCACCGTTGGGCACCCCAGCCCGGCGGTTCGAGTTCCCGGCAGTTCAGGCCCCTACCGCCTGGCTTCCACCCTCCCCCCGGCTCCTCTCGTTTCATCCCTTTCGGATTCACTCCATACGGCCCCACGGGCTTCATCCCATGCACTTAAACGAACTCAAGGCACTGCACGTCTCCGAAGTCCTGAAACAGGCTGAAGAGCTTGAGATTGAAAACACCGGCCGCATGCGCAAGCAGGAGTTGATGTTTGCCATCATCAAGAAGCGCGCCCGCACCGGCGAGCAAATCATTGCCGACGGGGTGCTGGAAATCCTGCCCGACGGTTTCGGTTTTTTGCGCAGCCCGGACACCAGCTACACCGCTTCTACCGACGACATCTACATCAGCCCGAGCCAGGTGCGCCGCTTCAATCTGCACACCGGCGACATGATCGAAGGCGAGGTGCGCACACCCAAGGACGGCGAGCGCTACTTTGCGTTGAACAAGCTCGACAAGGTCAACGGTGGTGGGCCCGAAGAGAACAAGCACAAGGTGATGTTCGAGAATCTGACGCCGCTGTTTCCCAATGTGCAGATGAAACTCGAGCGCGACAACGTCAAGACCGAAGAGAACATCACCGGACGCATCATCGACATCATTGCCCCGATCGGCAAGGGCCAGCGCGCCCTGCTGGTGGCGCCGCCCAAGAGCGGCAAGACGGTGATGATGCAGCACATCGCACACGCCATCTCGGCCAACTACCCCGACATCTACATGATGGTGCTGCTGGTGGACGAGCGCCCGGAAGAAGTGACGGAAATGCAGCGCACCGTCAAGGGCGAGGTGATTGCCTCGACCTTTGACGAGCCCGCCGCACGCCACGTGCACGTCGCAGAAATGGTGATCGAGCGCGCCAAGCGCCTGGTCGAACTGAAAAAAGACGTGGTCATCCTGCTGGACTCGATCACGCGTCTGGCACGCGCCTACAACAACGTCGTGCCCTCGTCGGGCAAGGTCCTGACCGGCGGCGTGGACTCGAATGCACTGCAACGCCCCAAGCGTTTCCTGGGCGCCGCGCGCAACGTCGAAGAAGGCGGCTCGCTCACCATCATCGGCACCGCGTTGATCGACACCGGCAGCCGCATGGACGAAGTGATCTTCGAAGAGTTCAAGGGCACGGGCAATTCGGAAATCCACCTGGACCGCCGCTTGTACGAAAAGCGCGTGTTCCCATCGATCCAACTCAACCGCAGCGGCACGCGCCGCGAGGAACTGCTGCTGGCTCCGGACATTCTGCAAAAGACGCGCATCCTGCGCCAGTTCATGTACAACATGGACGAAATCGAAGCCATGGAAATGGTGCTCAAGCAGATGAAGGCCACGAAGACGAACAACGAGTTCTTCGAGATGATGCGCCGCGGCGGCTAAGTCTTTTTGCTGCCTCGCCCGCGCGCGGCAGACGGCTGGGGTTGAGGCTGCGGGGGCGTTCGATTTCGGTTATCGTTCGCCCATGAAAACCCTTTTTGAGCAGCAACGCGCGGCCTTCGCGCAAGACAGTTTTCCTGATCTTGGCGCGCGCCTGGATCGGCTGGCACGACTCAAGGCCCTGATGCAAAAGCACGAGGAGCGCATGGCCCAGGCCATCAGCGCCGACTTCGGCCAGCGCTCGCGGCACGAGACGCTGATCGCCGAATCCTTCATCCTGCTGAGCGATCTTGCGCACACGCAAAAGCATCTGAAACGCTGGATGAAACCCCGGCGCGTGGCCACGGCCCTGCACTTTCTGCCGGGCTCGAGTCGCATCCTGCCGCAGCCGCTGGGCGTGGTGGGCATCATCAGTCCCTGGAACTACCCGCTGCAACTGGCCATCGTTCCCGCCGTGGCGGCGCTGGCGGCGGGCAACCGGGTCATGCTCAAGCCCAGCGAGCTCACACCCAGGTTCTCGGATCTGCTCGCCGAGATCCTGGCCGAACGCTTCTCCCGCGAAGAATTCGCCGTCGTGACCGGTGACGCCGAGGTTGGGCGCGCCTTTTCCGCGCTGCCGTTCGATCACCTGTTTTTTACCGGCTCCACGGCCGTGGGTCGCCACGTGGCGACCGCTGCGGGCGCCAATCTGACGCCGGTGACGCTGGAGTTGGGCGGCAAATCGCCGGTCATCGTGGGCGCCGACGCCGACCTGCAGGCGGTCGCGAAAAAGATCGCTTCGGGCAAACTGCTCAACGCCGGTCAGACCTGCATTGCCCCCGACTACGTGCTGCTGCCAAATGCCCGCTTCGACGACTTCGCCCACGCCTACGCCAAGGCCGTGGCCGAACTCTACCCAACGCTGGAGAACAATCCCGACTACACCAGCATCGCCAGCCCGCGCCACTATGCGCGCCTGCAGGGCCTGATCGCGGATGCGCGCGCCAAGGGGGCACGCTTCTTTGAAGTCAACCCGGCGCAAGAAGCGGCGGACCCGCAAACGCGCAAGCTGCGACCCACGATCCTGTCGCAGGTGAACGACGGCATGAGCGTGATGCAGGAGGAGATCTTCGGCCCGGTCCTGCCGGTGCTGAGTTGTGAATCGCTCGACGAGGCCATCGCCTATGTGAACGCCCATCCTCGGCCGCTGGCGCTGTACTATTTCGGGCACAACGCGGCCGACATCGACCGGGTGCTGCGCCAGACCACGTCGGGCGGCGTCACGGTGAACGACACGCTGCTGCACTTCGTCCAGAGCAACCTGCCCTGCGGCGGCGTCGGCCCCAGCGGCAGCGGCGCCTACCATGGCGACTATGGCTTCAAGCTGTTCACCAAGGAAAAACCGGTCTTCATTCAGTCGCGCCTGTCGGGTTCGGCGCTGTTGTTCCCGCCCTACGGGAAGTTCACCGAAACCATGCTGTACTGGATGAAGAAGATCGCCTGATAGCTTGCGGGACAGGCCAAAGCGACACGCAGTGCGCGTGCTCTGTCCTCAACTGCTTGGGCTTGCGGAAGCGGCATTTGGGGTCAGCTCGATTGCGCCAGGTCAAGGACAGCGAAGAAACACCGGTGCGGCCACTGCGGGCGCAAGTTTGGCGAATCGCTGGCGAACTACACTGGACGTGAACGCCTCGAATCCCGCGGCTCACCACCCAAAGTACCCCTCCCATGTCTGAAATCGCTTCCAACTCCCGGCGTCTGCTCAACAAAGTCAGCCTCATCACCGGCGCCGCGCAAGGCATTGGCCTGGCCACCGCGCTGAAGTTTGCGCGCGAAGGGGCGATCGTCATCGTCTGCGACCTCAAGCAGGCGGCTGTGGACGCGACCGTGGCCCAATGCCAGGCCCTGGGTGCCCAGGCGCAGGGCTTTGTCATGGACGTGACGAAACGCAGCGGCGTGGACGCCGTGGTGGCCCAGGTCACGGCGCAATTTGGCCGCATCGACGTGCTCGTGAACAACGCCGGCATCACCCAGGACGCGCGGCTGCAGAAGATGACGCTGGAGCAATTCGACAAAGTCATCGACGTGAACCTGCGCGGCGTGTTCCATTGCGCCCAGGCCGTGGCCGACGGCATGGTGGCGCAGGGCAGCGGCGTGATCCTGAACGCGTCGTCCGTGGTCGGCATCTACGGCAACTTTGGCCAGACCAACTACGCGGCGACCAAGTTTGGCGTCATCGGTTTCACCAAGACCTGGAGCCGCGAACTCGGACCCAAGGGCGTGCGCGTGAATGCCGTGGCACCGGGCTTCATCGCCACGCCGATTCTGTCGAGCATCCCGGAAAAAGTCATCACCGAAATGGAGCACCGTGTTCCCTTGCGCCGACTCGGTCAGCCCGAAGAGATTGCCAACGTCTATGCGTTTCTCGCCAGCGACGAAGCCAGCTACATCAACGGCGCCGTGATCGAAGTCTCGGGCGGCTTGACGGTTTGAGGCCGAACCCGGCCCGCGTTCTGCATCCGGCCCAATGGACCTGAGTCGATCCAACGTGGTGTTGCGCGAGGCGCTCCCAGCCGACATGGATTGGGTGGTGCGCCAGCACGGCGCGCAATACCTGCGCGACCATGGCTGGAACAGCGAGTTTGAAGTGCTCGTGGCCGACATTGTGGCGAAGATGCTGGCCCAGCACGATCCCGGCTGGGAGCGGGGCTGGATCGCCGAAATCGACGGCCAGCGCGTGGGTTCGGTGTTCGTGGTGAAGAAGAGCGCCACGCAGGCGCAACTGCGCCTGCTGCTGCTCACCCCCGAGGCCCGTGGCCAAGGACTGGGGGCGCGCCTGACGGACGAATGCATTGGCTTCGCGCAAGCCCGTGGCTACCAAAGCATGGTCCTGTGGACGCACAGCAACCTCACTGTGGCACGCGCTATCTACGCCAAGCGCGGCTTCAAGCTGGTGCAAAGCGAGCCCTACCATGGCTTTGGCTGCGATCTCGTGAGCGAGACCTGGGAGCGAGCCCTGTAGTTGCCGGGCGCAGCCGAGCCGGGTTTCATGACTTGGGCGCGCGCCTTGGCGTCCAGGAAAATTCTCCCTCGGCGCGGCCCGAGCGATTTCGCCCCGGATAATGCCGCCATGGCCACCCCCGCACCAGCACAACCACGATCCAGAACCGATCTGTTCGTCTCCTTCACCTTGCTCGCCCTGCAGGGCTTTGGCGGCGTTCTGGCCATCGTGCAGCGCGAGATCGTCGAGAAGAAGCGCTGGATGACGCAGGAGGAATTCGTCGAGGAGTGGGCCGTCGCGCAAATCATGCCCGGTCCCAACGTGGTGAACCTCTCGCTGATGATCGGCGGCCGCTACTTCGGGCTGACGGGCGCGCTGTCGGCGCTGGCGGGCATGTTGCTGGTGCCGCTGCTCGTGGTCCTGTGCCTGGCGCTGGTGTACGCGCAGTTTGCCGAGCACCCCGGTGTGGCCGGCGCGCTGCGCGGCATGGGGGCGGTGGCGGCAGGGTTGATCGCCGCCACCGGGTTCAGACTGCTGGGCGCGTTAAAGGCCAACCCTTTGGGCGTGCGGGTTTGCACCGCTTTGGGATTGGCGTGCTTCGCCGCCATTGGCTTGCTGCACTGGCCGCTGTCCTGGGTCTTGCTCGGCCTGGGTGGCCTGTCCAGCACCCTGACGTACCGGAAGCTCAAAGCATGACGGCTGTGGCACAGTTGACGCTGAGCCTGGGCGACTGGTTCAGCCTGTTCCTGCACTTCCTCTCGCTGTCGCTGCTGGCCGTGGGGGGTGCCATCACGACCGCGCCCGACATGCACCGTTATCTGGTGGTGCAGCAGCATTGGCTGAGCGAGGCGCAGTTCAACGCCAGCATCGCCATTGCCCAGGCTTCGCCCGGACCGAATGTGTTGTTTGTCGCGCTCATGGGCTGGAACGTCGGCCTCAACACCGGCAGCGCGGCCGCAGGTCTGCTGGGCATGTTGGCGACCATGAGCGGCATCCTGCTGCCCAGCGCCACCCTGACCTACGTGGCGGCGCGCTGGAGTCACGCCAACCGCGATTTGCGCGCGGTTCGCGCCTTCAAGCTCGGACTCGCACCGATCGTGGTGGCGCTGCTGATCGCCACCGGTTGGATCCTCACCAGCGCGCACGACCAAGTCGCACGGGACTGGCCGCTGTGGGCTTTGACGCTGGTCTGTGTGCTGCTGGTCTGGCGCACCCGAATCCACATGCTGTGGCTGCTTGGTGCCGGGGCGCTGCTGGGCTGGTTTGGCTGGATCTGACAGCGCATCCGGATCGGGATTCGGCGCCGCGTCGGCGCCGCGATCAATATTAGATTCTTAATTACATATTTGATTACATCATTCCCGGCAGAAATCTCCCTGGCCACGCGAACAATGTCGCCAAGCAGCAGCGCTGGGCGCGCTCCCAGGCGCTGCCAACCAACCCCTCTCCCGAGATTGTGTGCATCCAAATCCGGCGCCATGTAATATTGGCGCCGACTGCCATTTGGGAATTAGAATTGTCCGAAAACGTCAAACAATGAATTCTAGGAATCCGCTTGAGTAAATGGCAGAGCCACTATCCCGACTGGTTGTATCGGGCACTCCCGCACCTGTACGTGTGGGTGGGCCTGATGATCCTGATCCCCTTGCCGACGGTGCTCACCGCGATCAGCAGCGCCATCCTGGTGGCGGCCGGCGTCATGGTATGGGTCAACCGCTACCGCTACCGCAAGGAATTCAAGGCCAGCGGGGGCAGCATCAATGTCCTGGACTGGACCGATGGCAACCACCCCAGCGACGGCTCGTTGCACATTTCATGGAGCAGCACCTTCGAGTGCGGACACCCTGTGCTCGATGCCCAGCATCGACGTCTGTTTGGCTTGGGAAATGAATTGGTAAGCGCCGTGACCGAAAGGACCACCAAGGCCGACATGGAGCTATTGATGGAGAATTTTCTCGGCCATTTGAAACACCACCTGGAGACCGAATCCGTCGTCCTGATGCACGCCAAGGCGTCGAGTC
>CAIMSP010000020.1 GCA_903844215.1 uncultured beta proteobacterium | reverse complement strand
CGGGTCACGCTGCGCTGACCCGACCTACGAAAATCTATTTGATAAGGCCGAGCAGGTATTGCCCATACCCATTCTTGGCCAGCGGCGTCGCCAGTTTCTGGATCTGGGCCGCGTCGATCCATTGCTGCGCAAAGGCGATCTCCTCCGGGCAGCTCACCTGCAGGCCCTGGCGCTTTTGCAACGTGGCGATGAAGCTCGCAGCCTCCAGCAGGCTGTCGTGGGTGCCGGTGTCGAGCCAGGCGTAGCCCCGGCCCATGATCTCCACGTTCAACGCGCCTTGCTCCAGGTAGCGTCGGTTCACGTCGGTGATCTCCAGTTCGCCGCGCGCCGAGGGCCGGATGCTGGCCGCGATGTCACACACTTGGCGGTCATAGAAATACAGGCCCGTCACGGCATAGTTGCTCTTCGGTGCTTTGGGCTTTTCTTCGATGCTGACGGCGCGCTGTTGTGCGTCAAACTCGACCACGCCATAGCGCTGCGGGTCGTGCACGTGGTAAGCAAAGACCGTCGCGCCGCTGCTGCGTTGGCTGGCTTTGGCCAGTTGCTTGCCCAGGTCGTGACCATAAAAAATATTGTCACCCAACACCAACGCGCTGGGCTGGTTCGCGACAAACTCGCGGCCGATGATGAAGGCCTGCGCCAGCCCGTCGGGCGACGGTTGGACCGCGTACTCGATGCTCATGCCCCACTGGCTGCCGTCCCCCAGCAGCTCGGCAAAGCGCGGCGTGTCCTGCGGCGTGGAGATCACCAGCACCTCGCGCATCCCGGCCAGCATGAGCGTGCTCAAGGGGTAGTAAATCATCGGCTTGTCGTACACCGGCATGAGTTGCTTGGAGACCGCCTGCGTCACCGGATAAAGCCGCGTCCCTGAGCCGCCGGCGAGGATGATGCCTTTGCGCTGTGTCATGTGAAATCTTTCTGATCATCAAATCAATGAGGCACGAGCTTGATCGTCGCCATCACAGCATCCCAGGCCGCAAGGCGCAAGCCGGGCCCCATTCTGTGCGCACGCGCCGCATGGCGGGCAGGCTCCGATGATATACAGCAAATCGCGCCCCCCTTGCTTGGCCGTTGACGGCGCGGGCCTGCGATCCGACATCGATCGTGGGCCGCGCCAACGGCGCTGCACAGGATCGATGCCGCAAGCCGAGTGGCGCGTCAAGGCGCCGGCAAGTAACCGGTTGGGTTTTGGCTTTGCCAGCGCCAGGCATCGGCGCACATGGCGGCCAGGTCGCGCTGCGCGCGCCAGCCCAGCAAGGACCAGGCCAGCGCCGCATCGGCGTAGCACGAGGCAATGTCACCCGCGCGGCGCGGCGCAATCCGCAACGGCACGGGCCGGCCGCTGGCTTGCTCGAAGGCGCGCACCATGTCCAGCACGCTGTAGCCCACGCCGGTACCCAGATTCACGGCCAGGCATTGCGGCCCCTGCTGCAGCCTCTGGAGCGCGCGCAGATGCCCCAGCGCCAGATCTACCACGTGGATGTAGTCGCGCACGCCGGTGCCGTCGGGCGTGGCGTAGTCATTGCCCCAGACATTCAGAAACTCGCGCCGCCCCACGGCCACTTGGGCAATGAAAGGCAAGAGGTTGTTCGGCGTTCCCTGCGGGTCCTCACCGATCAGGCCGCTGGGGTGCGCCCCCACCGGATTGAAATAGCGCAGGATGGCGATGCGCCATGAGGCGTCGCTTTGAAACAGGTCGCGCAGCAGGCCCTCGATCACCAGCTTGGTCTGACCATAAGGGTTCGTGGTCGAAACCGGATGATCCTCGGTCAAGGGCAAGCGCTGAGGGTCGCCATACACCGTCGCCGATGAACTGAACACCAGCGACTTGACCTCGCACTCGATCATGGCTTCGAGCAGGCGCAGCGTGCCCACCACGTTGTTGTCGTAATACGCCAGCGGATTCGCCACCGACTCGCCCACCGCTTTGAGTCCAGCGAAATGAATCACCGCGCTCGCGCCGCTGCCCCGCAGCGCCGCCAGCAGCGCCGCGCGGTCGCGGATGTCTCCCTGAACAAAGCGCAAGGCCCGCCCGGTGATGCGCTGCACCCGCTCCAAGGATGCGCGCTGGCTGTTGCACAGGTTGTCAAACACCGTCACCTCATGCCCGGCATTGAGCAGTTCCAGGCAGGTGTGCGATCCGATATATCCGGCGCCGCCGGTCACAAAAATCATGGTCATACAATTAATTGGGGTCAGATTCCAATTCTTTTAGAAGTTTCGATTTTGATAATTAATTGGAATCTGACCCCAATTATTTTAGACGCATCAGCATCGCACTCAGGGCCATCAATCCCGCAGCCGAAACGGCGCCGATCCACCAGGCATGGGTGCTGGCATCCAGCCCGTAGCCGATCACCAAGGGAGCGCACAGAACAACGAGCTGCAATGTGTCAAAGCCAATGGCCGCGAAGGAAAAGGCGCTGGCCCGTCCTCTTTGAAACGGCAGGTGGCTGCAGGCTGCCAGCAGGCAGGCGCTGGCCTGCCACAGGACCAGCGGCAGCACATAGGGCGCAAGCCCGGTCCACGAGGCGGCAAGCCAACCCAACTGCACGGCCAGCACGCAGATCAGGCCCAGCGCTGCGGTGGCCAGCGCGCCGCCCAGCGCAATCCACAGCGGTGAGAGATGGCGGCGCGTGCCCTGTGCCAGCAGCACCTGCGCCCAGGCCGCGTGAATCAGGGTCGGCACAAAACCCAGCACCCGCAGCAGCACCGCCAAATAGCCGGCCTGCGCCGCACCATGGCTGCGCTGCCAGACCAGCACCAGGGCCACGCCGGTAAGCGCGTCGGCGCTGGTGTGCGCCAGGCGCAGCAGCGCGCTGCGGTTGTCGGCCTGCGTCGCTGCGGGCGCGACGCCGGCCTCTGCGGTGGCTGCCACCAAGTCCAACTTGCGCGCCTGCAGCAACCACAGCGCGCCCACGCCATAGCCCGACGCCGCCGCCAGCAGCAGGCTGGTGCTCGCGGCCTGCGGCCACACGGCGCCCACGCTACCCGCCACCGCCAGTGCCACCAAGGGCGGCAAGGCGCGCCCCCACGCCGTGGAGCGACTTGAGGCCGAGCGCAGCGTCAGCGGCTGCGCCAGATACCAGCCCAGTTGCAGCAGGGCCAGCAGCGCCGCCCAGGCCAGCACCTGGGCAGGCTGGGCCAGCGCACTCAACTCAACGCCGAGCCAGGCCAGCGGCAGCAGCAGCAGCCAGCGCAGCAGACTGCCACGCAGTGCCGAGCGCAGGGCTTGAACGGCAGGCCGATGCACGTCGGCCAGCAAGGTCAGCGGGCTTTGCGCCAGCGCCAGCGTCATCCAGAAGAATGCGATCTGACTGATCACGGAAAACTCACCCACCGCCTGCGGCGCAAACCAACGCAGCATCACCAGGCTGAAGGCCACCTGCGCGCCCAGCGACGCGGCGCTGGCCAGGGCAATGGGGAGCGAAGCGCGCGGCAGCTTCATGCGTGTAGGCCGAGTTGGCGCCAGATCCGCAATCCAGCAAGCAAGCGCGGCCAGGCCAGCGTGCGCAGATCGGGCACGACGCAGTGCGCTTGATCCAGCGCAGCGCCAAGCAGTTGCGCGTAGGCGCTGGCCGGCGCATGAAACGGCAGGTAGGCAAAACGCGCGCCATGCAGCTGTTCGAATCCGCGCACCCAGGCGTAGTCGGTTGACAGCACGGGCAGCCCGGCGGCGCAGTACTCCAGCAACTTGGTCGAGGTCTGGCGCGTGTACGGCAACTGATCGGGCACCAGATTCAGGCCGAAACGGGCACGGCGCAACTGGGCCGGCACCGCACTGTGCGGCACCCGACCGGTGACGCTCAGGCGGGCATGGCGCTTCAATTGAAGAGCCAGATCGACCGGCAGCTCGCCCACCAGCAGCACGCTTTTACGGGCCTGCGCCAGCGCGTCGAACAAAGGCAAAAAATGCTGCAAGCGGCGCATCTCGCCCAAGTAGACGAAGTCAAACTCGGGTACAGCGCAAGCGCTCGACGCATCGAAAAACTCCGGCGCGATACCCATGTCGCGAAACTCATAGGGCGCGGCATCGGCAAACCCCATGCGCTGACGCACCCATGCATTCTGAAAAATTCGGTACTGCGGCAGCGGCTGGCGCACGCGCTTGATGCGATCCTTCAACCAGGCCAGCGGCGGCACCGAAGTGGAGGCGTATTCGTGGATGTGAAAGGCGTGGGGAAACCGGGTCGCCAGCTCGCTGCTCACCTGCCCGCACAGCCACCACAGCACCGCCGCATCGCCGGGCAAGGTGGCGATCTGCCGATGCACCTGAGCCTCATGGCCAGCGGCTCGAACGTAGGCGGCGTAGGCCTGCAACTCGGGCAGGTAGGCGTCACCCAAATGCACGAAATGGATCAGCATCGCTGCGCCGCCTGCTGCAAAACCGTTTGCCAGGCCAGCACAAAATCCGCCACCTGATGCTGCGCCAGCACGCGCGCCATGTCGCAGCGCACCGACTCGCGCGGCATCGCCCACAGCGCCTGCACGGCGTCGGCCAGGCCTTGGGCCGAAGCGTCGCGTGCCAGCAGATAGGGTGCGTGCGCAGCCACCACTTCCTGCAAGGCCGCGATCGGCAAACCCACGCAGGGCACGCCCATGGCAAAAGACTCCAACAGCGTCATCGGACAGCCCTCATAGCGCGAAGCCAGCAGCGTCATATGCCAGGGCGTGTACAGCCCCGGGCCGTGAGCTTGCGCGCCGGCCAGCGTCAGCCGACCACTGGCCAGCAGGTCGGCGCCGCTGTGGCGCAACTCGTCGCGCAGCGGGCCGTCGCCCACCAGAGTCAAGCGATATGGCGCCGGCAGCAAGCGCAACATGTCAAGCAACAGCTGTGGTCGCTTTTCCTGCGACAGGCGCCCGATGTAGGCCAGTTGCGGTGTCGGTGTCGCAGCCTCGGCGTCCCACAAACTATGCCCCGAACAGGGCATGGGCGACACCACGTTGGGGATCACCGCGCCGCGCTGATTCGAGCCCAGGGGCTGCTGCATGAAGCGTTCAAACGAATCCCGCGAAGCGCGCGAAACAAACACATAGTGCCGCGAGCGCCGGTAAATCCAGCGCAGCCACGCCCGCTTGAACACACTGGCATGCGCCTGCTCCAGCACCTCAGACAGTGGTCCATGCACCCACACCAGCACCGGCTTGCGCAGCAGCAGGCCCAGGGCCCAGGCCAGGTAAGCGGGTTTGAAATTGTGGCTCGCCAGAATCACGTCGCACTGGCTGGCCGCGCTCAGCCGCGCGCGCCAGCCGCAGCGATTCAAAGCCAGCTCCCGGACCTGCCACTGCTGCTGGCGCAGGGCTTCACACAGGGTGCTGGAAATCGTGCTCACGCCGCCGCTGGCCTGGTCTTCTTGCAGCAGCAAAACGCGTGGTTTCACGAGAGGGGCGGTGGTGATGTTGATAATGGCAGGATGAAACAGATCGATAGCTACCTAACAGGCGAGTCATTCAGTGACGACCTTTCCTACCGGCCCCAAATTATCAGTCATTCGCAGCCCCGCGGTGACGTGCTGGTGCACTGGGTCTCAGGCCGGCGCGTCTTGCACGTGGGCTTTGCCGACCACGTGCCGCTGATCGCCAGCCGCATTGCCGACGGCAGTTGGCTGCATGCGCGCCTCACGGCCAGCGCCACGGCCTGCTTGGGGCTGGACATCAACGCTCTGGCCGTGAGCACGGCGCGCCGGCTGGGTTTTGAGAATGTGCGCGAGCTCGATATTTTTTCGCCTGAAGCCACCGCGGTGCTCGCCGAGTTCAGGCCCGACCTGGTGCTGGTGCCGGACGTGATCGAACACCTGAGCGACCCTGCGGCCTTCCTGCGGCGACTCGCGCAGTGCCTGCCCGCGGCCGAGTTCGTCGTCACCGTACCCAACGCGCTGTCACTGCGCAATGCGGTCCAGGCGCTGGGCGGGGTGGAACGCATCAACACCGACCACCGCGCCTGGTTCTCGCCCTTCACCCTGCTCAAGGTGCTGGCGGACGCCGGCTTGCAGCCGCAAAGCCTGCACGGCTGCGCGGTCTCAGCCTCGGCTTCGCTCAAGGGCCGGGTGCTGCGCAAGCTCACACAACGCCATCCGATCTGGTCCGATGTGCTGCTGGCGCGAGCCACAAAATTGGGGTCAGATTCCAATTCTTTTTGACGCTTCCATTTTGATAATTAATTGGAATCTGACCCCAATTATTTACCTTGCGCCGAAGCCATTGAGCACGGTGCGGATGGTCTTGTAGGCGATCAACAGGTCCAGCGCCATCGAGTAGTGGGCGACGTAGTAGAGGTCGTAGCTGAGCTTGACCACGGTTTCTTCCTCGCTGTCGGCGTAGCCTTGCTGCATCTGGGCCCAGCCGGTGAGGCCGGGGCGCACCAGGTGGCGGTAGGTGTAGGCGGGGATGCGGGTGGCAAAAGCCTCAACAAACTGCGTCTGCTCCGGGCGCGGACCGATCAGGCTCATGTGACCCCGCAGCACGTTCCACAGCTGCGGCAGTTCGTCCAGGCGCCAGCGCCGGATGTGCCGCCCCACGCGGGTGATGCGCTCGTCCTGCAACTGCGCAAAGCGCGCCTGCTGGGGCTGGCTTTGATGGCGCATGCTGCGAAATTTCCAGAGCCGAAAACTGCGGCCGTCGCGCCCGACCCGGCTCTGGCTGTACAGCGCCGGGCCGCCCGAGTCCAGCTTCACGGCCAGCGCCACCAGCAGACACAGTGGCAGCCACAGCGGCGCCAAGGCCAGCACCAGGGCCACATCCAGGCTGCGTTTGACCACGTCGTAGGCCGGGTTGCCATCCAACTGCCAAAGTTCATCCTGATCCGAGGGCTGCATCTTGCGCCCGCTCAACAGTTCTGCCACGGCCTCCACGCTGTACAGGCGCACGTGGCTGAGTTTGAGTTTGCTCAGCAGTTGACTGCGCGCATCGCTGCTGGGCACCCGACGATCCAGCACCACGCCCTCGCAAGCCGGTATTTCGCCCGCCGCCACGGCGCGCAGCGGCCAGGGCACGAGTCGCAACGAGGGCTCGGCGGCGACGGTCGGACCGAGCATGGCTTGGAGTTGCTCCGCCACACCCTCATCGAAGTAGGCCAGCCGCTGCACATGCCGGCGCCCGTGGCGCCAGTTGCCCAGCGCAAACCAGGCGGTGGACAGGGCATACACCAGCAAGACCGCGCCGCGCGAATAGGGAAGCTGCAGCACAGCAAAGCCCAGCGGCGTCAGCAGGAACGGCGTCGCCGTCGTCACCAGCAACAGGCCGGTGCGCTCCGCCGCCGGCAGACCAATGCCGCGATAAAGCCAATGCGCGGCCAGCATATAGGGCACGACGCACCACAGCACAGTCTGGCCAAACTGGTAGGTCACGACGTTGGCCTGATTCAGGCCGAAGGCGATCAGGTAGCTTAGCAACAGCACCGTCACCCCGGTCAGCGACCACTGCAGTTGCGTCGCCTTGTGTCGGGCGGTGGTGGAGGCCAAGGTGCTGAAGGATTCGAGTTCGGCAAGAAGTCGGGGCGCCGGATACGCCAGTTGCGCATAGCGCGCTGCCACGGGTTCGACCATGCGCGCCGGACTGAATTGATCTTGCACCCGCTGCTGCGCCGCTTGCCCCAGGCGCAGGCGCAAGTCCGGATGCTTGGCCAGCAGAAACAGGCTGTCCGCCAAAGCCAGCGCCTGATTGGGAACCAGCAGCCCGTGCGTGCCCGCATCGATCAGTTCGCGCAGGCCGGGCAGATCGCTGGCCACCACTGCCAAGCCGGCGTGCATGGCCTCGATCACCGAAATCGGCAAGCCCTCGTGGTCGGACATGAGCACGAAGATGGCGTGCTGCGCCAGGCGCTGCGCCACGTCGGTGACGTTGCCGGTGAAAGTCACCTGCTGCAAGCCCAACTGCTGGCACAGCGCCTGATGCAGCTTGATGTCCGGTCCATCGCCAATCAGCGTGGCGCCCACCTCGTGGCCGAGGCGCTCGCGCAGCAGCGCCAGCGCCTGCAGCAGCAGATCGGGCCGCTTGGGACTGGCCATGCGCGCCACCATCACGATGCGCAGCGGCTCCTGCAGCGGTGGATGCGGGGTGGCGCTATCGGCCACGGCATTGAAAATCACACTCACGCGGTCGGCCGCAATCGGCAGGCGCGAGGCCAGTTGGCGCTCGTATTCCGACACGCACACCATGTGGCTGGTGAGCGGCGCCAGTGCGAATTCGGTCACCCACGCGGCCCAGCGCTGGAAACGGGGCACCTCGGGCTTGAAGCCAAAGCCGTGCACCGTGTAGATCACCGGGATATTGGCCATGCGCCCCGCGATACGAGCGACCACGCCCGCCATCGCGCTGTGCGCATGAATCACATCGGGCTGGTGCTGGCGCAGCAAGCGCAGCAGCGCGCGCACCGCCGCAAACACCCGCCAAGGCGAGAGCGAGTTGCCCAGTTGCGGCAGTAGCCGCACCGGCACGCCCAGCGCGCCCAGCCCCTGCCCCAGCACGGTCTCGGCGTCGTTGCCGCCGATGGCCGCGACGAATTGCACGCGATCGCAGAGCGACTGGCACAGCGCGAGCACATGCGTCTGCGCGCCACCGGTCTCGCCCTTGGTAATGAGCAGCAAGACCTTCATCGCGCGCCGCCTCCTTTGGACCGTGTCATGTTCCTATCTTTCCAAACAAAACCGCCCGACTTCGCATGTCGCAAATGAGGCCAGCAGGTCGATGTCGGCGGCCAAGGGGGCTCGGCGCGCCAGCGCAAGTCAGCCTTTGACGCGCCTCATGGACGCGCGCAGCGCCGCCAGTTTCGCGGCGGTCTCGGGGTTGGCCGCAGCGTTGCGCCAGGCCTGTCGCATGAAGATGAAAAGCAGCAGCGCAAAGCCCGTGGCCAGCGTCGTCATCAGGGCGATCGTGGCCTTCTTGGGCTTGGATTTTCTCTCCGGCGGCTGGGCCGCATCCACCACCTGGATCACGGCGCCTTCGCGGCTTTCGTCCACCCGGGCCATTTCGTACTGCTTGGAGAAGAGTTCGAACAGGGTTTCGTGGTATTTGAACTCGCGGTACCTGGAGATGTAGTCGCTGTCCGCGCCCTTGGCTGCGGCGCTGGCGGGCTCTTCGGTCTCGGCGCGGGCCATCTGGCCACGCAGGGCGGCGAGCTCCGTCTGGGCCTGCTTGAAGTCGGGCGCGGTCTCGGTGAGGTAGCCGCGCATGGACGCGAGCTTGACCTCTTGCGCGGTGATGCCGGCCTTGAGCTTGGCCAGGCCCTCCACGGCGGCAGCCGGGCTGGCCTTGAGCACGCTGCTGTTTACCCCGCTGGCCTTCAAGGCCTGCTCGGATTGGACCAGCTTGTCCTTGGCATTGGTGAGCTGCTTTTCGAAGAACAAGCGGCGCTGCTGCGCCTCGGTCACGGCCAGGCGGCTCAGCAGCCGCCCCAGTTCTTCCACGTAGGCGTTGGCGAGTTGGGCCGCGACCTGCGGGTCCCGGTCGTCCACATCCACGCTGATCAGGCCGTCTTTGCCGCTGGCAATGACCGAGCTGGTTTCCAGCGTCTTGCGCGCGTCTTCGCGGAACTTGGATTCGTAGCGTTCCATGAGCTTGAAACGCTCCACCATCGCGTCTTGCACGCTGCGGCTTTTCATGAAGGCCACATACTGGTCGGCTGGGTTCTTCAGACCCGTGGCCGCGCCGGCCAGGCCACCGAGCGCGCCCAAGCTGGAGAGCATGGCGGCCGCGCCGCTTTGCTGCTGCTGCGGCGGCATGAACTTGGTGCTGGCGGTGAAGGTCGGTGTGATGGCAAAGGTGATGCCCAGCGCCAGCAGCCCTGCGGCCAGGGGACCAAGGATCAGCAGGCGCAGGTTCTCGGCCACCACCTGCAGCAGATCGAGCAGGCTGATTTCGTCGTCTTCAGGCAGGGCCTGAGCGGTTGGCGTGGCCTCGCTCATAAAATCCCCACTGATTTGAAGGCGGCGATGCCCAGGCCCAGATTGGAGAGCACCTGGGTCCAATCCTTGAACGCGCGGGTGAAGAAGCTGTAGCGGCTCTCGCGGTCGAGCTGCGCGGGCACGACCAGCGTGTCGCCCGGCATGACGGCCATGGACTCGAAGCTGCCGCCAAACAGGCCGCTGCGGTCGCGCCGCGCCACGATGCTGCCGTCGGCGCGCAGCACAAAGGCCTGATCCAGGTCGGCGTCGTCGGTCAGGCCGGCGGTCTTGATGACGTCGCCCACGGTCTTGCCAGGTCTGTAGATGAGCGCATTTTCGTTGTTCACCGAGCCCGAAGCCGAGATGAAGCCCGGCACCGGCGGGATATGGATGCGGTCGCCGTCTTCCAGCGGCAGCGCGGGCAAGGCGGCCAGCGTGCTGGACTGCGGGTCGAGCTCCAGCGCCACGCGGCCGCTGCTCTTGAGCGCCTTGAGCCGGTCAATCTGACCCTTGATTTGCGTTTGCTGCTGCTGCAGCAGGGCCGGGCCTTGAGCTGCGCGATCCGCACCCAGACTGGCCGCCAAGGTGCCGGCCTGCGACTGGGCCTGCGACTCCATGCGGCGCACCAGGATGTCAAGATTTTCCTGCTGGCGCGCCCGCACCGATTCGCGGCTGAACTCGGCGCCGAACAGGTAGGCCTGGGGCGTGAGACCGCCGACGCGCTGCAGCAACTGCACCAGGGTTTCTCCCGGCCGCGTCTGGTACACGCCGGGCGCCTCGACTTCGCCTTCGACCCGCACCAGGCGCGTCTGGCGCTCCTGCGGCAGGCGCATGTCGTGCTGGCTCAGGATGGTGACGACGTCACCCGCGAGCAGCGCCAGGTTTTGCGCGGGGTCGCGCTCGAGCACGGCCTTTCGCAGGTTGAAGGCGATGATTTCGGTGGACAGCTTGCTGCGGTCCAGGCGTTCGATCACGGCGTATTCCCAGTTGATCTGGTCCGCCAAGTTGCGCACGCGCCCGCCGAGATTTGCGCCGGCCGCTTTGGCGGCATCGGCGTTTTGCACCAGCAAGTTCTTGCGCTCGTAGTAGTCGCTTGTGATGAGGGCGTCGCGTTCCGGGATCAGGTCCAGGATTTTCATGCCGTCAAACCAACGGTAGCGCAGCGACTCGGCCACCACGCCTTGCAGCGTCACGGCATTCGCAAAGGCCGGGCTGATGCCCAGCAGCGTGAGCAGGTCGCCGTCGCGCAGCGGCTGCTTGAGTCCCGCCGCGTCGAGCACGATCTCCTGCACCTGGCGCGGCGGATTGCTGTCGCCGACGATGCGCTCCAGCAGCGCCTTCTTGGTCTTGGCCAGGGCCGGCACGCCGCCGCCCAGCGCCAGGATGTCGCCCACGCTGTTGGCGCCGCTCTTGAGTTCGAAGATGGCGGCTTGGTCGAAGGCCCCGGTGACGGCCACGCGCGCCCCCACGGGCGGGATCACGATCACGTCGCCCGAGAGCAGGGGCAGGTCATGGCTCTTGTCACCGCGTGCAATGAAGTCGTACAGATCGATGCTGCTGACGGTCTTGCCGTCGCGCTTGAGTTCGATGGCGCGCATGGAGCCGTTGGCGCTGGGGCCGCCGCTGGCAAACAACGCGTTCACCAGGGTGCTCAGGCTGGACAGATGGAAACTGCCCGGCTGCACGGCCTGGCCCACCACGTACACCTGGATGCCGCGCAAGCGCCCCAGGCTGGCGCTGGCGTTGAAGTTGGTGAAGACCTTGCCCAACTGGGCGCGCAGCGTCTTGTCCAGGTCGCGCACCGCCACACCGGCCAGGGTGACGACGCCCACCTTGGGCAGATTCACCTGGCCACTGCGATCCAGCACCAGGCTGACGTTGAAGTCCACCGGACCCCAGACCTGCAGCTTGACCTCGTCGCCCGGGCCCAGGATGTAGTTGTCGGGCGCGGGCACGGCGGCGTCGGCGGCATAGACATCGGGCGCGCCGAACAACTCGCTGCCGTAAACCGGCAGCAAGCGACCCGTGCTTTCCTGTACAAAACGCTGGAACTGGCTGGGCGGGAGCACGCGCACCGGGGGCCGGGGCGGGGCGACATCCGGCGCCTTGACGGCCACGGGCGCGGGCACGAGCTGCGGCGTCACCAGGGCGCGCACCGTGGTTGCGGGGCCGGGTGCGACATCGGCTTTGGCATCGGTACCAAGCAGGCCAGCAAGTGGCGCCAGCCCCTGTGCCTGCAAGCCGGCACTCAGGAAGACCGCCATTGCGGCCAGCGCCGCACGCGCAAAAATCAACTTCGACATGGGTTTACCTAAAAAAACTAAGCTTTGACGACTTCGAGCGGCGCGCAGCCGCCAAAGCGACGCTCGCGCTGACCATACCAGACGATGGCCTGGTCCAGCACCTCGCCGCTGAAGGCGGGCCAGAGCACATCGGAAAAGAACATCTCGGTGTAGGCCAGTTGCCACAGCAAGAAGTTGCTGATGCGCGACTCGCCACCGGTGCGGATCAGCAAATCGGGATCCGGCGCATAGGACAGGCCCAGGTGCGCGCCCAGCGCGGCCTCGTCCAGGGCTTCGACCGATTCGCCCGGATGCGTGGCCTGCCACGACTTCACGGCCTGCAGCACGTCCCTGCGGCCACCGTAATTGGCGGCGATGGTGAGTGTGATCTTGGTGTTGTGTGCCGTGTCTTCCTGGGCGCTGCGGATCAGCCCCTGGATGCGGGCATCAAAGGCCGAGGTGTCGCCCACGACCTTCAGACGCACGCCCTTCTTGTTCATGCCCTTGACTTCCTTTTGCAGGTAGAGCGCCAGCAGGCCCATCAGGCCGGAGACTTCGTCGGCGGGACGCTGCCAGTTTTCGGTGCTGAAGGCGAACAGTGTGAGAAAGCGCACGCCACGGTCCGAACAGGCCTCGACCACTCGGCGCACACGCCGCGCGCCGGCCGCATGGCCCAACGCCCTTGGCAATCCGCGCTGCTTGGCCCAACGCCGGTTGCCGTCCATGATGATGGCAATGTGCTCGGGTACGGGCTGGGGGCTGGGAATCTCGGCGACGGACATGGATGTGTGGAACAGGGTGTCTGGTGAATTTTGCTTATCTGGCGCTGCGCGATGTTACCTGCGGATGCTCTACAAACCATTGCACCTTGGGACAATTTTAGTGGAAAAGCACCTACTTCCCGGCAAAATCCTGGCCAGCCGGTGCAGGGCGCCAACCCACAGCGGCGGGTCACAGGCCGGCTTCGTCGGCGATGCGCACCAGATCGGCCACGGTTTGCGCCTGCAGCTTCTCCATCACGCGCTGCCGATGAAACTTCACAGTGCGCAGCGCGATTCCCATGTCGTGGGCGATTTCGCTGTTGATGCGGCCCTGCGCCACGAGACGCGCGACGCCGCGCTCGCGTTCCGTCATGGAGGCCTTGCGCGCGGCCATCTCGGCCTTGCGCTGCTGCAGGCGCTGGCGTTCGCGGCTGACGTCCAGCGCGCGCGCCACGGCCGCCAGCAGCGTGTCGGCCTCGATCGGCTTGACCAGAAAATCCAGCGCGCCACCGCGAAATCCACTCACCGCCTCGTTCACGCCGCTGCCTCCGCTCATCAGCAACAGCGGCGTGTCGCCCAGCGCCGCGAGCTGCGCCTGCAACTCCAGGCCGTTCATGCCGGGCATCATCAGGTCGCTGAGCACGCAGTGCGGCCCGGGAAAGCTCGGGCGGTTGTAGTGCAGCACCTGCAGGTAGGCCTCGGCTGAAGCGTGGGTCTCGCAGGCATAGCCCTCGAGCTCAAGCAGAGCCGCCAGCGCCAGCACGATGGTGGTGTCGTCATCAAGCACCACCACGCGCCCCTTGGCGCAGCGCGCCGCGTGCTCCTGCTCGAAGATGTTCATGGGCAAGGGACTGGACTTCATGCGGCAATCCCTTGTGTTTGCGCACGCCAGGCAGGCCAATCCAGCTCCACCAGCGTGCCGCCGGCGGCGGCGTTCTGCACAGCCAGGCGGCCTTGGAACTGTTCCATGATGGCGCGCGAAATCGACAGCCCCATGCCCAGGCTGGCCGCCTTGGTGGTGAAGAACGGCTGACCGACCTGGGCCAGCGCCTGCGCCTCCAGGCCCGGGCCGGTATCGCGAATGCGCAGCAGCGTGCGCTCGCCCTCGCTGTGCAGCGACAGGTGGATTTCGCGCAGCGGCGCCTGCGCCAGCGCCTCCAAGGCATTGCGCACGATGTTCAGGATGACCTGGGCAAACTGGATCGCGTCGCCGCTGACGCGGGACGGTAGCGCTGCGCGCACGAAGATCAGGCGCACGGCGCGCTCCTGGGCGTCTTCGGCCACCAGGTCCAGCACTTCCTGCACCGCCAGGCCCAGATCCACGGCATCGGTGGCGCGCACCGAAGGCGCGATGAAGCCGCGGATGCGTTCGATGATCTGGCTGGCGCGGCGCACGCTGGAGACGATTCGTTCCATGAACTCTGCGGCTTGAGCGACGTCGAAGCTGCCGCTTTGCAGGCGGCGCTGCACCACCTGGGCATTGATCAGGATGGCGCTGAGCGGTTGATTCAACTCATGTCCCAACGACGCCGACATGCTGCCCAGCAGGCGCTGGCGATCCAGGTGGGCGATCCTGCCGCCCAGGCGGCGACTCACCTCATCGCGCGCCAGCGCCGTGGCCGCGTCGATTTCGCGGTGCATCGAACGATCCAGCGCCAGCCCCACATAGCCGACATGGCCAACGACGGCCGACAGCAGCAAGGCCAGACTGAGAAGCTGAGCCGTCAGGGCGGGCTCCAGCACAGGCAAGGCGTTGCCGCTGAACACCACCGCCTGGCGCAGCAACAAGGTCGCGACAACAAGAAAATAGATCCGGGCAATCCAGTGGGCGCTGGGGCTGTTCTCGCGCTGCGCCAACTTGCGCGCCAGCAGGGCGAGGTGAAGCGTCAGGCCCATCAGGGCGAGATACAGAACATAGACCCACCTCAGGCGCAGCGCCTCGTCCGGCACCGCCAACTGAAGTCCCTGGTACACGAGGATGTAGGCCAGCGTCGCCAGCACCAGCCATCGGGCGCGCCAGGGCTGGCCCAGGTCAAGGCGCAACGCCTGCACGCGCAGCAGCGTGCCCAGCATCAGCAACAGATTGGCGCCAGCATGGGACGTCAGGTCGGACACGCTGCCGCGCACGCCGACCAGCAGGAAACCGATGCCGGTAAGCAAGCCGCCGCCACACCACAGCGCCACCCCCCGTTGCCGCTGCGCTGCCAGCGTGATCCAGGCGAATGCCGGCAACACCAAGTACAGCAGCGCCACCACCAGGAAGGCGGTGCGGTTGTCAAAGCTGGTCATGCGTCAGGCCTCATCCTCGGCTCCATTCAGTTGGCTCAGGCCCGGCGAATCGACTCGCAGGGGACAAGTTCGATGGTAGCCGCTCCAGCCGGCCCGTCCATTGCCCCAAGGGGCAATGCAGCCAGCGCCAGGGATCGACCGACGCACCGCATAAAATCCAGGCCTGTGCAAAGGAACACCATGGGACGCACCCTCTACGACAAAATCTGGGACGAACACGTCGTCCACTCCGAAGAAGACGGCACCGCCATCCTCTACATCGACCGGCACCTGGTGCACGAGGTCACGAGCCCGCAGGCGTTTGAAGGCCTGCGCCAGGCGGCGCGCAAGGTCTGGCGCATCAGCTCGATCGTCGCCACGGCCGACCACAACACGCCCACCACGGGCTGGGAGCGCGGCTACGACGGCATCACCGACCTCACCAGCAAGGAGCAGGTGACGACGCTGGACGCCAATATGGCCGAGTACGGCGCGGCCGCGTACTTCCCGTTTCTCTCCAAGCGCCAAGGCATCGTGCACGTGATCGGGCCCGAAAGCGGCGCCACGCTGCCCGGTATGACCGTGGTCTGCGGCGACTCCCACACCTCGACCCACGGCGCTTTCGGCGCGCTGGCGCACGGCATCGGCACGAGCGAAGTCGAGCATGTGCTGGCCACGCAAACCCTGATCGCAAAGAAGGCCAGGAACATGTTGATCCGCGTCGAAGGCGTGCTCAATGCCGGCTGCACCGCCAAAGACATGGTGCTGGCCATCATCGGCCAGATTGGCACGGCCGGCGGCACCGGCTACACCATCGAATTCGCCGGCTCGGCCGTGCGCGCCTTGAGCATGGAAGGCCGCATGACGGTGTGCAATATGGCGATCGAAGCCGGTGCCCGTGCCGGTTTGGTGGCGGTGGACGACAAGACCATCCAGTACGTCAAGGGCCGCTTGCTCTCGCCAGGAACGGACCCGCAGACCGGGCGCTTTGTCGGCGGCGCCGAATGGGACCAGGCCGTGGCCTACTGGAGCACGCTGCGCAGCGACGCCGACGCTGCGTTCGATGCGGTCGTGGAGTTGAACGCCGCCCTCATCCTGCCGCAAGTGACCTGGGGCACGTCGCCCGAAATGGTGCTCGGCATCGACGCCATCGTCCCCGACCCGGACCGAGAAAAAGATGCGAACAAGCGCAACGCGATGGAGCGCGCGCTGAGCTACATGGGTTTGCAGCCGGGCAAGCCCTTGAGCGACATCTTTGTGGACAAGGTGTTCATCGGCTCTTGCACCAACAGCCGCATCGAGGACATGCGCGAGGCCGCTGCGCTGGTGAAGAAGCTGGGGCGGCGCGTCGCGCCCAACGTGAAGCTGGCGCTGGTCGTGCCAGGCTCGGGGCTGGTGAAGGAGCAGGCCGAGCGCGAGGGGCTCGACACCATCTTCAAGGCCGCAGGCTTCGAGTGGCGCGAACCCGGCTGCTCCATGTGCCTGGCCATGAACGCCGACCAACTCGAACCACTGGAGCGCTGCGCCTCCACCAGCAACCGCAATTTCGAGGGGCGCCAGGGGGCGCAAGGCCGTACCCACCTGGTGAGTCCGGCCATGGCCGCCGCAGCGGCGGTGCACGGGCACTTTGTCGATGTGCGCAAGTTTGTCTGAATACCTAGGAGTTTTGCTATGAAAACTATTCTTTCCCTGCTGGCCTTGGCGCTGGTCTTGCTCTTGTCCGGCTGCAACACCGTGCGCGGGGTGGGCCAGGACTTGCAAAAGGCCGGAGAGAAGATCGAAGACGCATCGAAGAAGCTCTGATGCAAAAGTTCCATTTGCATCAGGGCCTGGTGGCCCCCATGGACCGGGAGAACGTCGACACCGACGCGATCATCCCCAAGCAGTTCCTCAAGTCGATTCGCAAGACCGGCTTCGGCGTGAACCTGTTTGACGAGTGGCGTTATCTGGACGCGGGCTTCCCCGGCCAAGACGCCAGCACACGCCGGCCCAACCCCGAGTTCGTGCTGAACCAGCCGCGCTACGGCGGCGCGTCGATTCTGCTGGCGCGCAAGAATTTTGGCTGCGGCTCGTCGCGCGAGCACGCGCCCTGGGCGCTGGACCAGTACGGCTTTCGCGCCATCATTGCGCCCAGCTTTGCCGATATCTTCTACAACAACTGCTTCAAGAACGGCCTGCTGCCGATCGTGCTGGGCGACGCCATCGTGGCTCAGTTGTTCGACGAAGCGCTGGCCTTCCCCGGCTATATGCTGAGCATCGATCTGGAGCGCCAGTGGGTGCTGCGACCCAACGGCGACGCCCTGCCCTTCGAGGTCCAGGCCTTTCGCAAGTACTGCTTGCTCAATGGCTTTGACGACATCGCGCTGACGCTGCGCCAGCGCGACAAGATCAGTGCCTTCGAGGCCCAGCGTCTGCTGGAGAAGCCCTGGCTGGCGCATTCGCTTTAGCCCGCTTGATCCGCCGCTTGCGCCCGTTTCGCCCCCTCACCCCCGCCCTCTCCCCCGAGTACGGGGGGTGAGGGTGGATACGGCCCGTGCCTCTTTTGACTGACAATCACGGCCCATCAATACCTTTCTTTTCCATTCAACACAACATCATGAAAATTGCAGTTCT
Organism: uncultured beta proteobacterium; assembly: GCA_903844215.1. GTDB lineage: Bacteria > Pseudomonadota > Gammaproteobacteria > Burkholderiales > Burkholderiaceae_C > CAIKVZ01. The sequence continues at coordinate 2,455 of CAIMSP010000020.1, read as the reverse complement.
GCCGGGTGACGGCATTGGTACCGAGATCATGGCCGAGGCCGTGAAGGTGTTGCAGGTTCTGGACCTTCGCTTCGAGTTGGAAAGCGCGCTCGTGGGCGGCGCCGCTTACGAGGCGCATGGCCACCCTTTGCCGGACGCGACACTGCAACTGGCCAAGGACGCCGACGCGATTCTCTTCGGCGCCGTGGGTGACTGGAAGTACGACAAGCTCGAGCGCCACCTGCGCCCCGAGCAGGCGATCCTGGGGCTGCGCAAGAACCTGGGGCTGTTCGCCAACTTTCGCCCGGCCATCTGCTACGAGCAACTGGTGGGCGCGTCCAGCCTCAAGCCCGAGCTGATCGCCGGCCTGGACATCCTGATCATCCGCGAGCTCACCGGCGACATCTACTTTGGTCAGCCCCGCGGTCGGCGCACGGCGGCGGACGGCCACTTCCCCGGCGCCGAGGAAGCCTTTGACACCATGCGCTACTCGCGCCCGGAGATCGAGCGCATCGCGCATGTGGCGTTTCAGGCGGCGCGCAAGCGCGACAAGCGCGTCACCAGCGTGGACAAGGCGAACGTGCTGGAGACCTTCCAGTTCTGGAAAGACGTGGTCAGCGAAGTCGGCCTGCTCTACCCGGACGTGGCACTGGACCACATGTATGTGGACAACGCCGCCATGCAACTGGTGAAGGCGCCGAAGAAGTTCGACGTGCTGGTCACCGGCAATATGTTTGGCGACATCCTGAGCGACGAGGCCGCGATGCTGACCGGCTCCATCGGCATGCTGCCATCGGCCAGCCTGAACTCGAGCAACCAGGGCTTGTACGAACCCAGCCATGGCAGCGCGCCTGACATCGCCGGCCAAGGCGTGGCCAATCCTCTGGCTACAATCTTGTCCGTGGCCATGATGCTGCGCTTCTCGCTGAACCAGCCGCAAGCGGCGCTGCGCATCGAGGCTGCGGTCAAGGACGTGCTGGCTGCGGGTTGGCGCACCGGCGACATTTATTCCGAAGGTACGACACGCGTCGGTACCCGGGCCATGGGCGACGCGGTGGTCGCGGCCCTCCATAAAAGCAAAGGCTGATCGATGAAAGTGGGCAATCTCGTAGGACTCGTGGGCTGGCGCGGCATGGTCGGCTCGGTGCTGATGGACCGGATGCAGGCCGAAGGCGACTTCGCGCTGATCGAACCGGTGTTTTTTTCCACCTCAAACGCGGGCGGCGCAGCGCCAGCGCAGGCGAAAAACGAGACCACGCTCAAGGACGCGTTCGACATCGCGGCGCTCCAGCGTTGCGACATCATCATCACCGCCCAGGGCGGCGACTACACCTCGGACGTCTTCCCCAAGCTGCGCGCAGCGGGCTGGACGGGCCACTGGATCGACGCCGCTTCCACGCTGCGCATGGCCGATGACGCCGTGATCGTGCTGGATCCGGTGAACCTGCCGGTCATTCAGAAGGCGCTGCTGCAAGGCGGCAACAACTGGATCGGCGGCAATTGCACCGTGAGCTGCATGCTGATGGGCGTGGGCGCGCTGTACAAGGCGGGCCTGGTGGAGTGGATGACGACCATGACGTATCAGGCCGCCTCGGGCGGCGGCGCGCAGCACATGCGCGAGCTGCTGACGCAATTTGGCACGCTCAACGCCGAGGTCCGGCCGCTGCTGGACGACCCCAAATCCGCCATTCTGGAAATCGACCGCAAGCTGCTGGCCAAGCAGCAGTCACTCTCCTCTGCCGAGACCGCCAACTTCGGCGTGCCGCTGGGCGGCTCGCTGATCCCCTGGATCGACAAAGACCTGGGGGTTGGGAAACAGCCGGACGAAGCCGGCTGGGGCGTGTCGCGCGAGGAGTGGAAGGGCGGCGCCGAAACCAACAAGATCCTGGGCCAGGGCGCAGGCTTTGGCACGGCAGCGACGCCGGTTGACGGCTTTTGCGTGCGCGTGGGCGCGATGCGCTGCCACAGCCAGGCGCTGACCTTCAAGCTGCGCCGCGACGTTCCCACGGCCGATATCGAAGCCATGATCACCGCCGACAACGAGTGGGTGAAGGTGGTTCCGAACAACCGCGAAGCGACGATCAAGGATCTCACGCCCGTGGCCGTGACCGGCACCATGAGCATTCCGGTCGGACGCATCCGCAAGCTGGCCATGGGCCCCGAGTACCTGGGCGCTTTCACCGTGGGCGACCAGTTGCTGTGGGGTGCAGCCGAGCCCCTGCGGCGCATGCTGCGCATCTTGCTGAACGCTTGACCCGGTTTGTATCGCCGTGGAAAGTCTGTGAGTTGATGTAACGGCTCGTTGTCACGTGACAACAATCCGGCTTGTGTGGCCGAAGTATTTTCCAATCCAGGTATGAGCCTGAAGCACGGTGCAGAGGAGAACTTCTTCCTGCGGGCTTGACCGGATTAAAGCTGGAAGTTTAAGGGGCCGGACTTTTGCGTTTGGAATCTTTCTCTATCGGCCCCTGCCAGG
>CAIMSP010000019.1 GCA_903844215.1 uncultured beta proteobacterium | reverse complement strand
GCCATCACCAGCAGCACGGCGGCAGCAACGCGATCGAGCTTCTTGGCGTCGGTGCTGGCTGCCGTCACGGCCGTGGCATTGAGCGCCGTGACGATCAGCGTTTGCGTCTCGGCCGACAACTGGCCGGCACACAGCAGCAGGTTCAGCCGCGCCACCAGTGCAACCGCGTCCGTCACCAGCACCAGTTCGGCCAGGTACGAGGGGGCCATGTCGTAGCCGTCGGTGGCGGGGTTGCTGATGTACCCACCGTTCACACCGTTCACCAGCGAGTACACATTCGAGGTCTCCGGCGCCCACGCGTAAATGCCGTTGCGAATGACGCCCTGCATGTAGTTCAAATAGCCGGCCACCGACACTTCACTCACCAACTGAAACTCTGGCGCCACCAATTGGCTGCTGCTCAGCGCGGTGGACGGCGGCACGTAACCCGGCCGGAAATAATTGAACACGGACGGCGATTGCAGTGGGCTTTGCCCCAGTTGCGTTGCCGGATTGCTCAGGTTGAAAATCTTCCAAGAGCCCTTGGCCGAGTTGACGCCAAACGTTCGGCCCCACTGCACAAAACGCACGATGGGTTCGCGCAGCTTGCCAAACAGCGGCTGCGTCAGACCGGCCGCGTTGCGCGCTTCATCATCGAGCAAGATGGCGGTAAAGACCGCCTTGAGGTCGCCGCGCACACCCGCGCCATTGTTGTTGAAGGCGCTGGCCACGCGCGCCACGTAGGCCGCGCTCGGGTTGCTGGTGACCAGCCGCTGGATCATCTGGCGGCCAAAGAACGGGCCCACATTGGCGTGGTTGAACAGCGTATCCAGCGCCGCCTTCAAGGCGGCGGCGCCCTCGGTGTTGGCCGCGATCGTGCTGCCCAAAAAGCTCACTGCCAAGCTGGAATGGTTGCTCGCGGTCAGCAGCATCGCAAGGCGCACCGTGGTCGTATCCGGGATCGTGCGCGTGCCGCCTCCGGTCTGCGCAACCACGGTGTTGACGCTCTGACGCGTGTCCAGGTTGTAGCCCGTGAAGACATGGGCCAGATTGGAAATATCGGCCTGCGTGTAGGTCTCCAGCTTCACGCCGTTGGCGTCGGTCTTGATCGTGCCGTCCAGATTGAGTTGGTACAGCCCCAGGCTGAACAACTGCATCACTTCGCGTGCGTAGTTCTCGTCCGGTTCGCGGCCCGTGGCCAAGTTCTCCTTGAGATTGCCACGCACGTTGAGGTAAACCCCCATGGCCGGATTGAGCGTCACGGACTCCAGCAACTGGCGAAAATTTCCCAGCGCGCCCGCGCTCAGCGTGTCCCAGTATTGCGCCATCGCGTGGCTGCGCCAACCCACTTCCACACCCACCGAGGAGGCGACAAAGAACTCCGACAGGGCCAGCGTGAGCCGCTTGCGCACCGCATCCGGCGCCGTCAGCAACTGGTTCCAGACCATGAAGTCTGCCGGGTAGGTGTTGTCGTAAAAAGTGTTCGCATCGACGACGCCGTAGCCACGCGCGTCCAGCCAGTCAACGCCCTTTTGTCCCGGTGCGGCATTGAACTGTGCGTTCAACCACGCTGCGTACCCCTGGGCACTCACGGCGGCGATCTCCGCGTCCGATGCGCAAAACTGGGACTGCAGCAAGAAGCGCGCGGCTTGTTCAGGGGTCGGTGGAACGGGTGGGGGCGTAACGGGCGGCGGCGTAACGGGTACGGGCGTTGTGGATGCAGTAGCCGAGCCACCACCACCACAAGCGGCCAGCGACGCGGCCGCCAGCAGCGCCGCGGCCGCCGTCGTCACCCGTCCCTCAGGCACCGGGCTCAACTCGACAGGGGAAAAATCAAAAGGCATGTTTAAGCTCTCACAGTCGAAGCGGTCGGAAACTGGCCAGCACCTAGCAGCCTGTCGGACTTTGGGCGTGGGCAAGGAGTCTGATCCATGGGGTGGAGCTATTTTTGGATCAGATATTCGGCCGACGCCATCACCAGCAGCACGGCGGCAGCAACGCGATCGAGCTTCTTGGCGTCGGTGCTGGCTGCCGTCACGGCCGTGGCATTGAGCGCCGTGACGATCAGCGT